>JAAYQC010000163.1 GCA_012519515.1 Bacteroidales bacterium | reverse complement strand
TGTTATTGGCGATTCATTTCGCGGAGCAACATGGGTTTCGATTCACAATGGGGGAGGAGTCGGATGGGGTGAGGTTATCAACGGCGGTTTCGGGATGGTACTCGACGGATCGCCGGAAACGGAACGCAAGTTGTCAATGATGCTTCACTGGGATGTGAACAACGGAATTGCCCGAAGAAGCTGGGCCGGGAACGATGGAGCCTTATTCGCTCTTGAAAGGGAGATGAAACGGACACCCGGACTTGAGATAACAGTCCCGTATCATGCAGATGACAATGTTATTGATGAAGCTTTGGATGCAGTTTGAATCAGGCGGATGTTTTACCAAGCAGGACGACAGCCATGGCAACTACGCCTTCCTCTCTTCCTGTAAAACCCAGTTTTTCAGTTGTAGTGGCCTTGACAGAGACTCTTTCAGGATCAATCATCAGAATAGCTGATATTGTTTCCTTCATTTTATCTGAATAGGGAGCTATCTTCGGCTTTTCGAGACATACCGTGGAGTCGATGTTTATAACATGGAATCCTTCTTTCTGAATAAGCTTCAGGGTATTCCCCAGCAGGATGGTGCTTCTTATATCCTTGTATCTCTGATCGGTATCGGGGAAATGATAACCGATATCCCTGAGTCCTGCTGCTCCCAGCATGGCATCGCAAATGGCATGAAGCAGGACATCCCCGTCTGAATGGGCAGGGCATCCCCGTTCAGAGGGTATTCTGACACCTCCGAGCCAAAGGTCAAGACCCGGTTCGAGGCGGTGAAAGTCGATACCCTGACCGATCCTGATATTCATTATCCTTTAAATACCGTTTCTTTGAAGAGCCTGTATGTCGAACGCTAGCGAGAACCTGAGCGTTCTTGCAAGCGGATGGTTCGACACTGTCGGCATCAGGTAAGAGAAGTCGATTGTGAATCCCTTGAGTTTGAATCCTGCTCCTGCAGTGAAATATTTTCGGTTTCCCTTGCTCTCGTTCTCATGGAAGTATCCTGCTCTCAGGGCAAACTGATTACTGTACCAATATTCCAGTCCGATGGAAACCATCCACTCACGTAGTTCCTCTTTGAAGCCACCGGGTGCATCATAGAATGACTGGAAAATTGCAACAGGAACGGAAACATTCGGATCTTTTCCCGCGATTATGCTGTCGGGGTTATGGGAACTGTATTTGGGTGGTGTCGGTACAAGAAGCTTGTTAAAATCCAAGGCAAGGCCAAGCTTGTTGAAATCATCAAGTTCGATGGTGCCTGATCCGCCAAGCCGGAGGTTCATGGGGATGAAGTCTGCAGACAGATCCTCGTCAGAATAACTCATTTTTGAGCCTATGTTCGAGAAATTGATACCCAGGCCAAGCTCACCGTCCTTCCCGAACATGCTGACACTGTTGTTGTAGTATCCGGAAACATCGGCTGCAAAAGATGTACCTGCCTTTGTGGGAACGCCATGCGCGTAGGATCCGCCTGTCATGTTGGAATAAATATACCTGAAAACAACTCCTCCGGAAAAGTTCTCACTAAAAAGTCTTGAATAGCCAAGATCCAGCCCGAATTCATTTGGACTGAAGGTCATCTCGTGGTTTCCGAAATCATCGGTAAAAAATACATCGCCAAGTGATGAATACAAAAGGCTTGCACTTATAACCTGTTTGCTGTCAATTCTATAGTAACCGGCCAGATATCCGATGTTCATATCCGGTACAAGATTTCTCAACCATGGTGAATATGAAATGCCGACACCTGCATTCCCGTCAATAAAAGCATACTTTGCAGGATTCCAATGCTGACTGTAAACATCCGGAGATGTGGCAACTCCCGCGTCACCCATTGCACCGGCTCTTGAATCCGGTGAAATTGTCAATACCGGTACCATTGTACCGATGTTATTCAGTTCCTGAGAATGCAAGAAGGAATTTAGTGGGAAAAGTATTAGGGAAATTATTGACAGTGTAAAAGTTTTCTTCATATTATATATGTATTGATTTAGAAAATGCAAATATAAAACAAATATTTCGTTGACTTATTGTGCAGTTGTTAATAAATGATCATTCTTCCTGAAATAGTGGCAGTTTCACCGTTTTTAGAGACGATTCCCACGGTATAGGGGTATATTCCGCCGGGCAATTTCTGCCCGCCTGAAGAACGTCCATCCCAGGTAATTGGCTCAAGCTGGTAACCTGTTGATTCAATTGATGTAAGCAAGACTCTCACAAGCTGGCCCCTAATATTGAAAATCGACACGCTAACCTCAAGTATGCCTTCGGGCCTGTTGTGCTGAAGGCTGATTCTTGTATTTTCACTGAATGGGTTGGGGTAATTGATCAGGTTTCTGAGAACAAGCTTTTGTTCATCAGCAACGATGAAATGAATAGTTTCTTCAGATGAATTGTTGAAATTATCCCAGGCCTTCAGGGTGAGGCTGTGGCTTCCCGGGCTTAACCCCGTGACAGGATAAGTAACAGTTCCGGAACTGTAGCTGCCGAAGTCATTCCGGAAATAACCGTTCAGTACAACCGGGTATGACTTGTTTCCATCAAGCCAGAAAATAAGGTTGTGCCCGATACCTGTCCCTGCAATATTTATTCCGCCTGTATCTTCGATCCTTGCAAGGAGTACAGGATTGCTTCCTGCCATCCCGCCGTTTCGGAAAAGGGTGTCGTTCAGGAACAGCCTGATGTTGGGGCCGGTCTCATCGCTGATGACGGACTTGCTGAAACCTCCGGTAACAATGTCTGTGAAACTGCCGTTCATCTCAGTTAATCCGTCTGATGCGTAGTATACTATTTTTCCCTGGCCGGGGGCATAGTCAATATCCCGTGGGACAATGAAGTTAAAGCGGAATCTGCCTTTTTCCGTTTTGGTTTTACCGGAGAATAGGATAGCTTTTCTTTCTGTAAACTCCATTATTTGCCCTCCGTCATTGGCAAGCGTGTCAGTCTGTACTGATTTTCCAAAAACGGTCATTGAAACGATACCGCTGAAGCTTTCGGCCTGATTCCCTGAGATATCTTCCAGATGTCCCGAGATTGTTACCATTGAAAGAGCTTTAAGCGTATCGGCATATTCTGCAACAGGAACATTATTGATTGAATCTGTCACCACCCTGCCGCCCCATGGCCATGCAAGCCTTAAGGCCGGATCGCCGAGCAGCATGAAATTTCTTTTGTTGGTATTTGATCCCGACATGTTTTTTGCTGTTCTTATTATGTCGCCCAGCCTCATGGATCTGCCCTCCTCATCCCTGTTGAAAGCTATTTCAAAGATATTACTGTTCAGGATATAATTGGGTGCGGAATATACAAGCCTGGTAGTAGACATCAATGCTATTGCCCCGCCTCCGGGATGAAACAGTATTTGTTCTCCCGACGACTGTTTCTCTATCACTGTAGCTGTCAATGGGTTTGATGAAATATCATCGAAGCGGCTAAATTCGCAGGTGGCGGTTATAAAGAGAGGCAGCTTCTCATTGTTTCGCCAGCTCGAAATATCTTCGGGTGTTAGGATTCTTTCATGGGCAAGGCTGGTTTCGTTTCCATGCCCGATATAGTTGACTATAAGTGCTCCTGAATTAATCCGGTCGTTTATTGCCCTTGTGGCGTCAGGATAGAACTGGCCGGTAGATGTTGTTACCTGCCTGAAAGCATCAATATAGATCTTGTCAGCAACAGCCCAGGGAGCCCGTTCTTCTGCTGTTGCAGCAAGCTTCTCGGTATCAGACATATGAATGTTTCCGTCCTCGTCGTCCGCGATAAGGCAGAGCACGTTTTTCCAGTCAGCCTGATCCATTGCCTTCATATAGTTTTCTATTTTATTAACCACTATCCGGGCTTCAACAGTATCCGAAACGGGTAACCTTCCAATTCCAATATCTTCGCTTCCTGTTTCCTCTCCTTCACCGGAGTCGAGCAGTCCGTAAAAATCGTCAGATGTGAAGGAAGAGACAGTGACATTGGAGTTTTGTGTCTGGTAAGTGGGGATGAAGTTTGTATTCCCGGGTGGAGGAGTCTTGTTGTCATACGACCCGTCGCCGAATAAAAGCAGGTATCTCAATTCGCGTTCGCTGTTTTTTTGTCGCAGATACTTCATTCTCAGGAAATTTCTGATAGCAACGATGTCGGGTATACCGCCTGAGAACTCGTTGTATATCTGCTGTGGGGTTGTTACCAGAGTCTCCAGAGCACTGTCCTTCCTGTGAAGTTCCGCCAGGATCAAGGCATAATTATAGAACAGGGGGTGAACGACTATTACCATATCTGCACCGGGCGAGCTGTGAAGGTTCTGATTGGGAAGCTGAGCTGTATTGATGTCAGGGATTATTGCCTTATCAGGTCTGAATGCTATGAATGTTTTCAGGGAATCGGTTTTGCTTGTGAACCTTATTTCATTGGCGCTGAATGTGTGCTTCATTTCCACCGGAGCTGCAGGGTCGCTTACGTCCCAGATGACTGCATCACTGGATGGGGCAGATAATACGAATTCCGTGACTGTGTCTTCGCCAACCGACCGGGAATCGGTAAAAGAAGAAAACTTTCCGTTGAAATTATTCTTCTTCCGCCCATGAATAAGGATATAATCGATCCATCCTCTTGCCGATATTTCCCCGTTATTTGAATATGAAATTCCGAAAACCGGCTCTGACGTACGGGGATATGTTTCTCCGGTCATTTCAGCAGTCCTGGCATAAATACCCGTGGTTGATGAAATATTGACACCATCGACATCAAGGCTTGAAAGCCCGGATGCTGCATCACTGAAGATAAAACTTGTTGTTTTTGAGGCTCTGGCAAGTACCCTGATTTTATATCTGATTTTTTCGCTTGTCAGAATATCGCTGAACCCCGGATTTATTTCAATTTTTCTTCCGGCTCCGGTAGGCTGATACCATTCCCTGCCTGAGTGAAGTATGTTTTCTGATTCAATTTCATGAACGAACAGGGCGTCCGATGATTCGGAAAGAATGTCCGGCTGCCGGGAAGGCAATTCCGACATTTGTATTCTTTTACCCGGAGTCTGTCCCGAGCTTAAGAAATAAAAAGCCGTATCAGAATAATAATGCCTTTGGTGTGAGAACTCATCCGAAGAATGATCGTACAGCCATCTGCCGGTGCCTTTACCATAGAACAGAAGATAGTCTCCCTCATTGAAAATCCCGTCGCTGCCCGTGTTTGTAAAAATTGCTATTTCTTCAAGGTCGTCGGGATGAGAGCCGTCGTTGTAGAAGGACAACTGGCCGTGGTTGTTGCCGAATATCCTTGGATTTGAAGGAAACTCAAGTCCGATTTTCTTAAGTGTGGAATAATCAATTCTGTATATATTGTCTTCAGTAACGGGAATCTTGAACCATATTCCTGATGCAAGTACTGAAGAGTGAGCATACTCCTGTGAAATTCCGGGTGCGCTCAGGATTGCGAAGAAGATGGTCAGGCACTCTATTTTGAGAAGATTTTTCATTATGACAGACAAAGATAGAAATGTAGTTAAGGTTTTTGGTTTATTTTGCAGATTGAAATATGTTGTGAAGGAAATTACAAAGGTGCATAAACTTTTGCAACCTGACTCCAGATGAAAAGAGCCACCCGGGTCATATTATTGGTTTTAATTGTATTTGGTGAAACGGCACAAAGTCAGGAAACCTGGTACGGACCGGGTTACCAGACTATGGTGATGAATAATCCAGCCTTTGCCGGGACTGAATACGACGGGATCATGAGACTGTCGTATATGAATTTCTATCCGGGGAACAATTATAATTTTCATTCTTTCTATATTTCCTATGACTCCTATATGGAATCGCTTCACGGTGGTGCGGGAATGTTCCTGGCCAGTGATCACACAGGAAATATCATGAACGATCTGAGAGGCGGACTGACTTATTCTTATTTTCTTCAGGCAGGCAGGGATTTTTACCTGAACGGAGGCCTGTCAGCATCTTTTTTCAGGCGGGGATTCAGTTTCAGAGATGCAGTGTTCCCTGATCAGATTGATGCAATGGGGAGAATTACCCTTCCCGGGAACGACCTTGCCGACAGTCAGAGCCGGACAGTATTCGACGTGGGAACAGGAATGATGTTCATTTTTAAAAACATTGCAGGCGGACTGGCTGTTACTCATCTGTCGCGGCCCGATCTTAACGGGAAGGGATCTCCCGAACAAAGACTTGAGAGAAAACTATTTATTCATATTTCAGCCGATTTCGGATTGAAAGGATGGAGTCAGTTAAGGCTGGTCCCGGCAGGGAGTTTTGAAATGCAGGGAGATTATCATTCATTGACGGCAGGGATGGTGATAGAGAGTAATTATCTGTCGGTCAGCTCTATGTTTATCAAGGGAAACACATTCGGGCTGGATTGTCAGGCCGGGTTTTCAGTAAAACTTGAAAGGATAGCGCTTTTTTACAGTTACAGATTCAATATTGCATCAGGAAACCGGGCTATGCCATTTTCACTTATGCATCAGACCGGTCTGAATTTCAGTTTCAACAATGTTGAAAAAAGAATTAAAGGGAGAACAATAAATGCACCTGATGTGTAGTTATATTGGTGTCAAAAAAATATTAACGGAGAACGTGTTGAGGAAAATTCATGAATGCATTTAAATTAATGAGTTATGTATAGATTTAGGTTGTTGTCGATCTTGTTAATTTCGGCTCTGGTCCTTTTTTCTTGTAAAGGGGGCAAAAGGGGCGGTTCAAATGTATCACCTACCACGGGGTGGAATTACAATGATCCTGACAATGGAGGCTTTGAAGTTGCCATCGGTGCCGAACAGAGAACCGGACCGGGTCTTGTACTTATAGAAGGCGGGCGCTTTACAATGGGGCGTGTTGAGCAGGATGTGATGTTCGACTGGAACAATATTCCCAGAACAGTTACAGTATCTTCATTTTACATGGATGAGACTGAAGTAAGGAACGTTGATTACCGTGAATACCTGTTCTGGCTTAAGAGAGTTTACAAGGATTATCCTGAGGTATTCAGGAGGGCACTTCCGGATACCCTGGTATGGCGAAGCCCGATGGGATTCAACGATCCTTACGTCCAGTATTATTTCCGGCACCCTGCATACAACAACTATCCTGTTGTAGGTGTAAGCTGGGTTAAGGCAAATGATTACTGCCTCTGGAGAACCGACAGGGTAAATGAGCAGATCCTTATTGATGAGGGCGAACTCAACCCCGATCCCAACCAGCTTAATGAAAAGAACTTCAATACTGAAGCCTATCTTGCAGGCCAGTATGAAGGAGTTGTAAACAAGCTAAGGGAGAGTCTGAATCCCAATCAGACTGAAAGGCGCACAACCTTCGAGGATGGCCTGCTGCTTCCTGCCTACAGGCTTCCGACCGAAGCCGAATGGGAGTTTGCTGCATACGCTCTCAGGGGCAATACCTATCAGGAACGCATTTATGAAAGAAGAATCTATCCGTGGGATGGTCATAATGTAAGGAATGCAGCCAAAAAATACCGCGGTGAGATGATGGCCAATTTTGTTCGCGGAAGGGGCGACATGATGGGAGTAGCCGGAAGTCTTAATGATAACGGAAGCATAACCACCGACGTAAAATCCTACTGGCCTAACGATTATGGTCTATATTGCATGGCAGGCAACGTTAACGAATGGGTTCAGGATGTTTACAGGCCCATGACATCCCAGGATGTTGACGGTTTCAATCCCTACAGGGGCAACGTGTTCACTGACCTCAGGCGGGATGCCAACGGACAGGTGGTTGCCAAGGACCGGCTCGGACGGCTTTACATTGATACAGTCAAGGATGCGGACGTTGCAAACAGATATAATTATCAGAGAGGCGACTACAGGAATTACAGGGATGGGGATCTTGCATCATCCATCGTGAGTGGTTCCGACTGGACAGTTGATGACAACAGACAGGGATCGTCAAGGATGTATGTCCAGGGAGACAAGGAATACTACACACTCATAGATGATAACGCGAGGGTTTACAAGGGTGGTTCATGGAAAGACAGGGCATACTGGCTGAATCCCTCCACACGCAGATTCCTCGATCAGGAGAGCAGTCGTGATGATATTGGTTTCAGATGTGCAATGATTAGAGTAGGTAGCCCGTCGGGACTATAGGCTAATAAAATATTTTTATATAAATTGCCTCATTATGTATTCCTAATAATGAGGCAATTTTTTTATTATGTATACTGATCAGCTTTACAGGATATTCCGGGAGGAATCTTCAGGAGTGTCAACAGATACCCGCACGCTTAAGAAAGGACAGTTGTTTTTTGCTCTCTGGGGTCAGAATTTCAACGGGAATGAATACGCGGCAGAAGCTCTTGACAAGGGAGCCTCGTATGCCGTCATCGATGATCCGGCTTACGAGACTGACAGAACAATTCTTGTGGATGATTGCCTGATGGAGCTTCAGGGCCTTGCCCAGCATTACAGGAAAATGCTGGGAGTCCCTGTTCTGGCAATAACGGGAACCAACGGAAAAACAACGACCAGGGAGCTTATAGCGGAGATAATGTCGAAAAAACTCAGGGTTCATTACACGAAAGGAAACCTGAACAATGAGATAGGATTACCCCTTACCATCCTGTCGGCACCCGATAATGCTGAAATGATGATTCTCGAAATGGGTGCGAGTCATTCGGGCGAGATCCGGACATTGTGCAATGTTGCCCGTCCCGATTATGGAATAATAACAAACATCGGGACCGCCCATTTTGAAGGTTTCGGATCCCTGGAAGGAGTGCTCAAGGCGAAGACGGAGCTATATGAGCATCTCAGAAAAATAAACGGCATTGCCATCTATGATGATCGTAATCCTCACCTGACAAGGAAGATTTACAGGCTTGTAAGCAGGGGAGTTCCCTATTCCCATCCCACCGGTGTCGAGCTGTCGGTTGAAGCATTAAAGTCGGAGATGAACCTTGCGGTACGGATCAGGTACCTTCACAGGGTATATGATATTCAGACGGCTCTTTTCGGGGAATACAACCTGGAGAATGTCAGGGCAGCTGTTGCAACCGGCCTATTCCTGGGCGTAGGCATTGATGATATCGTGGAAGCTGTTGGAAAATACCAGCCCGGCAACAACAGGTCGCAGGTTAAGACAACCGATAACAATACTCTTATATGTGATTCCTACAACGCGAATCCAACCAGTATGAGAGCTGCCCTGAAATCATTTTCGGAGCTTAAGGCCGGCAGAAAAGTTCTTATACTTGGTGACATGCTGGAACTTGGCGACAGGAGTGAGGAGGAACACCTCAAGCTGCTGAATGAGATAGAGCAGGTAAAATATGAAAAAATATTTCTTGTCGGCACTGAATTCGGAAAAGTCGCGGGTGATAAGGGATTTGAGTTATTCAGTGATGTGGTTCAGCTCAGTGACCATCTAAGGAATAATCCGGTGACGGGAAGCCTGATCCTGATAAAGGGATCAAGGGGAATGACCCTGGAAAAGATTTATGAGTTGCTATAGCTGTCTGTCGTACTGCCGGAGCCGGTATTGGTAAAGCTGATATTCAAAACAACAATCTCCGGCCTGCTGCCTATTCTTACCCGGGGGCCCCACAGCCCGAAACCGGAAGAGACAATAAATTGGGTATTCCCTTTTTTCATGTAGCCGTAGCTAAGTTCGTAATGCCTTGAGGTAATCAGGTTAAGGGGCCACATCTGGCCATTGTGGGTGTGACCTGAAAGCTGAAGATCCACCCCGTTGTCGACGGCATCATCGAGATGATAGGGCTGATGGTCAAGTAGAAAAACAGGCTTTGATTTGTCAGTGCCGGCCAGAAGCTGAGCCAGGGGAAGACGTTCCTTCCCGAAAAACCGTCTTGAATCCCTGTCAAGGCGTCCTGCTATCTGAATCCCGCCTTCAATGCTTATCACTTCATCCTTTAATACTCTGATTCCTTTACTCTCTATATAAGGGATAGTCCTGGCACCACCGCCAATGAACTCGTGATTTCCGGTAATTGCATACGTTCCTGCTTTACACTGAGGGCAGCAAAAGTATTGAAGCAGGTCTCCCCTTAGAACAGGTCCGATCTCTCCGTCCACGATGTCGCCAAGAAGCAATACGAGATCCGGTTCAGCCTTTTTAAGTAATTCAGAAAGTTTTTTAATACTTCTCTTCCTGATAATGCTCCCGAGGTGGATGTCGGATACGGCGGCAATCTTCATTTCCTTAAGATCTCCCGCCGCTTTGTTTATCTGAATAGAGTATTCTGTTGTTCTGGGCGATAGAGCATTTATAAAACCACCTGCAATGAGAAGAAAGCCGGCAGCGAGGGTTGCCAGGTATGACCATTTTTTAAATGCTGTGATATTATTGCTGTTGATGATACCCGTCAGGCGCAGGGGAATGGAAATTATGTCTGAAAGGAAAAGGAACAGAAAACCGTAAAGCAGAAAGGCCAGCCAGAAACCTCCAATGACATTAAGTACATCGGAAAAAACTGTGGAATGTCTCGACTCCAGGATCTTGCCTGCAATAAAGGATGATGCAAAAAGCAGGAAGATAGCGAGATACAGGATTTTATTCTTCTGAAATGCCTGAATGGCGCCATATCCCTTTATGAATATATAGATATTTGCAAAAGAGTAAATTGCGATGACAATGGTAAAGAATATCATAAGCTGGTGAGATTTCATACCTTTATTATTATAGCCCGAGTTTTGAGAATAGCTTTTGGCCTCTCAGATAAAACCGGCAAACAATGCTTATGTTCAAAAGGCAATCGTCACAATTCCCTATGCTGAGTGTTTTGACTGTTTCCCTTTTTACCCGGAGCGAATCAATACTTTTATTAAAATCCCTGTGGGCATTTCTGACAGCTTTCAGGATTCCCGGCACGCCCTTGAACAATAACATCACTGCGGCAAGGCCGTCAAGGATTTTTCTCTGGAATATAATTTTCCCGAGTCTGTTTTCGGGCAGATTTTTATAAAGAAGAAAGAGGTTATTTCTGAAATTCAGGTAGGTTTTTCTTTCTGAATTATATGGAAGTGATCCTCCCCCGACATGATATATTACCGATTCCGGGACACAGGCAACACTGTATCCGGCCAGATGGAACCTCCAGCACAGGTCAATCTCTTCCATATGAGCGAAGAAATCGTCGTCAAATCCCCCGCATTTTTTCCAGGCATCGGAACGGACCATCATACATGCGCCTGAAGCCCAGAATATGTCGGTAGTTGTGTCATACTGACCTTCATCCTTTTCGATGCGGTCAAAGATCCGTCCCCTGCAGAAAGTATATCCGAACCTGTCAATATACCCTCCGGCAGCACCCGCGTATTCGAAATAATCCCTTTTATGGTACGATTTTATTTTCGGCTGGCAGGCAGCTGTTTCCGGATTGTTGTCCATATATTCGACCAGCGGTCCGAGCCATCCTTCAGTGACCTCAACATCCGAATTCAACAGAACAAAATATCTGGCGTCGATCCGCGATAATGCGCGATTATAGCCGCCTGCAAATCCATAGTTTTTTTCGAGTTGGATTATCTCTGTGATTCCCGGATTTCCGGCTGCCCATTCCTGTGAACCGTCAGTCGATCCGTTGTCGGCAATATATATTCTGGTGTCGCTGCTGATGGAATGCTTTATAGTGGTCTCCAGGAATTTCTGAAGCCAGTCCATTCCGTTCCAGTTCAGTATTACTATAGCAGTTTTAAGCATTTTCAGGCTCTTTCTTGTATTTCCACCTTCTGTGCGTCCATATCCAGTATTCTGGTTTTTACATGATCGTCTTCTCAAGTCTTTTAACGTGAGTATCGGTGATCAGGTATTTTGGGAGCCCTTTTGTATTCTCGAACAGAACATCCAGGGTGACTTCGTAGAATCCCCGCCTTATTTTCCTGATATCCATAAACAACACTGCCATGTCGTATTTCGTGGCGATTTTTTCAAGACCTAGAAAAACAGGAGTTTCCTGGTTAAGGAAATCAGTATAGTATTCGATCAGTGCCCGGGCAGGAGTCTGATCGGAAATGAATCCATACATCGCCCTGATCCCCTTTTTTCTGTTTTCAATGATTCTCCTGAGCACCATCTGCATCGGAGCCGGATCAGCCTTGTATCTGGTTCTCTGATCGTTGAGGAATTTGTTGACAATCTTGTTTTTTACAGGTTTATACGCTCCGACACATTTGTACGCGGTGAAAAGCGGGAAAACGGTTGTCAGCCACTCCCAGTTGTTGTAATGGCTGTAAACCAGTGCAATGTCTTTTCCTGACTCATAAAAAGGTTTGATCAGTTCCGGGTTGTTCAGTTTTACTCTCCTCAATAGTTCCTTTTTACTCATGCCCGGCAATTTCAGGACTTCGATAAAGAGATCGGAAAGGTGCCTGTAAAATGCTTTTTCAATCTGTCTGATCTCTTCCGCTGATTTTTCAGGAAACGATCTGGTGAGATTTTCCGCAACTATTTGTCGTCTGTAGGAGGGATAATAATAAAGAAAAAGGAACAGAATATCAGAGAATACGTACAATATGCCCAGTGGGAGAAGAGTGATTATCCGGTTGATTCCATAAAAGATATAATAACCTGCTCTCCACATGGTTCATTATTTATTTTGCTTCATGAACGACTGTACCACCTCCAGTACTTCATTATAGATAAGGCTATTTGACGCGAGGCTCTCGTTGCCGTCAAGGCCGGTCATATTTCCCGAGAAGTCGCTGAATTTGCCCCCGGCTTCTCTGACGATGAGCATTCCGGCTGCCACGTCCCATATTTTCAGGTCATATTCATAGAAGAAATCATATCTTCCGCAGGCCACATAGGCTAGGTCGATAGCGGCCGACCCCAGACGTCTTACTCCATGAGTATTTTTAACAAGGTATTTAAGCAGGTCCATATACGGATCGAGCCTGTCGAAGAGATTGTAAGGAAATCCTGTGGCTGCCAGTGCCCCAGACAATACGGGAACCTTTGAAACATGTATCCTTTTCCCGTTGAGCCATGCACCGCCGCCCTTCCAGGCGGTGAAGGTTTCCTGCCCGCCTGCTTCGTGGACTACTCCCGCGATAACCTCGTCATCTTCCATAAGACCGATGCTGACAGCAAAGGGATGAACATTATGAAGGAAGTTGGTGGTTCCGTCGAGCGGATCGATTATCCAATTGTACTTCTCACCCTTTTTTACCGAAGTTCCTTCTTCCGCTATAAAGCCGGCCTCCGGGATCAGCTTCGCGAGTCTCTCGACCAGCATTTTTTCGGATCCTTTGTCCACGTATGTCACAAAATTGTTCCGGCCTTTTGTTTCAGTATCGTGGATATCGAAGGTGGCCGATTCCTGCATGATAAATCTACCTGCTTCACGTGCTGCACTTTCTATATCAGCGCAAAGGGCTTTAATGTCTTTCATATATCAGTTTATTAATTCGCATTTCATTCTTCCTGAACCTGAAACTCCTGTCAGTAGTACTTTCCTTATCGTTCCGGCAAGTTCCGGGTCCCAGGGCAACTCCGTCTTCAGGTAATTTTCGGTAAATCCGGATATCATACCCTTGCTGGGTGTATGTTCAAACAGGACTTCGGCTCTTGTTCCAAAATTAACACTGCAAAATTCGGAATGTTTTAAGTTTGAGATGTTTATCAGCCTCCGGCTTCTTTCTTCCCTGATTCTGAAGGGTACTTTATCAGGCATTTTCTGAGCCGGCGTACCCGGGCGTTCCGAGAATTTGAACACATGGAGGTAGGAGAGAGGCATGTCTTTAAGAAAGCTGAAAGTTTCATCAAATAATTCATCACTTTCCCCGGGAAATCCGACTATGACATCAGCTCCGATGCCCGCCAGTGGCATTAGTTTTCTGATCATCGTCACTCTTTTTTCAAAATCTATTCTCCTGTATCTTCTTCTCATCAGTCCAAGGACCTTGTCTGAACCGCTCTGGAGTGGAATATGGAAATGAGAAAGGATTTTTGAAGACCCTGCCGTCAGTTCTATGATCTCATCAGTAAGGAGATTCGGCTCAATTGAGGAAATCCTGTATCTTTCTATTCCTTCCACGGCTGTCAGTTGAGTCAGAAGATCATAAAAGCTTTCCCCGGTAGTTTTCCCGAAATCCCCGATATTCACACCTGTCAATACAATTTCTTTTATCCCGTTCCCGGCAATCTGTTCGGCTTCCCTAACAATTGAAGCTATGTCATGGTTTCTGCTAATACCCCTGGCCAGTGGAATGGTGCAATAGGAGCATTTGTAGTTACATCCGTCCTGGACTTTCAGGAAAGATCTGGTTCTGTCGCCGGCAGAAAAGGAAGGGAAAAAACTGTCCTTGTCTGAAAGTTCACAGGAGTGAACCTCCGGGATTTCCTTTTTTTCTGCATTTTTCAGAAAAGCGGCGAGATCGTATTTCTCGTTGTTGCCCAACACCAAATCCACACCCGGTATGGATGAGATTTTTTCAGGATTGAGCTGTGCGTAGCATCCCGTCACTGCAATGACGGCATCGGGCGACTGATGGTGGAGCTTTTTAATTGTCTGCCTGCATTTTCTTTCTGCAACATCGGTTACGGAGCAGGTGTTTATTACATAAATGTCGGCTTTTGCACCGGCTCTGACAATTTCAAACTGATCCTCCGGGAACGATCGGGCTATGGTCGATGTTTCTGCAAAATTCAATTTGCATCCGAGGGTATGGAATGAAATCTTTTTCCGGATTTTTTCCATCTGAAGGGGATCATGTTTGAAAGAAGCAGGCCGGAAAATTATACCGGCCTGCTTGCCTTTTAGTATTTATTTTTTGCTCTTGCTTTTTTCCTGAGGGAGTGGAATGAGGTAGACATTCCTGAATTGAATATCCTTTCCTTCGCTCTGGAGGCAAATATGACCTTTTGAATCGGATATCCCTGTTGCCTTATTTTGAAGCAATCCGTTTACGCTTACCTCTATGGTGTTTGATTTGCAGATCACTTCCATGGTGTTCCATTCCCCTGCCGGCTTTTCATTTGAAGGATTCATTTTTTTAATTACCCTTGATCCTTCTTTCTGTTCGTTCATCGAAGATCCGTTCATGCAGATGAAATCGCCCGCGTCACCGGCATGGAGCTGGCATTCAAAGCACTTCAGCCAGATAGTGTCGGGAGTTTGTGAGTGGACAAACACACCGCTGTTTGATAATTCGCCCGGGTAACGCCATTCTACATGAAGCTTGTAGTCTGAATAAACATCCTTGGTTCTCATGTATCCGAAAGGATCGCCGGTTATGTGGATGACTCCGTCGCGTACGGTAAAAACCCTGGCCGGATCAACTGAAGGATCCCGCAGGTAGAATACCCAGTTAGAAAGGTCTTTCCCGTTAAAGAGTCTGACCTCAGTGTTTTTCTTGCCTTTGGAAGACTTGGCTTGTCCCATGGCATCGGTGGAAGCACCGGTAAAGCTTATCAGAATAAGCAGCAGGAGTGTTGAAAGTTTGTTCTTCATGGTTTGTCGATTTATTATTGTTTCTGATCCGTGATTTACTGCTGTCATGGCTTAGAGCAGCTTGCTGGCAAGCTCAGCCAGGGCGCTGCGTTCTCCCTTAACAAGGTTCACATGAGCGAAAACATCCTGATCCTTCATCTTGTCGGAGAGGTAGCTCAGTCCGTTGGATCCTGTGTCGAGATAGGGTGAGTCGATTTGTTCAATATCACCGGTAAAGACCATTTTTGTACCTTCTCCGGCCCTGGTTATTATAGTTTTTATTTCGTGGGGAGTCAGGTTCTGGGCTTCATCCACTATAAAGAAGATGCTCGAAAGGCTTCTGCCCCTGATATAGGCGAGAGGGGTGATAACCAGCTTTTCTTCCTTCATCATATCATTGATCCTTAGAAATTCAGGACTCTGGTGGCTGAATTTGTGCTTGATGACAGTCAAATTGTCATACAATGGCGTCATATAGGGCTCCATTTTTTCCTTCACATCTCCCGGGAGGAATCCAAGATCCCTGTTAGCCAGGGGGACTATGGGGCGGGCCAGGAAGATCTGCTTGTATCTCTTGTGTTGCTGAAGGGCTGCTGCAAGGGCAAGAAGGGTTTTCCCCGTTCCCGCTTTGCCGGTAAGTGAAACAAGCTGAATATCCGGATTTGAAAGCGCTTCAAGGGCAAAGGTCTGTTCAGCATTGCGCGGCTCAATGCCATAGGTGGTCTGTTTGATCACCCTGTTCAGCATTTTTGTTACAGGATTGTAGTGTGCCAGAGCGCTTGCCCCACTGTTTTTCATTATAAAGAACCGGTGGCCCTTCATATCAGATTCCAGATCGAAATCACTGGCGCTTACGCCTTCAGGAACTTCATAAAGCTTGCTTATAAGTTTGTGATCAACACCTTCAAGTACCTGGATACCCTTGTACAAATCATCAATATTGGCAACTTTATCGTTCTGGTAGTCCTGCGCCATTATACCGAGCGATTTGGCTTTCATCCTGAGGTTAATATCCTTTGAGATAAGAACAACGGTCTTGTCCTTGTTCGTGTTACAGACATAATCAGCTATTGCCAGTATCCGGTGATCGGGAGTTCTTTCAGCGAATGACTGGCTGACTTTTTCGGAAAAGTCGCGACCTGTTTCTATATGCAGGTTACCAAGGTTTTCACCCAGCGGTATGTTGGCTGTAAGAAGCATGTCTCCGGAGAGTTTGTCAAGTTCACGGGTAAATTCCCTGGCATGGAAATTAATGATGTCGTTGCCTTTCTTGAATTTGTCCAGTTCCTCAAGTACGACGATGGGAATGATTACATCGTTCTCTTCAAATTTGTAAATACATCTGTAATCGTGCAAAAGTACGTTCGTGTCAATGATAAAAAGTTTTTTGTTGTGTTTCTTCTTCATGATAAATAATTTGCAATCAACATACTGTAGGTTCCCGGTCCAAATACTGAGCGTTCGCAAAAATAACCAAAATAAAGTTTAGATTGTTGCTTGTGTTGAAAGTATGTTAATTTGTATCGTTCCGGCAATGCCGGTTTGCCGGACTGACACAAAACCAATTATTATGGATTACAATCAGACTCTTGAATTCATGTACAGCCAGCTTCCGGCATACCACAGGATAGGGAAGGCAGCTTACAAGAACGATCTTGAAAACTCACTGGCCCTTGATAGTTATTTCAGGCATCCTCACCGGAAATTCAGGTCAGTTCATATTGCCGGAACCAACGGAAAGGGATCCGTATCCCATATGATTGCTTCTGTACTTCAGGAGGCCGGTTACAGGACCGGTCTATACACCTCTCCTCATTTGAAGGACTTCAGGGAGCGGATAAGGGTCGATGGAAAGATGATCCCGAAGGATGAGGTTACTTCATTTATAAGAAAACATAAAACGATACTTGCTTCCCTTAAACCCTCGTTTTTTGAAATGACAGTCGCTCTGGCTTTTGATTATTTTGCCAGGGCAGGTGTTGAATTCGCAGTTATAGAGACCGGTCTTGGAGGACGGCTTGATTCAACAAACATTATCACTCCGGAACTGTCAGTGATAACCAATATTGGCCATGATCACGCTGATCTTCTGGGTGACACACTTTTAAAGATTGCAGCGGAAAAGGCCGGTATTATAAAACCGGGCATCCCGGTTGTGATAAGTGAAACACAGGACGGGATCAGTGAACTTTTCATCACGACTGCTCAACAGAACAAATCGGAGATCAGCTTTGCCGGTCAGGCTTTTGATTGCAGGCTGTATGACTTGAATTACCGTACAGGTAAAAGACTTTATTCTGTTCTTGAAAAGTCAACCGGCCTCAACTTCAATGGAGAAGTGAGTCTTGGAGGGGATTACCAGGCAAAAAATATTCAGGCAGTCTTTCAATCGATACGTATCATGCAGAATACCACGCGTTGCAGTGATTCGAATATCATTGACGGGATAAGGAGAACTATCGGAAACACCCGGCTTATGGGGCGATGGCAGATTGCCGGAAGAAAGCCTCTTGTTGTTTGTGATACCGGACACAACCATGAAGGGCTCAGCCTGGTATTGTCGCAGTTGAAAAGCATTGTAGCTGATAAGCTCCGCATTATTATCGTATTCGTAAGTGACAAGGACAGGGCATCTGTTTTGCCTCTCTTTCCCTCCGACGCCGTTTATTATTTCACAAAGGCCTCTGTTCCAAGAGCAATTGATGAAATAGTCCTGATGGATGAAGCCGGGCAATGGAATCTTAAAGGCACTCCATATCCCGATGTCCGTTCAGCTTTTGAATCAGCCCTTGCTGAAGCTTCTGAAAATGATGTTGTTTTTATAGGAGGAAGTACCTTTGTTGTTGCAGATGCATTGAAAACATGTAAATTTGAAAAGTAAAAATTCCTGATAATGAAAAGATTGTTGCTGTATTTGTTCTTTTTTGCTTTTACCCTCCACTTATCGGGTCAGGAGGAAAAGAAGATAGTTATCCTGCATACCAATGATCTCCATTCCCGCCTGAACGGGTTTAGCCCTGAGGCTGAGTATACTCCGTGGTCACCGGGTGATGATGAAACCCGTGGGGGATTTGCACGGATCGCTGCCATCCTCAGAACTGAGAAGAGAAATAATCCCGGCATAACACTGACGGTTGATGCAGGTGATTTTCTGATGGGTACATTGTTTCATGCCATGGAGCTTAAAACAGGCTTTCAGCTGCGGCTGATGAAACAGATGGGTTACGACATTGTATGCCTGGGCAATCATGAATTTGATTTCGGTCCGGCGAAGACTGCCGGAATCATAAACAGCTCATTGGCTAAGGGAGAGATTCCGTCGCTCCTTTTAAGCAATGCTGTTCTTAGTGCTGAAGAAAGTGGAGATGATGAACTTGAGAAGCTTTATGATTCGAAAGTAGTTTTAAGGAAATTCATCCTCGAGAGGGATGGACTGAAAATCGGTTTTTTCTCACTTTTGGGCAAGAATGCCGTTGAAGTTGCTCCGCTCGCCAAACCTGTAAGCTTTGCAAAACAAGTGCCTTTCGCCAGGAAAATGGTCAGGGAGCTTAAGAAGGATGGATGTGACATTGTCATTTGTTTATCCCATTCAGGAGTCTCAAGGGATAAAAAGGGAAATTGGGCAGGGGAGGATATCAGGCTGGCAAAAAAGGTAAGAGGGATTGATGTGATCGTCAGCGGACATTCCCATTCCAAAATTTCGGAGCCTGTTATTATTAAGGGAGTTCCGGTGGTACAGACCGGTGAGTACGGTCAGAATGTAGGTAGGCTTGAACTTGTCTGGAAGAACGGAAGTGTCAGTGTAAGAGATTACAGGCTTATACCTGTGGATGACAGCATTGCCGGAGAGAGTGATATTATTGCCGCTGTCGAAGAGCAGCAGTCTCTTGTGACACGGGAGATTCTTGCTCCCCTTGGCCTGAGCTATTTCGATCCTGTGGCTGAAACGGATTTCCTGCTTGAATGCAACGAGCAGGGCGACTTCAGGTCAAGCAATCTTGGACCTATGATTGCCGATGCCATTCACAGTTATGTAAACCGTCATTCATCGGATGGATGCGATATCGGAATGGTGGCTGTGGGGGTTATAAGGGATTGGATAGTGCCTGGTGTGATGACGGCCCCTGATGTTTTCAGGATCATGTCGCTCGGATCGGGAGATGACGATTTGCCAGGATATCCTCTCGCGAGGCTTTATGTCACGGGAAAGGAACTTAAGAACATTCTCGAGATTCTGATGATAGCCCACAAGTCATCATCCTCCAATCACTGTTTTTATTCGGGACTGAGAGTCAGCTATGATCCCGGTCGCATGCTGTTCAGAAAGATAAACAGCATTGAAATTCTGGGAGTAAATGGAGAGACCTGGGATGTGAGTTTTTCAAAAGATGATACCACACTTTATTCCATTTCAGCCAATTCCTACATGCTCGAGTTTATCGGTATAATAAAGAAGATGAGCTTTGGTCTGATAAAGGTGCTTCCGAAGGATGTTTCGGGGAATCCGGTGACAGACATGAAGAGGGCAGTAATTGATATGGATGAGGAACAACCGGGAGTTCAGGAAGGCAAGGAATGGCTGGCTCTTCTGGAATACATCAGGTCGATGAAAGACATTGACAATAACCAGATCCCTGATATTGACAGAAAATATTCAGTACCCGTGAAAGCCTTTTTTGAGGAGAAACGTTAATCCAGAAGATCAGTAACCTTTTGCTTCAGGCTACCATTTGCTGAATGGATTGTCGACAACTATCCTTTTTTTCCTGTTGGCTACATTGTAACCGATTTCATATATGGCCCTTGTAACAAGTTCCATTTTTGCAAAATCGATTTTGTCCACGGTATCCCCGGGTTCGTGATAGTCGGTATGAAGACCTGTTGAAAAGAAAAGTACCGGGATGTCTTTTTTGGCAAAATTGTAGTGGTCGCTTCTGGCAAAAAGCTGAAGCGGATGATTCCTGCCGCTTAAACTGTAATCCAGATCCAGCACTGTCTTTTCATCGACCTCCCTGGCTATATCGACCAGTTCCTTGCTTTGGTTCCCGGTTATAACGAATAATCCAGTCTCATCTGTCATGGGGGTGTTTTCAGTGGTGTCGGCTGCACCCCTGACTCTGCCTATCATATCCATATTGAGGTTGGCTACCGTATTTTCCAGGGGAAACAAGGGATTTTCCACATACGACTGTGAGCCGAACAATCCTATTTCCTCACCTGTGACCCACAGGAACAAAAGTGATCGCAACGGCTTTTTTTCAAGGCTTTGGAATGCCTGAGCTATTTCAAGTATTGCTGCACATCCCGAAGCATTATCATCAGCGCCCGGGTGTATTATTCCTCCTCTTTCTCCCACATGATCGGCATGTCCTGAGAATACGACGATTTCCTTCTTCAGTTCTGAATCACTTCCCTCAATCCATGCGGCTACATTGTTCATTGTTATTTCGTCGGTCTGGGTTGCTTCTGTTATCCTGATCCTTTTTCCGGGAATAAGGAAAGATTTTGGCTTAAGTTCTGAGTCTATCTCTTTTTGAAGCTTCTCGAGAGATTGACCTGTTCCTTTCAGGAGTTCGTCGGCTATATTTCTGTGAACGAACAGGATTCTGGGCACGGCCGGCATGTCTATGATCATTGGTTTGGATCCTTTCAGATACTTCAGGGATTCCAGTTCGCTGGTAATTCCGGGGTGTTGTTGTTGGATGGAGGAGTAACCCGATTTCGGATCGGAGACAATGATTACTGCCTTTGCTTTTGAGAACATCAGGAAAGTCATCTTTGGTTGCAGACTCATCATGGATGACCATATCGAACCCTGAAACCGGTATTCCGAACCATCTTCCGACAGCGGCGACCTGTTCATCACAAGAAGAATCTTTCCTTCAGGATTTATTTCTTCAAGGTCATTATAACTGTAACTATCGGCTCTTATTCCGTACCCGGCGAAGATAACCTCTCCCTCAATCTCAAAATCGGAAGGGCCCGTGGGGAACAGCTGGTACATAGGCTCCCTGAATTGGATGGAGTCATTCGCGGTTGTGAAAATACTGATTTCCGATTTTTCGGGATCAATTGATTTTTTCATCAGGGAATAAGGCTGATAATAGCTATTGCCGTTTGCTGGTTTCAAGCCCAGCAGTTTGGCCTGTGAAGTCAGGTAATTTAGAGCAATGTCCAGATCTTTCGTACCGTTGGCTCTGCCGTTCATCGAAGGCGAGGCAAGGAATGAGATATGGGCTTCAAGGTCGGCCGAGTTGATTTTGTCTGAACCTGGAACTGTTCTTTGTGAATAGGAAAAAACACTGAAGCATATCAGGGCTATAAAAGCCACAGGAATTCTGAGAATATGACGTGTCATGACTGTGCTTTTACAAATAAAGGGATAAATGTATAAAAGATTTTAAGTCATTGTATTAAAACGTGGCTGGTTTGATATCGGATTTTATACATACTTCAGTCTGATGACATCAATCTGTAAAATATTTTTATAGATTTGCCCATCAAAATTTTTTTATGGAAGTCAGTCCAATTTTCTGGGTTATTTTCTGTATTATCATTGTTGTGATGCTGGCACTCGACCTTGGCGTGTTCAATAAGAAATCACACGAAATAAAACTAAAGGAAGCCCTTTCCTGGGTGGCAGTGTGGGTTTCGCTGGCGATGATATTCAATCTTATTATTCTCTTCCAGTTCGGCAAGACTAAAGCCCTTGAGTTTTTAACAGCTTATGTTATCGAATATTCCCTGAGCATAGATAATATCTTCGTGTTTATAATGGTGTTCTCGTTTTTCTCAGTCAGGAAGGAGTATCAGCACAAGGTATTGTTCTGGGGGATACTTGGAGCTGTAATCATGAGGGCTATTTTCATTTTTGCAGGTGTCGCCCTGATAAACAAGTTCCACTGGATTGTAATTATTTTCGGTGTCTTTCTGGTTTTTACCGGGCTGAAGATGCTCCTGCAGAAGGAAGAAGCGAAAGTTGAACCTGAAAAAAACGGACTGGTAAGGCTTCTTAAAAAATTCTTGCCGGTTTCGGATCATTTTCATGGAAGCTCATTCTTTGTGAAGAAGGAAGGAAAGACCTATGCCACTCCTTTATTCGTAGTCCTGCTTATAATAGAATCGACCGATCTGATTTTCGCTGTTGACAGTATTCCGGCAGTTCTTGCGATCAGTAAGGATACCTTTATAGTATTTACTTCGAATATCTTTGCAATTCTTGGTCTGAGATCGCTCTATTTTGCCATATCAGGAATCATGGGGCTTTTCAGATTTCTGAAAATCGGACTTGCCCTTGTTCTGACATTTGTCGGACTGAAGATGCTGGCGGCTTTTTTCGACTTCGAAATACCGGTTACCATATCACTGTCTGTAATAGTCTCAATACTTCTTTTATCAATTCTTGCATCTCTTATAATAAAAAAGGGTGATTCAACGTCTGTAATGTAAGGCAAGGATCATTGAATTATTTGGATCCGATGCCTTAACTTTACATTCAGATGTGATGTTTTTAAGGTTTTACCTGACAGGAAAAGGAGAGCTCCAATGATTTTGCAAAAGCAAAAACCGGCAACTCCATGGCTGTTGATAGTCCTTTTATCCATTGTTGCAGCGAGTAGTATCTTGCTGGGTTTCCTCTATTACAGAAGCCACAAGAGAAGTCTTGTCAGCAATAAAATGATAGAGCTTTCTGCCATCGCCGACATAAAGGTTGATCAGATAGCCCATTGGAGGGATGAGAGGCTTGGAGATGCGAGACTGATTGGAGGGAATGCTTCCTACATAAGACAGCTTCACGATTATCTTTATAAGAAAGATATTACTTATAAGGAAATTTCAGCCAGTCTTAAATCTCTGTCCGTGTATAGCGATTATAAAGATGTTGTTCTCATCGATTCTCTTGGAAGGCTTAAGGGGAAATTTCCGGGTAATGACACCCTGTATGATGAAAATCTGAAAAGAAAGCTTCCTGAACTTCTTAAGCTCCGGACAGGCATTCTGACAGATTTTGTCAGGAACGGGGATGTCGCCCCTGCATACCTGCATCTTGTGATCCCTCTGCTCGATACATGGCGGGATGATTCATCTGTATTTGGGCTTCTGCTGATTAAGATCGATCCGGCGGAAGTTCTGTATCCTCTTCTGAGTACCTGGCCGGTACCGGGAAAAACGACGGAATCGCTGCTTGTCAGGCAGGAAGGGGATGAGGTGGTTTATCTTAGTGGATTAAGATTCAGGAAGAATTCCGAACTAAAGCTGCGAAAACCGGTATCGGCCGAAAAGCTTCCTGCTGCCATGGCAGTCAGGGGAAATATATCGACAGCTGACGGGATTGATTACAGGGGGGCTCCCGTAATGGCCGCGATGAGAAAGATCCCCGGATCACCGTGGTTCCTGGTTGCAAAGATAAACCAAAGCGAGGTCTTCACTGCATTGAATGACCAGATGACCTTGATCATCATCATTATAACTCTCTTCATTCTGACTATCGGCATGTTGCTGGGGATCATTGAGTGGAATGAAAACGCCAGGTTCTACCGCGAAAAATATGAAGCGGAACTTGACCGGCTCGCCCTGAGAAAGCACTTCGACTATATTCTGAAGTACGCCAATGACATAATATTTCTTACCGACAGGAATATGAATATCATAGAGGCCAACGACAGAGCCTTTGAGGCATATCAGCGAAGCAGGGAGGAACTTCTTGGCATGAACCTTTACAAGATAAGGTCAAAGGAAGCTTTGAAACAATTCGAACAGGAAAGCCGGATACTTGACGAAATAGGTTACGCAACTTATGAGACAGTGCATGACCGTAAGGACGGCACACATATACCTTTGGAAATCAGCGCCAGAAAAGTTGAAATTGAAGGAGTGAAATACTTCCAGGCAATTTGCAGGGATATTACCGAACGCAAACAAGCTGAGGAAACCCTTAAGGAGAGCGAGGAAAGGTTCAGGAAGATATTCGAGGAAAGCCCTATAAGTATCGCGATGACAGGAAAGGATATGACCATCATCAGGGCTAATTCGGCTTTCTGCAGGATGCTGGGCTACAGGGAGGAAGAAGTAAGATCAGTTACGCCGCTAAGCTTTACTCATCCTGATTATGCAGCCGCCGACGATTTGGGTTTAAGACGCCTTGTGGCCGAGGAGATTCCTGTTTACCATACTGAAAACAGGTTTATACGGAAAGACGGCAGTGTCATTTGGGGATCCACCACCACCAGCATTATACGCAATAATAATGATGAGGTGCAGTATTTCCTGATAATGATCGAGGATATCACTCAGCGGAAGCAGGATGAATCAGAGCTTATTGCTGCCAAGGAAAAAGCGGAGGAAAGTGACCGTCTGAAGACGGCTTTTCTCCATAATGTCTCGCATGAGATCCGCACTCCCATGAATGCAATAATCGGATTCTCAGCCCTGCTTAACGAACCTGATACGACCGCGGAAGACCGCAAACAGTTTACCGATATTATCTTTCAGAGTGGAACCCAGCTTCTGTCAATAATAAATGATATTGTTGATATTGCCAATATAGAGAGCGGACAGGTGAAGCTGAATATTAAAGAGATGAATCTGAATGCAGCCCTGCGAAACCTGTACGAACAATTCAGCTATAAGGAGAAGGCCGATCTTTTAAAGATTAACCTGCAGACAGGGTTGGCCGATGATAAGGCGATTATTCTAACCGATGGAATCAAGGTGATCCAGATATTGTCAAACCTGATAAGCAATGCCATGAAATTTACAAGAGAGGGTTCTGTTGATTTTGGCTATGCTCTCAAGAATGGTAATCTGGAGTTCTACGTAAAGGATACAGGTATTGGAATACCCGATGAGCATCATGAGAAGATCTTTGAGAGGTTCTTTCAGGTCGACAATGTCATTTCGAGAAAATTCGGCGGGACCGGTCTGGGTTTGTCGATCTGCAAGGCATACGTGGAACTGCTAGGAGGCAGAATGTGGGTTACTTCGAAACCGGGGCACGGTACCGACTTTCGTTTTACATTAGCTTACAAACCTTCGCCAGACCCGGAAAATAAGTCATAATTTCTGCTTTTCTGAAGATGCAACAATTTGCCGTTCTGATCGTTTGTATCTGATATCCGTCAAAGCCGGCTTAAATGGCATGGTATTTGAATGATTTTAGTACTTTTATATCTGAATTCAGAGAACAGGTAAAAGTTGTCCGCGATCAAGACTAACCAATTATGAAACCCACATGTATCAAATACACGAACACGTATGTATGTGACTTTCAAGCATGTGGGTTCCTTGTCTGCCGACAGGCAGGCATCCGACCATTGAAATAAAATTATATACGGATGAAAAAGGTATCAAACTTCATCATGTTCATTGCCATTGGCATTGTATTACTCTCTTTTAAGAGTTGTGTTATACTAAGACCTCCTGAAGTTGTCACCGGTGAGGTTACTGAAGTTGGACCCACGACTGCTTTGGCAGGTGGGGAGGTGACAAAAGACGGGAATGCTGATATTATAGTCAGGGGCGTATGCTGGGATACACGCAAGTCGCCTAATACGGAAGACGCGAGAACCACCGACGGATATGGAACCGGTAAATTTACAAGCAATGTAAGTGGTTTGCAGCCGAATACAAAATATTTTTTAAGGGCTTACGCGATAAATAGTGAGGGTACTTCATATGGCAATCAGGTTACCTTCACCACGAGTCTTTATGCTTCCCCGGAGCTCACTACAAGGGCTGTTACCGGAATAACACAGACTTCTGCCAGATCGGGAGGCAATATTACATCCGACGGAGGCATTGAAATTACAGAAAGAGGAGTCTGCTGGAGCAGTACCAAAGTTCTCCCGGACATCACTGATTCCAAAACCTCTGATGGTACCGGTTCCGGCAGTTTTGAAAGCAATCTGACAGGATTGTCGGGCAATACAACATATTATGTAAGAGCTTATGCTACAAACGAACAGGGTACGGGTTACGGAGCTGCGGTTCAGTTTAAAACCGGCGCCCTTCCGCCAACGGTAACAACTGCAGTTATTAATGCTACTTCGCCTTACACTGCCCAGGGAGGTGGTCTGGTAACCGGCGACGGTGGATCACCGGTCACTTCAAGAGGAGTTTGTTGGAGTACCTCTGCCAATCCTACTGTAGCCAACAGCCGCACAACGGACGGAGGTGGTACCGGGTCGTTTGTAAGCAACCTGAGTTCGCTCTCTCCCAACACCACCTACCATGTCAGGGCATATGCCATCAATGCGGCGGGTACCGCTTATGGAGCTGACCGTGAATTTACTACCGATCCGCTGACAGTAAGCGATATTGACGGTAATGATTATGATGTGATAAGAATAGGAACACAACTCTGGATGGCTGAAAACCTCATGACTACAAGACTGCATGACGGCACTCCGATTGTGCTTACAGAGAATGCAGAAGATTGGTCTTCACTTGATCAGTATGGATACTGCTGGTATGGCAATATCAGCAGCAACGGCAGTACCTATGGAGCTTTGTATAACTGGAATGCCGTTAGTTCAGGGATGTTGTGTCCTGCCGGCTGGCGTGTTGCCTCGGATAACGACTGGCTGACATTAAAGGATTTTATTGGAGGAGAGCTGGTTGCCGGGGGAAAACTGAAGGAAACGGGAATTTCACACTGGACAAGTCCGAATACCGGAGCTACCGACGAGTATGACTTTACTGCCCTGCCTGGCGGATGGCGTACAGCTGCCGGTTCTTTCCAGGGATTAAGAACCAACGGGTACTGGTGGACTTCAAGCGAGATAGAGCCGAATGCCTGGTACCGTAATATTCAGAACGACAGCGAGAAACTCTTTAGGGTATATGCCGGTCATGGTTTTGGAATGTCTGTAAGGTGTGTCAAGAATTGACACGGCTGATTACAATATTGATTTAAAAGGATTAACACCGGAAATACCGGAAGTATTCAGATTACCCTCCCTTGATCAGTTTTACACCAGGGAGGTATCGTTGAGGAGTTTGCAATGTTTTTTATGATTCGGATGATGGATTTTTTTTCAGGTTTACACAATTAATTGCCAGGTATTTTAGTTTAAGAGGATAAAGTAATTGCTGATTATAGATGAAACCCATATGTGTCAAATTTACAAACATGTATTTATGTGGTTTTCAGTCATGTGTTGTTCCGCCGCTTGAGCGGGCTGACTTTAAAGTAAGTTATATGCGGATGAAAAGAAAATTCAGGATTTCAAGTGTTCTGCTGACTTCGTTGTATCTGTCAGCAGTTGTGTTTTTATCCGGATGCAAAAAGGATCCGGTATTACCAACCATATCTACTGTGGCGCCTGCTGAGGTAACATCCACATCGGCGGTTGCCGGAGGCAATGTTCTTTCTGACGGACGTGCAGCAATAACCGAGAGGGGGATTTGCTGGTCTGAATCTGCAAACCCTACTGTTGATGACAACAAGAAGATCGTGAATGAAAGCGGCACCGGTGTTTTTTCTGTCGATATTACCGGGCTGATGAAAGCAACAACCTACCATGTCAGGGCTTTTGCAGTTAACAGTGTAGGGATTTCCTACGGCGAGGATTTGCAGTTTACAACACTTGCAACACCTCCGGCAATTAGTACCTGGGCAATCGGAGAGATAAGCTGGACAACAGCAACTTCAGGAGGAAGCGGACTGTCGGATGGAGGATCCGACATCACTGCAAAGGGAATTTGCTGGAGCACTTCTTCCGGTCCGGTAGTGAGTGGTCAGCATACCGTGGATGGAACGGGTCCGGGTGATTTTGTAAGCAGTCTGACAGATCTGACTCCAAATACGCTTTATTATGTCAGATCATATGCAACCAACAGCCAGGGGACGACTTATGGCAATGAAGTGTCTTTCAGAACCCTGCAGGTTGTGGTGCCTTCCCTGACAACCAATGCTGCAACCGGGATAACATTAACTGAAGCGGTTTCTGGTGGCAATAGCATAAGTGAAAATGGAGCTGCCGTGCTGGAAAAGGGTATATGCTGGAATACTACAGGCAATCCAACAACGTCCGGACCTCATGCTTCATCAGGCACCGGAACCGGAAACTTCACCGTGAACATTGACGAACTGAGTCCCAGTACAGTATATTATGTAAGAGCCTATGCAAGAAACAGCGCCGGAATCGGCTATGGTTCAGAGGTGGCTTTCTCAACCGATGCAACGGATATTGACGGCAATATATATAACACCATAATAATTGGTACGCAAGTGTGGATGCAGGAGGATCTGAGGACAACCCGCTATCCTGGAGGAAATGAAATTCCATTTGTAACAGATTCAACTGCCTGGAAAAACCTTACTACCCCTGCCTGTTGTTGGTATGATAACATTCCGCAGGGGGACGGATTCGGATTAATATATAATTGGTATACCATTGAGGTCGGCGAATTATGTCCGGACGGATGGCATGTACCTACGGATGAGGAATTCAAGATACTTGAGAGATACCTTGGTATGACAACGGCAGAGTCCAATAAAACTGAATGGAGGGGTACTGACGAAGGGAATAAACTGAAGAGTACCACATCATGGGACCAGGCAAACGGAACAAACTCAAGTGGCTTCACAGCTTTGGGTGAAGGTTATAGATATGGAGTTTATGGCAAATTTTACAATTTTGGTAAAGTTGGATACTGGTGGACATCATCTTATCACTGGGATGGAACAACAAAAGCACTCTATCGCCGTTTAGACAGTAATGAAGGAAGGATATACCGTGAAGGAGTTATAAAGGCAGGAGGCAAGTCTGTCAGATGTCTTAAGAATTAAAAAACTCTAGATGGAAGCATATCCTTTCCGGATATATTAATTATAGATGTTCAATCAACTAAAATTGAGTTATAAATTAAATCTTAATCCACTTACATTATGAAGAAAGTATTGAATTTTTTATTAATCATCGTTTTTCTTGCAGGTGTTGTTACCCTGAACAGCTGTAAGAAGGATGAGATTCCGGTAGTTACTACCACTGCAGCCAGCGGAGTAACGACAACCACGGCAGTCTCCGGGGGTAATGTAACCGATGACGGCGGTGCGGAAGTTACAGCAAGGGGTGTTTGCTGGGGAACCTCGGCAAATCCAACTATATCGGGTTCCAAAACCACTGATGGTAAGGGAACGGGTTCATTCTCAAGCAACCTTACCGGGCTTACGCCTGGTACGAAATACTATGTGCGGGCATATGCCACGAATAGTGTCGGAACCGCCTACGGCAATGAGATTGATTTTACGACTACGGCTCTGGCTGGCGCTACCGTTACTACCAATGAGGTTACGGTATTCAGTTATACCACTGCAACAGCAGGCGGTAATGTTACTGCAACCGGCGGAGACGCTGTAACCGCCAGGGGAGTTTGTTACGGGACAACTGCCAATCCTACTATATCAGGTACACACACTGAGGATGGAACCGGGATTGGTGCATTTACCAGCAACCTTACAGGACTTACTTCCGGTACCAAGTATTATGTCAGGGCTTATGCTACAAATTCTACAGGTACGGAATACG
>JAAYQC010000020.1 GCA_012519515.1 Bacteroidales bacterium | reverse complement strand
CCTTGTCGTTCAATTTTGCAAGACATAAGATTTTGAGGATGCTGGCAGAGGTGGTTTTCCCGGCTAACAGAGAATCGATTTGACAGTTTTCTCTGATATAGTATGAATAGAAATTAAGGTGAGCGGGATTAGCGTATGCTGTCATGAAATCGGCGGCCATATTGCGAATTTCTTGTTCATCGGATCTGAGAAACGAAATGAGCACCTTTACAATCAGTGAGTCTTTTATAAAATGGGAATACTGAGTAACACCTTCGCAATATAAACCCGTTTCAAGAATGCTATTAAGCAGAATCGAACATGTGTCATAAGTGGAGAAATCTGTTTTCAGAATCTCTTTAAGTTGTTGGGTTCTGGGGGAGATATAATTGCAGGATGAATATAAAGAATTGAGAAGTTCACTGTTTAAGGAAACAATTTTACCGCATGGCACAAAAAAGTTTTCCTGAGCAGAAATACTGGACAAAAAAAGAAATAGAAATAACAATTTGCCGGGAAATATCCTGGAAGCCAATAGAGTATATCCTGTAAAATTATTGATTCTTATATTCAGCAATAAGCGAATCCTTGAAAGCAACCAGTTCTCTCAATCCCGGTGACCAAAAATCGGGATTGTACACTGAACCTCTTATCAGAATCGTATCTGGATTTGACTGGTCTTCAATTATAATAGTCATACTGCCGAAGCCTATTGCAGGCATGGCTCCTTCCGGCAGAACAGGGTCAGGGCTTTTAGCGATATTATTTCGCCGGACTATGTCCCACAGACGCCGGTTGTCCTTATCTTTTATAATGCTTGTCCAATGACGGATAATATTGTCTCCCTGAATGGTATCAACATTTACGCTGTCGTTTGCAAATTTTATCCGTGTAAGAATCGCAGGCAGGTAATAGGGAGTAAATATTTTTCCGCTATCAAGGAAAGTTATTGTCCCGGGATTAAAATCTTCAGAAACCGGTCCATTTCCACTGCACCATATAAAGGTAAAGAAAAAAAGAACAGAAATAAAAATGAATATTCTCCGTGTATTCACGACACCTCCTTGAGATATCAAATTAAAAAATAGATTATGAAATACGCATGGGCCATCGAATAATATTCATTATCTTATGACTTTGTCCCATTGATTAACAAAATTCCCCGTTGGGTCTCCCTCATTATCGATTTCTTCAAAACTCCTGTAAATAAGTTTTCTGCCGCCTGCACAATATGGGTACATGAGATTTTCGGTATCCGGTGAATGGAACAGCCCTGCAAGTGAAGGCAGGTGAAACATTTCGTGAGATATTGTTTCAGCAAAACCGGCGACATTTGATGCGCAATCCGGACTGAGTATCACAGGAAATGTTGAAAGCCCTGCCAGACTTTTGAGAATATAGCTCACCGGTTTCTGAATCAGATGCTGGGGAGAAGATAAAACGGCTGCATTAGTATATAGATTTTGAAGATCTGTGGTTGTAACCGCAATAGGAAGATTTCCTGAAGGAGATGAAAGTGATAAAAATTCCTCCGAATTACCACCTTCACTGATTGTTGAAAATTTCACGTGAGCTTCTATTCCGTCAAAGGCAAATAGCCAATTGATTGTGGCAACATCGTCTATGGTAATAGAACTTGTTTGGTTACCGGCAGTTGTAGAAACGACATGATTGCGAGTCACTACTGTGCTGGGATGTTCCATTTTTACAGGACTGGCAATAGAAATTTCATGTGGCGTAGCTGATGTGTTAATTGCTGTAATAATGATTTCTTCAGTCGTACCGTCATCTCTTGGCGGTCCAATTAATACTCGATCATTGACATTCAAACCTGTTGCATCATTGATATAAATAGTTGAAGCACCAGGGGATACATTTCCGGCCAATGTCCATCTCTGCCTGCTTGTTAAGGGGCCACTGATTGGATCGATAGTCAGTTCAACAGTTGTAGGGTGAACCTTAATTTCTTTTATGTTAACATTAATTTCATTAGTACCATTCCATAATTTGACAGTTTCGCCGACTCTTAAACCGTTGTTGGAATATAATTCCAGTTTCGATATGCTGCCGGCAGGGTAATCGTGTGTTAATTCATAGGCGACGTTAAGATCTTTGACATAGGCGATAGGATTTCCGCCTGCTCCGGAAAGTGCTGAATAGATAGCTTCATATTCACCCAGGTAGGTTCCTACTACATATCCTTTCCACATCTGCATTTCATAATATTCTACCTTCTGGTTTCCGTTATAATCAAAAGAAACGGGAGTTAAAGTGCTTGTAACAGATCCTGCAGTTGCCTTAACCACAGGTTGCTTACAAATATCATTTATCTCCTCTAATACTGCAGCCATGTCATGGTCCGCAGGAGCTGAGGATACACCATGAGCGGGATTATATATTCTGTACACTGAAATTGATGGAATTAACCTTTCGGTGTAAGCGTGCACGAAGAGATTTTCCTTGCAGGTTACTGATGGATCACCAGGGGCACATCCGCTGATTATTGTCTGTTCATCTATATCGTTTATGCCGACAATTTCAAGCAGTGCTATACCGGTATTGCCATTACTGTATAGAGTAAGTGAATTTTCACCTATAGTGAGTTCAACATTATTATTGGGACCGCCATTTGATGTTAGTACGAATATAGAAGGATCACTGCTACGGGCGACTACTGCTTTAAAATCATCAATCTGGGGTATATTAAACTTGACGTATGTTTTCCCGTCTGTCATGTCTGCTTTCAATGAAATATGCACATTTGGATCGTCAGATTTTTTGTCGAATCCGTATGTATTGGCGGGATCCTCTATGGTTTCGAAGTTAAATTTATTCTTGTCTATAGGGGGATCGATTTCAATATCGTCGCTTTTACCGCTGCAACCCTGAAATGCCGATAGAGATAACAATACAGTGATTAATGGGAGTAAATATCTTTTAATTTTCATTTTGCCCTCCGGTTAGAATTGGTCGCCTGGTACTTCATAGTGAAGCTTGTTAGAAACCATATATATTACATGTGCAAACTGGTTAGTTCCTTGTAATGCATCATTTGAAGAGAAAAGTATATATTTCCCCTTACTTGCTGTTTTTGATTGGTATATGTAATTATCCTTGTTGGAGCCTACCTTGTAGAAAGTAACACGTATGTGTTTGGCTCCTGGAAGAGAATTTCCCGAAGCGTCCAGACCAACAACGTTTGCATAAAATGAGTCCTTATCATCCAGGTATTTATTTTTTGTTATTTCCAGACGAACTACTCTTGAAGCATTGCTTCCGGCTGCTATACGTATATCCCAGGGGTCAGAAAGATCTTTCAGGATAGGAGTACCGGATATAGGAGTGAATTCGCCGGACCCATCAAGTCTTCCCAGAATATCGCTTCCACCAGACATAACAGGAGCTATCTCGTATGCGCCGATATCAGGCATGCCTCCAATGGTTCTGGAAATTCCGATT
>JAAYQC010000162.1 GCA_012519515.1 Bacteroidales bacterium | reverse complement strand
TGTACTGCAAATTTCCCGCAGCGTTCATGGAACAGGCCTTCGTTCCAGCAGCCGCCTATACCAAGGTCGAGACTTTCCGGAACAACATGAACAATCCTGTCGTCTTTGGCGGTAAACTCACGTATCCGCTCAGTCGTGCCGTCAGTCGAATGATTGTCGACCACGATAAGGTTGAATTTGAAATCAGTCTCCTGCGAAAGAACCGAGCTGATTGCATCACCGATGGTTTTTACCCTGTTTCGTACCGGAATGATAACCGAGGCTTCGATGGGGAATTTTTCAGCATCGAAGCTGACTTCCCTGAACTCCGGTGCCAGCCATCCCTTTATCCTTTTCAGGTGTGAAGTGCAGGCTGCCTCCATTTCTATCTGTACTTCCCTGTTTCTGGGGTCGACATAGTCAAACTGCTTTTCACCCGACAGCCTTATATCTTGTTCCACTTCAGTATAAAGCATTTCGGGTATCCTTATCAGCCGATGTTTCTCCGATACCCTCAGGCGGAGGTCATATAATCCGGCATAGCTGTAATCCTGGTCCATTCCGAGACATGCCTCCCTGAAAGCCGCCGTTTTCCAGAGCATCACCGAGCCGAAATTGAAATCGTCGCGAAGGCTGCCCTCCTGGTAATCGATTACGGGATGGGGAGTCAGTTTTCCTTCCTTGTTCTCGAAGTAATCCGAATACACCATTCCGGCCTCGGTATCGCTGCATACCTGCATCATCCTTTGGAGAGCAAAGCGGCTAAGCTGCAGGGGGAAGGGCTTAATATAAACAAGAATATATTCGGTATCGGTCAGATCAGCCATTTGTCTGACAGCAGCAGTTGAAGCTATCGAAGCGGATTTCAGAAAGCGGGTATCGGAGCAGCAGCCGGTACCACGCGGATCTTCTTTCCCGACAATCACTAACGACTCAACCACTTTCGATTTCCTCAGCGAGTCGGCTGTCTTGCAAAGCCAGTCTGTTTCCCTGAATTGTAAAAAGGCTGTTACGGGTTTCATCACTATCTTATTTCGTGTTTAAAAAATCAAGGATTTGCTTCATTAGTTTATCCCTTTCACCTCTATCGGGGATGGATTCGAAGGGGAAGCCCGTTATAACAATGTTATAACGTCCCCTGAATGCCGTACCGGCCGATGAATTATTCTCGGAATACCTGAATGCACATACTGAACCGGTTCCGGAGGCTTCGATGGCATCAGGAGCCTCGACCGTGTAAAACTCGGGTGAATATTCTGTATTGAAAGTAAAGGATCCATCAAAATGCGGTCTCGCGTAATCGGTCGCGTAGACCTTTCCCGTCCTCACGGCATGTCCTGTCCGGGGGCTGAAGTGAAGAATCTTTTCTGCAAACTTCAGCGCCGTGGAATCCCTGTCTGTAATCAGGTCCGAACCCACATAAGCACCCGACATGAACACTGATTTTCCGTCAGCAGTCACTTTAGTGATTCTATCCATGAATCCGGGAGTGTATATCCTGAAATCTATCCTGGATGTATCGCCGAAGAAGGGTGTTGATTTCTCCTCTCCGTAAATAAGGTCGATAATGCCGAATTCATCCGCGCAGTCGTCCTGAGATTCAAAATATTCGTCCGATACCGAAAAGAAGGAATAACCTGCAGCCATAACCGATCTGCCGTGGATTAAGGGGAAGTTGAATGTATTGCCCGGCACCACTTTGGCCGTCATGTCGGAGTATGATGCTCCCCATCCCGGCGAATCGTCATCTACCCAGGGGCTATTCCTGTCATAATCATACTGATCGCCTATTGAGATAATATCATTTATATATGGCACCCCGCGGTCGTTCCACCATTCAATTCCCGAAAGCTCATCATCCACCCAGGCAGGCCCCGACACACGGTCAAAGCCATTCACCACCAGAACGTTGCCCCTGCTTTCACTATTGATCCCCACCGAAAGCTCCTCGGATTCAAAGCTCTCTCCTCCGTTGTTCAGCGCGGTCACCCTGAATGAATATATGGAATCCCAGGCCGGAAGTTCTATCTCAAGGCTGTTGCCCTTTACTACCCGGCCGTTGTCATAGCCATTGTTTCCCTCGCGGGTGTACACCCTGAACCAGGCCGGCACTGATGTAGGCTCTCCTTCTTCAATTACGGGCTGCCACGAGAGCCTAATCTTCTTCCCGCCGGCAGGTGTGACAGCAAAATCACTGACCGGCAGGGGCTGGACTGTATAGGGGCGATTCTCAACATAACTCAGGTATTTAAGGATACCTTTATAGATAGATCGCGAGACGCTGAACCTGAACCTCGGATCGAGATTGTATTTCATATCGGCAAGGTTCTGGTGCGACAGAAGTTCTAGAAGCAATGAAGTGACGTTCGGGCGCCTCGCTTCCGAATATGGCCTGTCCCACAGTCCCCGCCTTGTCCAGCCGGGTTCAAAGTTTTTCCTGATATCCTCAACGATCTGAGTCTGAACAACATCTGCAAACTCCCTCGACGACATGCGTGATAAACCAGAGGCATAGATTCCATCGTCGACGGTGGTATGGAAAATTGCAAGACTGCCGATTATCGAATCACCGGGAGCCACTCCTGCATCGGTGTGAAATGCAAGTGACAGGTCGATTGGTATACCCAGTCCTCCGGCTTTGCCTTTTTCCGGCTGGGGATCAGCCATCAGGTAGTTGACCCATAAGCCTCTCGACTGGTAATCATCATTGTAATCATTCCTGTATAAAGAAGGAGAATAAACCAGCGAGTCGGGCATCCCGGCATATTGCAGCCAGTACCTTGATGCCTCAATGAACCTTGGCATCCCGCTTAGTTTCCATGAATAATCAGTTTCCTTTGCAGTAACACCGGCATTCTGAGCCGTCTTTCCGTCAGAAAGTGATGGCTGGTTTTTCAATATCTCGGCTGATGGCCTGCGAGCCACATTTCCCATTCCTCCTCCGAATTTCACCGCATCCAGGGCCAGATAGCCGGAGGCGCCCCTGTTGCGTGTGACCGTCACCGAAGCTCTCTCCGGATTCATACCTTTATCAAAATTGAATGTCCCGAGATAAATCCAGGTCTCCCCTCCCATCGTCTGATCAACCAGGAAGCCTGTCGAACCGCCGGTGTGATGAACGGTATACAATGCCTCGCCTGTATTATCAGGCAACAGTGGGTATGAAATATAAACCGCGTAATCGCCCCGTGACGGAATATCGGGAATATAGTGTGCCGTGTCGTCGGCTGTTCTGAGGGAACTTCCATTCCTGAAAGGATTGAATCCTGCAAATATGGTATCAGTCAGGATAAAGCCTTTATTGATTAATTCGCTATTTTTTCCTGTAGATAGCATGAAGGCGGAATTAGCCGTCGAACGATCATTATCGACTATGACCTCGCTGGTCTGGATATCCCTTTCGCGGGGAATATGGACCGTTGCCCCGGCTTTCTCAAGCATCCTCGAAAGATAGGGCAACACGTATCCCGTGATGGAGACGTCCTCCACGGTGCCAAACAGTTTTGCACGCTGGAATTCCCATCTGTCTAAGGACATTTCAAAATAGTACCCGTGACTGTTCCACAGGGCTATTGACTTGCCGTGAAGCCCCGATAAAGGAGGATCGTCAGAAATCTTTTTCACCAGTATCCTTTTATCAGTATCGGGAACAGGAAAGCATGATGAATCGGCCGGGAAGTCCTTTCTGAAATAATTCGGTACCAGCTGTTCTATTCTGTAGGTATTGGTTATCAGCTCAATGTCATATTTTCTGAATTTTCTTCCCAGGGCATCAACGAGCGATTTTCTGAAAAGTCTGCAGCTCTCTTCCCTGAAAGGATAATATGAAAGTTCCGGTGCAAACCAGAGAATGAGCTTGCCATTGCTCTTTTCAAGCTTCAGAGAATCGATCTTCGGAACGGCAATATGATTCCACTCCGTGAGCGGGTTTTTCCAATTTTCAAGTTTGCCTGCGGCCATCCCTTCAAGCCTCTCATCAGACTGTGCCTGAAGAGAATAAGAGCTTGCAAGCATGAAGGCCAGAAAGCAGGGAAGCAATCTCATAAAAGTCTTATTCATCAGGTGGGTTAATTAGGCATGAAATATAGTAATATTGTATGAATTATTCACGTAAATAACTCAGGGAGCAGGGAGCAGGGAGCAGGAAGCAGAGAGCGGAGGACAGTAAGAGCTCTGAAAAAACCTTTTCGCCCTCAGCGGTGTATAAATATAAAAATATAAGGTACATATAATTCTTAAAGACTAACTAAGCTATGAAAACTGTCGTGAAAATACTGCTACTATCGCTTTTATTCCCGGTAATGTTTTTCTCCTGCGATAATAATCCCTCGGAACCGGAGCCATGTGAATTATATACAACTGGCATTTATAACAATGTAATGCCGGGTGAGGTACCTGAAAAATTCTGGCCGTGTATGAATACCAAAGACCTGGTGGACGCGGGGTCTTATAATTTTAACAGCTTGTACCAACTGGATGCCGGATGCTGCGGACTCCAGAGCGGCTATGATCTGTGCAAAAGCAATTATTCATGGTACGCCGATCTGGAAGGAAGAGATGACGCGTTTCAATACCTGCTTGCAAAGTATATTTCCATTGATACGGTTAATTATGATTTGAATTTATACTACTGGGAGAGAGGCTACAAGTTTTACGCTTATAACCTGGAGGTCTTTTTAGCGCAGAAAGCTTACCTGGAAGATGCGACCGTTGACCAAAAGATAACACTTATAAATGAACTCTTTAAGAAGCAGGGAGTAAGAGACGCGGGATATGGTGATGATATCTATGAAGGTCCTGCATTTGTAATGTCGCGGATAATGTATTATGATGGTTACGGGCCTCTTTTGGATGATATGGAGCAAAATATTTTAATAAAAAATCTGGTTGAATTAGGTCATTTGCGTGTATACCTCCATGAAGAAGGACTGGAAGCCCAGTTAAGGGTATTCTCATTGGCTAATGATTATCTTAACGAACTAAAAACCAAGTAGGATGAAGAACCTGTATTTATTTTTATTATTCAGTCTCATTATTATCCGGGTTAACAGCCAGAATGTAACAAGATACACGCCGACCGGAGTGTCTGTTTATGCTGAAAGGAGCCCTGAGATTTATTCCGAGGCATATCTTTGAGGTTCAAGGTTTGAGTTCGGGGCGGTGGGCAGTGAAATATTAATCGGTTTTAGTCGTTTGTCAATAAATCCCTTATTCAGATATGCGTTCACGTTCATTCATCATAGCGGCAATTTTTTGCCTGAGTGTTGGAATTCAGCAGGCCAGGCCGCAGGAAATTCCACGGCCCTTTCTTGAATTCACAGATCACCCCTGGGTTGATTCGGTATTCAAATCGCTTACGCCCGAAGAAAGGATAGGTCAGCTAATATGGATTGAGGCCGGAGCTGAAAATGATATCAGGCAGACCATCAAGCTGAGTGATATTGTCAGGAAAAAAACCGCGGGCGGTATCATATTCCCTCATAGTGAGCCCCAAAAGCTTGCGGAAATGGTGAATTATTTCCAGTCAGTAAGTCAGATACCTCTTTTTATAATACAGAAAAGCGACAGGAAGCCCCTGCCTGACCCCAATGGTGCAGTAAGCTATCCCTCATGGATCGCGCTCGACGCGATTCACAATGACGATCTGATCAGGAAAATGGGAAAAACCATAGCAGATCAGTTAAAAAGGACCGGTGTACATATACTGCTCAATCGCGCGGGTAATCCTTCAGGGAATGAGCTTATCCATCGCGGGAGTCTTCTGGAAAACGGAATTATCAGCGTTGAAAGAGAATTTCCGCTGAGCTTTCAGGCCGGATCATACATACCGGTTTCATCCGGCAGTCCTGAAAGCGCTGTCAGGGAGATATCGCAAAAAGTAAAGAAAGGCATCATATCCCAGAAGGACATTGATGCTCAATGCCGCAGAATACTATCTGCCAAATACTGGGCAGGACTGGCTCATATTTCAGCGCTGGAAACAGGCAGTCTTCGTGAAGGTCTGTCAGGGCCGGCTACCGAAGCGCTCCTTAGCGATCTGTATTCGAATGCACTTACTGTGGTCAGGAACGACCGCAATACAATACCTGTTACGGGACTCGATAAAGCCAGGGCCGCGGTTGTGGTTTTCAACCGCGATTCAAGCACTGTCTTCCAGCAGAGGCTGCAGGATTATCTTCCTGCCGACCTGTACTTCGTTGACCCTTCCAGCGTAAGTCAGGCGGAGGAGACAGCAGAAAAGCTCAGTAATTACAATCTGGTGATAGGAGGAATTTTTGACAGGACCGACTCTTCAGCAATTGAAGCCGACAGCAGGGAGATTTCCATGCTTTTCGGCAAACTCTCAGGGGATACAAAAAAGATCATTGTCTGCTTCGGCAGTCCATTTCTGCACGGCAGGCAGGCGCTTTTCAGCAATGCCGACGGCATAGTGCTTGCCTACGAAGACAATCATTACACTCAGGATTTGTCGGCTCAGCTTATTTTCGGAGCCATCGGCGCAAAGGGGACCCTTTATTCGGCAATACCTTCACTCTGGCCGGCAGGATCAGGAATAATTACAAAGGGTAACATCAGGATCGGATACGCGTTTCCCGAGAATGCCGGTCTGTCATCGCGGCTCAACGACAGGATAGATTTCATTGCAAGATCGGGCCTTATGGCAGGCGCCTATCCCGGGTGCGAGGTAATGATAGCCAGGAAGGGAATTGTGGTTTTCCATAAAACCTACGGCTATCACACCTACGATCACAGGATTCCTGTATGGAAATCGGACCTCTTCGATCTTGCCTCAGTAACAAAGATTTCATCCACCCTGGGCGGCCTGATGCTCCTTGACTCTGAAGGCAAATTCTCGGTGGAAAACAGTCTTGGTGACTATCTGCCCTATTTCAGGAACAGCAACAAGGGGAAACTATTTATGAAGGACCTGCTGACGCATCAGGCCGGACTGAAAGACTGGATCCCGTTCTGGAAAGAGACCGTCAGGAGTGATTCCTCATTCAGGAGAAGAACTTTCACATGTGATGAGTCGGATGACTTCCCGATAAAGGTGGCTGACAACCTTTACATCCACAAGAATTACAGGAACAAAATAATGAATGAGATAAGGAAGAGCCCGCTCGGACCCAAAAAGTACGTTTATTCGGATCTGACATTCATCATTTCGACAGGGATCATTGACAGGCTGAGCGGTGAAGAATGGGTTGAATACATTACAAGGAATCTGTATCACAAACTGGGTGCCTATGACATCTGTTTCAATCCTTACCTGAAATATCCTCTCCACCGGATAGTACCCACGGAATACGATTCACTTTTCCGCCGTCAGCTGCTGCATGGCACCGTTCATGATGAAGGTGCTGCCATGCTTGGGGGTATATCGGGACATGCCGGATTGTTTGCCACTGCCAACGACCTGATGAAGCTTATGGAAATGTACCGCAGGATGGGTGAGTACGGCGGAGAACAGTTAATCAGCAAGGATGTGATGGAGCGATATACCAGGGTACAATTCCCTGAAAACAACAACCGCAGGGGACTGGGCTTCGACAAACCCCTTCTCAACAACAACGAGCTAAGCGATTCGGAGGCCTATCCGGCAAAGGACGCCGCTCCTGAAAGCTTCGGTCATTCCGGCTACACCGGTACTTTTGTATGGATGGATCCCGTGAATGAGATCAGCTATATATTCTTTTCAAACAGGGTACATCCGACAAGGAACAACACCAAACTGTCAGAAATGAATATCAGGTCACAGATACTGCAGGCAGTGTATGATTCGATAATCAAATGAAAAACCTGCAGTCAGACCGGCTGCTATTCTATATTCAGTCCGCTAAGCTTCAGCTTAGGGGTTCCAGTCGACGGCACTTCGGCCGGGAACCATCCGTCGGATACTTCCGGTGATCTTGACAATTGATTATTCTGTTATTGACTTACAATGATCTGCACAGTTGTCCTGAAAAGTTCGGAAACAGGATTTAATATTTCAAAGCGTTACTGAAAACATCCACTTGCTATTGGGGCAATGATATCCGGCACGGCATTTTTTAGCCCCCCGGTTAGCTAATTGTAAAAGCCGCCTGTTTCAATGAACCTTGTTATTTTACTTCATATCTTTGTTTCAAGTTCAATCGAGAGGTAATGCCGGACCAAACCTGCGGGGTGATGGTGGAACGTGCAGGCTGCGAATGACAGCTCTTGAAAGAATCAACCCCGGTCAGGGCAGTTCATCTGCCCTGTTTTTTTTAACTTTATAGAAAATGTTCATAGTATAGCTCAAAGGGGACTTAATTCAGTGAAATTACAATACCTCGTAACTGCGATTAAACGCAGTTGTGCCGAATGCTAAAAGATTTATGAGAAATATAATTTAAATATACTTACAGTATATACATATTATATATATTTGCTAAATAATACATATGCGGATGAAAACAATATCATTAAAAATTGACGACTCGATCTTCGCAGAAACCGAGAATATTCTCTCCGATATTAAGAAACCCAGAAACAGGTACATAAATGAGGCTCTGGAATATTATAACAAGATTCAGAGGCGTAAAATCCTGGAATCAAAACTCAGGAAAGAATCTGCCCTTGTAAAAGACGATTCTCTTTCTGTACTTAATGAATTTGAGGAGACAGATTATGCAAGTTAAAAGATTTGAAATCTGGGTGGCTGATTTGAACCCTCAAACAGGTACAGAACCAGGCAAGACCAGACCTGTGCTTGTCGTTCAAACAAATCTTCTTAATAAGATACCTCACCCTTCAACCATAATATGTCCTTTGACCACAAATATTCAGAAAGAATCTGAGATCTTAAGAGTTCATATTAAAAAGGGCACAGCAAATCTGAACGAGAACTGCGACATAATGATTGATCAACTGCGAGCGATTGACAATAAAAGGCTACTGAAAAAGCTTGGGGAATTACCTGAAATTCTGTCCGATAAAGTCAAGGAAAACCTAATGATCATTCTGGATTTGAGCTAAAGCACTGAGCACAACAGGTGGGTATCTGTCATTGGCGTTCCGCACCACGAGTGCAAAAACAAGTGCCATAGCGATTCGGCACCACAATGAATACATTTAAGTTCTACCTGAAGGCCTCCCGTCAATAATAAATATGTGTCGCCCTGGGAAGATGGCTCACCACAATAAGTACAACCCTGGAAGGGTTTAACAAAAAAGTTGTCTGGTCCGTACCCGCATTAGGAATCAAGCAGTCCGCTACTACTGATGATGTTGCGTACCCACCGGAGGATAAAAGCGGAACCGGTAAGGTTAGCGGGAATTCTCCTCAAACAACTTCTAAAAACAAAGATACTAAAGAAGAAGATACAAGTCAATTTTCCGGGAATAGAAACTCAGAATCCGCGAGCAGTTCTTTTTAAAATAAGACTGAACCATCAACCTTCAAAATAATCTGCTTCTCAGCAAGAACGAAGTAATGAAAAAGGCAATGATTTTTCCAAGGACAATTTATTGCAAGATGAAACCCACATGTATTGCATACACAAACACTTATGTATATAATTCTCAAACATGTGGGTTCCCTGTCTGCCAACAGGCAGGCATCCGACCTTTAAAATAAAATTATATACGGATGAAACTTTGAAAAGAGCACTTGTAAGGAGTTTGGAAATAATAGTAGAAGCAACGAAGAAAATTCCAGCTGATTTTAAAATTAAATGGAATTTGATTAACTGGAAAAACATGGCTGGGATGAGAGAGCATTGTCCGTGTCAGGTACATTTGCATTTAATCTAACAATAATCTGATGTCAGACTTCAGGGTAGGAATTTTGGTTTTTATTATCTGCCAAACTTCTTCAGCATCAATCCCGAAATAGTCGTGTGCAACTATGTTTCTAAATCCTTTGATTTTTACCCATTCGATCTCGGGATGTTTCTTTTTGAATTCGTCAGATATTTTATCAATCATTTCTCCAATAACCACAAAATTCATCATTGTCGCGTCAAAGTTTCGATAATCTTTGTCAAAGTCATCTGCAGTTTTTATACCTGAAGTGTATTCGGTGATTCTATCTATCGCTTCAAGAATTGATTCGAGACAGTATTGATCTTTAATAAGCATATACAGCCTCTTTTAGGATAGAACTTTTGAATCTGGGCTTAATATATTTTTCGCGGCAGATATCTACATCAATTCCCAACTGCATGTGGAAGAACTCTTTAAGTTGAATTTTAAGATCATAGAGATCTTGTGTGTTCTCTTCAAATTCAACCAGTAGGTCAATGTCACTATTTGGGTCTTGTTCGCCACGAGCATAGGAGCCAAACAATCCAATTCGTACAATATGATATTTGTCCCGGAATAGTTTTTTATTCTGAGAAAGAAATGTCAATATTTGGTCTCTGGTTTTCATTTGATCACAAAGTTACAAAAAAAGAGCATACTCTCTATATCTATCTGAAAATGTCGCAGATGCCCACCAATTGTACCTAACACGCTATAAATACCATTTGGCGGTAATTTTACAGATATAGGACAGGGCAATTATGGGAATCAGATTTTCTGATCTGAAAACATTGGAAAGTACTGCGAATGTGACAGGAAGTAACATGTTTGAAGGTTTTGAACTAACACATAAAGGCATAGAAATTATCATAAATTAAGTGATTGGTAAAATTACCCTGACTGCAATATCCACTGTCTCGTCAATAAAATATCGGTTGTACTTCAGTATTTTATTTTAAACAATTTGGAAGCATTTCTAAAAACCCCAAACATCTGTCATAATTCAAATCATAATAATTAACTCC
>JAAYQC010000161.1 GCA_012519515.1 Bacteroidales bacterium | reverse complement strand
TAAATAAATCTTATATGTCTTCAAAGACCCATCACATATCCTGCTCAATTCTGTTTTACTAACAAGTTCCTAAAGCGAGATATTTCATCCCGCCTGGTTGATGCTTCAATCTGTCAAAGAACTATTTCTCCCGATTCATGTAACCCGGTTTCAGTTCGTGAAGACGGGTTACTTTTGGGACGTCAAAGATAACGCTTCCTTAGTATCCTGCAAATAAAAAAATAAAAAAAACACCTGATTCGAGAAATTAATCATACAAGGCCCTGCCAATCAAATGAAAAATGTATTTTCGCTGATATTTCTGTTTCATGCTGAATGTTGTCATCATACCCACCTACAACGAAAAAGAGAATATCGAACTTCTTATTAAAGCGATAGCTAAGCTGCCAGTCCCCTTCGATGTTCTTATAATAGACGACAACTCCCCCGACGGCACTGCAGCAGTGGTAAAGAAGCTCATGCCCTCGTTTCCCAATGTCCATCTTATTGAGCGGCCCGGCAAACTCGGGCTCGGAACGGCATACAGAGCAGGATTCAAATGGTCGCTCGAGAGGGGATATAGCTTCATATATGAGATGGATGCCGACTTCTCTCACAATCCCGAAGACCTGGTCAGGCTTTTCAATGCCTGCGACCGCGACGGGGCTGATGTGGCTATCGGATCGAGATATATCAGCGGCGTCAACGTGGTCAACTGGCCTCTTTCGAGAGTGCTTATGTCGTACTTCGCGTCGGTTTATGTAAGAATGATAACCCGGATGAAGATAATGGACGCCACTGCAGGTTTTATCTGCTACCGGAAGGAGGTTATCGAAAGTATCAGGCCCTACAGGATACGATCGAAGGGTTACTGCTTCCAGATAGAAATGAAATTCACGGCTTTCAAGCTTGGTTATAAAATCGTTGAGATACCTATTATATTTACCGACCGCAGGCTTGGAACGTCAAAGATGTCGGGCGGCATCTTCAACGAAGCTCTCTGGGGAGTCCTCAGGATGAAGATTATGAGCTGGTTTTCCAGGTACAGGAAGAACTCATGATAAAAGTAATAAAAAACGCGAGTATAGTAAACGAAGGCATCATCTACAGGGGAGATGTCATCGTTGAAGGTGAGCATATAACATACGCGGGACCTCCTTTGACGGAAAGAATACCCGGTCAGGCAAAAACAATTGATGCCGGCGGGCTTCTTCTTATGCCCGGGGTGATTGACGAACATGTTCATTTCAGGGAGCCGGGCCTGACTCATAAGGCGGATATCTTCACGGAATCAAGGGCTGCCATTGCAGGGGGAGTGACTTCTTTCATGGACATGCCTAACACCATTCCACAGACAACAAGCAATGAGCTCATCCGTGAGAAACATGCAATTGCTTCGGAAAAGTCGCTTGCCAACTACTCCTTTTATATAGGCGCCACCAACAGCAACCTGGGAGAAGTGTTGGATGCCGATCCTTCAGTGGTATGCGGAATAAAGCTGTTCATGGGCTCGTCGACCGGCAACATGCTGGTCAATGATGAACCTGTGCTCAGGGAGCTTTTCTCAAAAGCTTCAATGCCTCTAGCATGTCACTGTGAATCGGAAACGGTTATAAAGAAGAACAGCTCCGTATATTTTGAGAAATACGGGGACGAAGTGCCTGTTTCATTTCATCCCTATATCAGAAGCCGTGAAGCATGTTACCGCTCGTCTGCTTATGCCGTTTTGCTTGCAAGGGAATACGGAACGCGTCTTCATATCCTGCATCTCTCCACGGCCGATGAACTGAAACTCCTCGAAAGCGATCTTAAGGCAGGAGATAAAAGAATCAGCGCTGAAGCTTGTCTTCATCATCTGTGGTTTGACGAGACCGCCTACGACAAGAAGGGAATGATGGTCAAACTGAATCCAGCGATAAAGACCAGGTTCGACAGGGAAGCGTTGCTGAAAGGACTATGCAACGACAGCATTGATACCATTGCCACCGATCATTCCCCTCATACCACCGCTGAGAAAAACAATACTTACTTCAAAGCCCCCTCGGGAGCTCCCTTTGTTCAGCATTCACTGGTCGCCATGCTTGAGCTCTGGCACCGCAAGCTTATACCGGTCGAAACCACAGTGGAAAAGATGTGCCACAACCCGGCAATCATATATAATATAAAGGAGAGGGGCTTTATCAGGGAAGGCTTCAAAGCTGATCTTTGCCTTGTCAATCCCGACGATCCCTGGACCGTTTCATCCGGAAACATATTGTACAAATGCGGATGGTCGCCTCTTGAGGGCGAAACATTCAGGTCGAAGGTTGTGATGACGATGGTAAACGGCACCATCGTGTATGATCATGGTACCTTCAATGAGGACAGCAGGGGGCAGAGATTAATCTTTGACAGGTGATTCTCCCCGCGGGCTTTACCTCACAACAAACCTGACGTTGTTTCTTGTCCTTTGCTCAAGGAGTATTTCCCTTCCCGATGTTATCCTTTCTATTGCTTCCGGTGTATAATGACGAATAGAAAGCATTTCCACGTTCTCGTTATATACTGCCGAGAATTCATCAGCCAGGTCATTTATAAGCGATTCAACCCTCATCCTGTCGTCATCGAGGCATACATCGATACTTACAGCGCTGGCTTCCACAATGTTCACCTTTATCCCGTACTTTATAAAAAGGTAGAAAACCCTGCTCAGATTTTCTCTCATCGCGAAGGAAAAATCTTTCGGGAGGAAGGATACCATAATCTGGTTTTCCTTTTTTACATAAACCGGAAATCCATGTCTGAAGTTTGTTTCAGGAACAATCACCGTTCCTTTCTCTTTAGGAGAAATAAAGGACTTTACATGGAGGGGTATGTTTTTGTTATGAAGCGGTTTTATTGTCTTCGGATGGATCACCTTTGCCCCGGAGAATGTCATTTCGACGGCCTCGCGGTAGGATACTTCCTCAAGTCGTTCGGCGTTATCTAACCATTTAGGATCAGCATTCAGGAGTCCGGGTACATCCTTCCACACGACAAGTTTTTCCGCGTCCAGAATGTTTGCAAGAAGCGCCCCGGTATAATCGGAGCCCTCCCTGCCGAGGGTGGTGGTCATCCCGGCAATGGTGCTTCCAATGAATCCCTGGGTAACAAAGATATCTCTGTCACTGAAATTGAAGACGCTTTTTATTCTTGCCGTGCTTTCGCTCCAGAGGATATCCGCATCGCGGTACCTGTCGTCGGTTATCAGGTTTCCCCTGATATCTATCCATTCGGAATTCAGATTAGAGTTTCTAAGGTATTCGGCGACAATGATAGTGGACCATATCTCCCCGTACGATACAATCTGATCATAATTAAAATCATAGCCCTCTTTTTTCGCCGACTCAAGATATTCTCTCAACAGTGCAAATGAGTTGTCTATCCTGCCTTTCACCGGGTTAGCCTCCGGGAAAAGCCCGCGGACAACCGAAATGTGGTAGTTGTAGATATTGTCGAGAAGATCCCTGTAGCCCTCATCCCCTGCCATCCAGGTAGCAAGAACCTGTTCAAGTGCGTTTGTTGTTTTACCGAATGCCGAAACAACAACAACAAGCTTGTCTTTTTCACCTGCAGTTATTTCAGCCAGGTTCCTTATCCCCCGGGCATCTTTTACGGATGCTCCACCGAATTTAAAAACCTTCATATGTCAAAATTTCCCACAAAAATAAGTTATTTATCCACGCCTGAATAGCTTCTGAAATCCACCCCTAAATCCCCCATAGTTTGGGGTGGGTTTTTGCTTAGGGGCAGGGATAGGTCTTGCGGTCTTGCGGTCTTGCAGTCTTGCGGTCTTGCAGTCTTGCAGTCCCTTCCAATGCAGCACATCGCCTATAATACATAATACATAATACATTATAAGTCTTGCAGGTCTTGCAGGTCGTGTAAGTTGTTTACGTAGTGCTGGTTATGTGGTTCGTGCTGGATGTGTGATTAGTGCCCTAACTGATAATTGCTAATT
>JAAYQC010000160.1 GCA_012519515.1 Bacteroidales bacterium | reverse complement strand
CTCATCAATGTTACACGATGGGGTCTGGTTCTGCCGTATACATTCAAGCCATTCCCTCATGTGTAGATGAGTTGTGTCGTAGCGCTTGCCGCCGACATAGGTATAGAGCAGTCCGCGCTGGGCAAAGTAGAGTTCGGTGGCTGATGTAACTGCATCGACCTTGCTCTGGCCTGGAACATATGTGAAGAAAGGTGTGTCAGTAGGGATTACGCCCTGTTTTATCTTTTCCGCGTACCGGTCGGAATTTCGGTCGGCAGTGATCTGTAGAATATTTGATACCTCCATTGAGGCATCGTGTCCCATGAATACTTTGCCCCTGTTCCGGGAGCTTGCCAGTGTTGCACTATAGAGCATTGTCATATTCCTCGATGGCCATTCAAAGGTAGTTTGCAGAACATCGGGAACTGTCCGGCCGTCTTTGAAGAAATAGACACCTCCCGATGAAGTGGCGGAATCGGGAATCCCGACATGCATTATTTGGTTAACCGCATCATATTCGTGTGTAAGAAGATCACCGGACAATCCGGTGCTGTAATCCCACCAGCAGCGCCAGCGGAAAAATCTTTCCAGGCTGAATTTATCTCTCTCATCAGGTCCGACAAACTTTTCAAGTCCTGACGATTTCATATAGTCGAGATATTCACTGATCCTTTCCGGTTCGCCCTCGAACTGTTTCCAGTCGATGGTCTGAGGATTTGCCCCCTCGATGATATCATACACCCAGGCGCCGTTTGGCGTGTTCCTGTTTGTACATACCTCTATCAGATTGACGTGCCCGAGCAGACCGATCCCGATTATCTCTTCCGCTTTCTGGTAGCAGGCTGTCTGGCGGCCCTGGTGTCCCAGCTGGAATACGATACCCGATTCCCTGACAGCCTGTCGGACCAGGTAAGTCTCAGGGACGGTCCATGTCATTGGTTTTTCACAGTAAACATGTTTTCCTGCCCTGGTCGCATCGATGGTCATTGTCCCATGCCAGTGGTCAGGGGTAGCTATGATAATTGCATCAATATCGTCCGCCGCGAGCATTTCCCTGTAGTTTCTATATACTTTAGGAGATGGTCCGAAACTGCCGCCCGTCCCTTCCCTGTTGATATTGGATCCGGTAATCCTGGCAGCCTCACTGTAAATGTCGAAAATATCGCAAACACCGTTTACCACAACATTCAGGTTGTCCTGCTCGAGGAAAATGTCAAGGCGGGTATCATCGGGATTATCCTGCTTTGCCTTGATAAGGGTGTCTATATATGAAGGTTCAGCGAAACCGAGGGCTCTCATAAGTTGTTTCCCCCTTATTCCGAAGCCGATAATTCCAAGGCGGATCTGCTTACCGTCAGGGACAGGTTTGAGGAATACCGCTTCTTTGCTGCTTATCTGGAAAACGTCGGAGATATCCCTGTTGAGGAAAGCAGTTTTCCTGGCTTTAATCAGGCCGTAAGCTACAGCCCCAAGAAGAGGTACAGTGGCCAGTGTTTTAATAACATCGCGGCGGCCTGTCTTTGAGGCCTTGCCTGTCTTTTTATCGTTTTCTGAAGTCATATCTGAACTTTCTTTTTCAATTGTTAGATGACGAATTTCCTGAAACCTTCAGGCAGAACTCTGATCAGCCATCGGTCGATACCAATCACCCTTGCTGAGGGAAAGACAAAAAGAACACCCAATCCGGCAAATTCCACCAGGTTCTTGTCGATAAGAAAGTAAGTTCCCTCAAAGGGCATCATATATGTGGCTCCGATAAAGGAGGGATGCGACATCGTATAAAGTAACAGAAGTATCATGCCGCCGATGCATGCCAGACGTGTGAAACATCCTATGAACAATCCGAGCCCCACGAGCACCAGACCCCATTCATTAAGAAAATCAACGTATCTCATCAGTTCTTCATTACCTGCCATATTTATGAAAAAAGAGCTGAATGGTCCCTGCGAGTCAAGCAGATAGCTTTTGGCAGTCCAGTTTGGGTTCAATACCTTGACCATTCCCTCGAAGAGTATGTTCCATGCAATAAACAGGCGAAGTATGATCAGCCATGTAAGTTGCGCCTTTGAATAACTGTTTTCCATATACTGTCTGGTATCGTGTGATTGAATAAAATTAACTTTTCGGATTTTTAAGGGGCTAAATTAAGACTATTTATCGGTTGATTATATCCATCTGATGAAATATTGCATGATCTATATATTTTTTTACTTTGTACACGACCTGCATGGTTAGCTGATGTATTCTTGCAGGGCTTCGTAAAGAACGACCAGGGAAGATTTCCAAGAGCATTGAACAGCGATGGTATGTCGTCCAAATGCTTTCTGTATTCAATAGGGAATCGATGCTGGCTGATGCGAGGGCTTTCCGAACTTTAATGAAGCATATCCACGAAATGGATGCTGCTGAACACACTGTTATAACGGTTCAGATAGAAACTGAGATGGGGCTTTTCATAACCGACCGCGATTACCGCGAAGCTGCATACAAGGTTTCCATCTGTCGTTGTCAAAGACGACGACATCCGGATATGCTTTGAAAAGCAGTACAAAAGGAATATATTTGATGGGAAAATGAGTAATTCTGACTCTTGAATAATTCTGCATTTCACCGGAATATATGAGGAGTTTCAAATGTCATAATTAATTAGAGTAGTCGCAAAATTTAATACCAATTCTTAAAATCATGAAAAAGATATCGTTGATAATTTGTGTGCTTGTTATGGCGGCGCTGATTCCCTTTGCATCGCTCGAAGCTGCTCCGAAGGCTAAAAAGAAACAGATAGGAATAGCAACCTATTCTGTCAAGGGGCTTGAATCGGATATTGAAGGTTCGCTTAAGGCATTGGCCGATTATGGTTACACGGTAATGGAGATCTCAAACTACAATGCCGGAAAAGGTACCGTGGCAGGCTACTCGCCTGCTGATTACGCGGCGCTTGCCGAGAAATACGGACTCGACATAATCTCAAGTCATGCCAGGGCAAAATTTGATGTGAAGGATATTCCCGGTACACTTGAAGCCTGGGGAAAACTGTTCGACGATCATAAGATTATGGGCTGCAAATATGTTGTGTTCCCCATGAATACCTGGTCATCCGACGTTGATGCGCTCAAGGCTGAATGCAACCTGATGAACCTTATCGGGGCTGAAGCCGGCAAGAGGGGACTGAAATTCGGATATCACAACCATAGTATGGAATTCGCCATAGTACCGGGTACCAGCCTGACATTCGAGGATTTTCTTATTCAGAACACCGATCCCGACAAGGTCTTTTTCCAGATGGATGTTTACTGGATAACGGTAGGAGGGATGGATCCCGTTACTTACCTGAAGAAATACCCCGACCGCTTCAGCGTACTTCATATTAAGGATGACTACGTTATCGGAGAGAGCGGCAAGATAGATTACAAGGCCATATTCAAACAGTTTTACAAGAACGGGCACAAGGACTGGTTTGTTGAGATGGAAGCCAAGATGACCGATGAACAGAGAAAGCAGTCGATTGCCATGATGGAGATGATGAAGCAGAGGATGAGTGGTGCTCAGCAGGGACCGCCGCAGGGAGCTCCCCAGGGTCAGGCCGGACAAAGGCAGGGTCCGCCACAGGGTCAGCAGGCCGGCGCCGGTTTCGGACAGAGGCCTCAACAGTCTCAGGCTGACATGCTTAAAGAATCGCTCGAGGGCATCAGGCTCAGTGCCGAATATCTGAAAAATGCCAAATTTGTAAAATAGGCTTTATTCAGTCAGAGGTTTCTGCCTGAAGTAATTACAGCCATTTGATATAAAACGGGGAATGAATTCTATTATTCATCCCCGTTTTTATAATCTTTTTTGTTCAGTTAAAAATAAACATACCCGCCTGTCAGTTTTCTTTATTCTTTCCTGCATCCTGTGCCCTGCGCCCCGTGCCCTCGCCCTGTGCCCTGTGCTCTGCGCCCCGTGCCCTGCACCCTGTTTTACCTCACGTTATGGCGTGTAAGGCATCACTTTAGAATTAAAATTACATTCGGACTAAAAATAAGAGTAAATACCACCATAAAAGTTGATTACAGTTTTAATATTTGCGTAAGCATATAGCAATAAGGCTTCTGCCATCTAAACCTGATATTAAAACATTGATTATGAGTGAAGAAGTTAAGAGTGTCCATAAACGTGGAAGACTGTTGATTGGGCAGGACTGGGCTTCAGTGGCCATAGGTTTCGGAATCATTGTATTAGTGGTACTGTTCGGCCAGGCCATAAGTACTCCTTCGTTCGGGGGAAGCGCAGGATGGAATAATATTGGCGCGATAACTGAAATATTCGGATCGTCCAAGCTTCTGACAGCAATCATTTCCACCCTGCTGATCTTCGGTATCTTCTCAGCCATAGGGCTTTACCTTAGCGGCGATTCATTGAAGAATTTTCTCACGGGCTTTGTTGCAGTGTGTCTGCTGGCCTTTCTGGCACAGTTTCTCTCGTCCTTTGCAGCTTTCAAAAACCTGGGTCTGGAAACCGTTTTTTTCTCTCTCCTTCTTGGCCTTTTAATAGGTAATCTGTTCAGTATTCCTTCATGGTTACGGGCGGGGGTTCAGACAGAGCTCTATGTGAAAATAGGTCTTGTCCTTCTTGGAGCCACTATATTGTTTAATGATATTATGAAAGCCGGCAGCTTTGGCCTGCTTCAGGCAGTGATAGTGGTTATATCGGTCTGGTATTTCACCTTCTGGATTTCACGCAGGATGAAGATCGACGATGAATATTCGACCATGCTTGCCAGTGCTGTATCCATTTGCGGGGTATCGGCGGCAATAGTTACTGCCGGGGCCATCAACGGGGATAAGAAGAAGCTTTCATTCATTATCTCTGTTGTGATGATTGTTGCAATCCCGATGATGATACTATTGCCGATAATTGCAAAATGGATGGGTCTGTCCGAGATAGTTACCGGGGCATGGCTTGGAGGAACGATCGACACCACCGGAGCCGTTGTGGTTGCCGGTACCATAGCCGGTGAAACAGGACTAAAATATGCCACCATAGTCAAGTTCTCGCAGAATGTTCTTTTGGGTCTGGCAGCATTTGCCATTTCGGTTTTCTGGGCCTACCGCGACAAATCGGCAACAAATGGAACGAAAGTATCAGTATCGATAATATGGGAACGCTTTCCGAAATTCGTTCTGGGATTTATAATGGCATCATTAATTTTTTCTTTCCTGTTGAGTCCTGAGACAGCTGAGACATCAGGCAAGGTTGTCAAGTCGTACAGCACTTTCTGGTTTAACCTGGCCTTTATCAGCATAGGCCTTGAAACCCGTTTTTCCGACCTCAGGGCAATGGACAGCAAAAAGCCTTTTTACAGCTTTCTGATAGGGCAGGGATTCAATATTATCTTTACCCTTCTGGTTTCCTACATTTTATTCCATCTTATCGGACCGCGATAGGAGCTAACCGGAAATTACAGATCTGAACCGGATTTATGGGAAAAGGTGCGATAGGGGCTGTGAATTACTGCACTCTTGACACAACATGGAAACAACCCTGTTGTTTCTCGTATGTTGCCCAGCATTTCTTTTCTTTTCTGAGCTCGTGAATTACCTCGGCAAGAGCTTCTTTCAGATACCACTTGTCGCATTCGGTTACATGATATTTCCTTATTGAGAATCGGGCGTAGGAGATGTCAAAGGCATTTCCGTTGAGGTGCGGACTATTCTCAGAGGCATTGATGTTGGTTTTTCCCAGTCCCCTGATGTTTTCTGAAGTCCTGGTCATTGAAGTGATGATAAATTTCGATCCCTTGAATCCTTCCCTGTTTATCTTGTTCCTGAATCTCCTTCCGATTTCATTAAGGAGTCTTCTGCTGTCACGGGTCAGATAGGGGTAGCTGTGCTTCATGTTTTCGATCCGGTATTTCCTTCCTCCCCTGACTTTAACAAGCTGGCCTGATATAAGCTTAAGGGCCAGATCCTTCTCGTCGGAACAGGCAGTGATTCCGCTAAGCCTGGCCTGTGCCGAATAATCAGGGATCCTGTCAGTCAGTTTTTTACTGTATATCTGCTGGTGGTTTATGCACTTCCTGCTGAAATAGTTAAGCATGAAGGCCCTGTTAGGTTGAGGTATGAAAATGAAACACAAGCTAAAAACGACAAAAAAGAATCCCCACACCTTTAACCTGTATTCTTTTTTCAAGCGTATCCTTCTCATAAAACCTTTGTTGCATAAAACGCCCTAAAGGTAGCTTCAGCAAGTTATTTCACAGATAAAAAATATTCACAGATCATTAATTGTATTAACAATCCGGGAGGAAAAAGCTGCAGTGTGCATCCGGAATTAGAAGATTCATTGCCTCAGTATCAGCAAGTCTGAGGCAATGAATCCTGAGCAGTCTGTTATATTAAGTTCGCGGACAGTGAAATGATGGTTTAAACCAGTGCTGCCACGACGTCATCCATGAGTTTCAGGGTTCCCTCCACGGGATCGCCGCCTGCCTCATACTCGACGGATATATAGCCCTTGTAGCCGGCTTTATTGAGAACATCAACACATCTTTTGATATCCACATCCGGGAATCTTGTCCAGCGTTTAGCATGTATCATTGTTGTGGCCATCGGGACAAGCACTTCGAGGCCATGATAGAGCATGTATTCATGTTCCCAGTTGCAGAAATCGGGAGAAGCTTCGCAGAACGGACTGTTGACTTCATTCAGTATTATCCTGATGTTTATCGGATTGGCAGCCAGTCCCCAGTGATTTTCGATTGTCACTTTAACTCCGGTTTTTTCTCCGTATTCAGCCATTTCCTTGAATGACTCGATGGCTTGTTTTAGATAGGGCACTATTTCGACATTCTGGGGATATCCTCCCTGTATTACGGATGCAGGAATGATCTGTGGTCCGCCGGTATTGACTCTCATTGACTGGGCTCCTATCATTTTAGCCGCGTCGAGCCATACTTTTGCCACCCTGATGCCTTCCTTTCTCAGTTCGTCATCGAGATCTGCTATATTTCTCGGGGCATTGTTGGAAATATGAATCGCCCTTGTGCCTGTTGAGGCAATTTTGGAAGCGAGTTTTTCCAGGTAGCGTTTTGCCGAGGTGGTTGAGGGATCGAATTCTCCCACTCGTGTCTGTCCGTCTCTTTCAACCCTGGTATACATCGTTTCATCAGTTACGTCACCGAACAATGACGACCAGAAATCCATTGCAATCACACCGGGGTATGTGTCCTTTGTGAACTGGGGGAAGTCGAGAAGAGTGATCTCGCCGTATTTCTTTTTAAGCTCGGCGGTTTCCGGTCTTTCCGGTCTTCCCTGGACGGTTCTTCTTTTAAACAGCTGGTTTACCGCGTAGGAATTTGAGGCCATTTGCTTCAGTCTTTCGTTCCTGGAGCGTACCTTTTGTGTCGTTTCGGCAGCAACTGCAGATGATGGAATAATACCCATTCCGGCAATTCCAAGAACACCGGCGCCGGCGGTTTTGAGGAAGTCTCTGCGTCCGGAAGACGCGGGAACATGATCTTTACAATACTTCATAATATAAAATGGTATAAAAACGTAATTGCTTTGTTAAACAAATAACAGATATATGATTCCGACGCATAGAATCATTAACCCTGCATCGGATCAGTCATATGCTGACCTCCGGCAGAAAATACATAAAATGTATTTCAGCGATCAGATCAAAGCGTCCATCCCTTACGATATTCGTAATGGAAGTAGTTGTTGGCTTCCGGCAGGTTGGTAACCTTCATATTCTTACCGTCGTATTCCAGAGTTGTATGGGATTTCTGGGTTAGTATCGCGATGTTGGTAAGAAGCATTACCTCAGTCACTTTGGCTGCCCATGAGAAATCGTTGCTGGATTTTTTGCCGTTCATAATTGCTCCGATCCAGTCTTCATAGATATCGCCGGTTCTTTCAAGCCATGGTTCCGGTCCCTTGAAATCGGGGTCGGCAGGAACCAATGTCGGCATGGCACCGCTACCGCCCATCATAATTCCCTTGTCGCCATAGAATACTGTTCCCACCCGTCGTCCCGGTTCGAGTTTTTCAGGTCGTTCAGGCAGAAGTCCGCCGTCGCACCATTTTACTTTGACCGGAGGCATGTATCCGGTTTCCGGGCTGAATCTTTCGGGGAATTCGTATGTCACGGTCTGGGCAAGGGGAAGGTATTCGCTGTTGTAAGGAGTTGAAGTTGCCTGTATCTTCGTGGGATATTCGAGATTAAGAGCCCATAGCGGAGCATCGTAGATATGTGCTCCCATATCGCCCATGGCTCCTGTTCCATAGTCCCATAAACCACGCCAGACGAAATGGCAAATATCAGGGTTATATGGTTTTTCGGGAGCAGGTCCGAGCCAGACATCCCAGTTCAGGTTTTTGGGCACTTTAACGCCGGCGGGTCTTTTTATATCTCCCTGCGGCCAGAATCCTATCGGGCGGTCGGTAAACATATGGACTTCCCTCACATTTCCGATTACCCCTGAGCGTACCCATTCCACAACCCTTCTGGTTCCTTCGCTCGCATGACCCTGGTTCCCCATCTGAGAAACGATATCATATTCTTTCGCGAGTTCTGCAAGCTTCCTGCATTCATATACCGTCTTGGCCATAGGTTTTTCAACGAAAACATGCTTTTTCTGCCTCATGAATGCAGCAGCTATAGGAGCATGGTTATGGTCGGTGGTGGCAATAAGCACCGCATCTATTGACGGCTCCTTGTCGAGCATTTCGCGCCAGTCGGAATATACCTTCGCCCTGGGGTATCTTGCAAATACATAGCCGGCATATACTGAGTCAACATCGCAAAGGGCATAAATATTTGCCAGCTTCCTGGGTTTTCTCTGGGGTTGTCCTCCGGGGAATTGCTGGGGTACTCTTCCGGCCTGTGGCGGTCCACCCTGCTGCTGCATCTGGGCCATGCGGGCTGCACGTTCGGCTTCCATCCTGGCAAGCTCAGCCTTGCTGTATGGCTGTCCGGTTATGGTTCTCTGCGGCCTGTTAACCTGAACTTCCGGGTCACAGATATTACTGATATCGCCTGCCCCCTGGGCACCGACACCAATACCCGCAACATTTATAAGATCGCTGGGAGCTTTCTGACCGCTTCCTGCAATAACATGTCGTGGAACTATCGTGAATGCAGCCGTTGCCGTACCGACAGTCCCAATAAACTTACGTCTTGAAAGGTTTTTGCTTTTTGAGGGTTTCATCATGAAGGGCTTTTGGTTAATAATCATCGAAAGTTATTAAAAATCCCGCAGGAATCAAGCGCATTAAGCGGGTAACAATGAAAAAGTGTTTTGTAACATATTGTTTCAGGAACAGCCTTCCTGATTTTTTCTGTTAGCTTCTTCCTTAGCGTGCTTTATACTTACATTGAGTTCGAATCCTATCAGGATGGCTATCGAGTTCAGATAGAGCCAGAGCATTACGACCAGCAGGGTTCCCAGGGAACCGTAAAATTTGTTGTAAAGCCCGAAATTATTTACATAGGCCGAAAAACCCAGCGAAGAAAGTAAGAAGAGAATTGTGGCTGTTGTGGAGCCGGCTGAGAAAAATCTGAAGTCAGTCTTTTTTGCAGGTGCAAAATAATAGAGGAAAGAAATTGCCAGGAAAAGAAGCAAAACGACAATTATCCATTCTGCAAAGATAAGCAGAGATTTAACTATGTTTCTTTCAATGATATGAAGCTCAACCAGACTGTTCAGTCCCTGTTTTCCGAAGATCACGATGAAGCCGGCAAGTGAAAACATGAAAACTATTATCAGGAGCAGGACAAGGGATATTTTGCGCTGGTTAACCCAGGATCTTGTCTGGAAACTGTGTGCGGAAACCACAAAGGCATTTATAACGGCATGTATCCCGTTGGTTGAGAACACTATTGTGGCAAACAGCATTATTATAAGAAGTCCTTCACTTTTCCTGGTTACAATGTCAACAATCGATGATTCAAGGAATCTGTACACGTTTTCCGGCAGGATATTCTCGAAGAGCCGGATCATTTCTTCCTGGAAGTTGGGAATGGGAATGAATGGTATAAGGCTGAACAGGAAAATCGAAGCCGGAATCAATGCCAGAAGGAGGTTAAAGGCTATTGAGGAAGCTCTTGTGACCATAACACCCTTGCGAAAGCCCTGAGCAACAAACGACAGGACCTCAGTAATGGGAATCCCGTCAAACCCGGGCAATACGATATTCTCAAGCCAGGCCTTTCTCTTAGACGTATTTCTCCCCTGGATATCCATCCCTGTGATAATTGGTAAACATCCCTGATCAGGTCAGTGCCTCTGTCTGCAAGCAGGTATTGAGATCAGATGCCGGTTTTCATCCAAAAGTAATGTTTAGATGCTGAAAAATCAATTATTAAACAATAATTGAATTTTTACATCATCTTTCTTCTCCTCATTGCTTTATAAGGGGAGATGGGTGAGAGCTTAAGAAAAACATGGAGGATTTGGGGGATTTTTATGGCAAATTCCTTATAAGATTTTGAAGTCAACGCTTAAAAATTGTCAAGCAAAGTTTGTTTTATAAACAGGATTCCTGAAAGATGAAGAGATGTGTAATTCCCCAGATGTTGAATTCCGATCTGTAAGGAATTTATTTTTCAGCATCTTCCTTTCCGGAGGAATAAGTTTTAGTTATGTTCGCATCTGAACAAAAAGAATCCTGATTGGCAGAAGGACTTCTCGAATACAATCTCTGGGGATTATTCCTTGCCAGTTTCCTGGCAGCGACAGTTGTTCCATTCAGTTCGGAGGCTGTGTTATCTGTTTTGATCGCAAGCGGCACCGGGATAAAGTCGGCCATTCTGGTAGCAACTGCCGGAAACTGCCTGGGAGGGATGAGCAGTTTTGCCATTGGTTATCTGGGGAAATGGGAGTGGATAGAAAAATACCTGCGGGTGAAGCGTGAATCGATTGAAAAATGGCACGACAGGCTTTATAAACGGGGAGCATTTTTTGCCTTTTTCAGCTGGGTCCCCTTTGTCGGAGATGTATTTTCAGTTGGTCTGGGACTTTTGCGGGCCAATATTCTCATCACAGCCTTGTCAATGCTTGCCGGTAGGTTTGCAAGATATCTTGTATGGGGCTGGCTGACGGGACTTGTTTTCTGAGATGCTTATTTGCCCCTGCAGCTGAAAAATCGGCAGCTTTTATGTGTATCTTTGGGAAACCGGCCATAAGTCTCCCGGGAGCTAATGGCTGTATGTTTATACTACTGGAATGGGAAAAAGAATAAAGCTTTGCTTCAGGGATGTTTTTCATCTTTTAACATCGGGGCTTTTGATAATAGCAGCGGTTTCATGCCGGCAGGCTCCGGCAGGTCAGTGGATTCCTGATCCCCAGGCTGACCTGAATGTGTATTTTTTCCACATAAACGACAGATGTCCGGCATGCACGGCTGTTGGGGAGAACACGGAATGGGTCCTGAATAATTATTTCAGCAACAAGCTGGAGGACGGATCATTAAAATACGAATCATTCAACATCGACACGAAGGAAAACAAGGCGGTCGCGGCAAAATACCAGATAAGCTATACAAGTCTTCTGCTGGTGCGCCGCGACGGAAGCGTAATCGATCTGACTGTTGATGCAATGAATAATGCCGGCTCAGCTCCCCTTAAATTCCGCGAAATGCTGAAGGCTGAAATCGAAAAGAACCTTGAGTGATGATGCAGCATTTGCAGCAATTGCTTGAAAGTGCCGAAGCGCCATTCTTTTATGTGCTGATTCTTGGAGTTTTAACAGCCGTCAGTCCATGCCAGTTTGCCAGGAACATTGCCGCCGTTGGCTATATCAGCCGTAATATCCGGGATACCCGGAAAGTATTCATAAACGGATTGTTTTATACCCTTGGAAATGCAGCCGCTTATTTTCTGATAGCCTTCATCCTGTTTCTGGGAGCAAGTAAATTCAAGGTCTCGAAATTTCTTGTTTCAAACAGTAACATTGCAATAGGCCTTATCCTGGTCATTGTCGGTCTGTTTATGCTCGATGTTTTCAAAGTCAGCTTCAGCGGGGGAGGCAGAATCAGCCGGGTGATAGAGAAGATAAAACCGGAAGGGAAAAAACTTGATTCCACAATTCTTGGTTTCCTGTTTGCCCTGTCGTTCTGTCCATACAATGCTGCACTGTTTTTCGGTATGCTTATCCCTCTCAGCATTAAAAGCGCCGGAGGACTGTATCTTCCTGTTGTCTATTCGCTGTCGGCCGGACTGCCGGTCATTATAATTGCCTGGCTGATTGCCTACAGCGTTTCCGGAATAGGAGCCTTTTATAATAAGGTGAAAGTGTTCCAGGTATGGTTCAACAGGATAGTTGCAGGTATATTTATTGTTGCAGGACTGTATTTCATTTACAGGTTTGTGGCCCAGCTTGTCGTTTGAACCGATGGCTGTCGATCGCCCTGATCGAACATGTGTGATGGCACTGAAGGATAATAATATCCCCGGTATTATTTCATTCCGAATATAAGCGGGAAACAAAAGACAACGAAAATAATCCATGCAAGATATACCGGCAGGTACTTTGCAACTGTACTCTCCACAGTTCTGAATTCCCTGTTCCTGAAATTGATCCTGAAAAGATCGGTCATTATCATGATCAGATTTACCAGTACTAGTATGTTCGAAGCAAGTACGGCAAGTTTGTTTGGAGTGAGTCCGTATTCACCCAAACGGTAGAATATGGCCGATAATGCAACAAGATCTATGGCTATGGAGATAATTGAAAGCACGAAAAGGACGATCCTGTTGAATTTTCCCGGTTTTGCTGCCTGAGTTCCCGAAACGGAGTAAATGATTATAGCCATTACTCCAAGAAGCATCACATTGAAAATCAACAGGAAATCCCGGTTATTATATGGATCCTTTCCGGCGACGGCCATTGCAACCAGGAATATTATAAGGGTTAAAAGAACGAGTGGACTGAAGATGCCTGCAATAAGCGGAGCTGTTCTGTTCAGGAGTGCAGGATAGCTGTCGGTGATAAAAGCTGCAACCACGGGCGCTGATGCGGCTCCTGCAATGATGATATTCTCGGCATAGAATTCCCCTATGGACAGTCCGATGGAATCAAAAAGCCCGATGGTAATGGCAGTAAGTATACCACCTGCTATTGCAATCAGGGCATAGATGATCAGCAGGTCACCGTTATGCCTGATGAAATCCATTCTCCGCGACCGGTTTCTAAAGTCATAATCAGTGAAGGCCATACCCCAGGCAAACCACATTAGCAGGGGCAGATGTATCCAGGTCAGAATAACTGAATCGCCGGGGTTTTCGGAAGGCAGAAGGTTTATGTAAACTGCAGGCAGAAGAAATGTTACAGCGCTTATTATCAGCTTGCCCTTTTCCCTGGTCCTGTTTGCCCAAAGGGAGTACATGGCCAGACCGAGGAATACAATGATGGCAGTGTTTTTCTGGTAGAAGATCTCATCGGAGAATACAGAGGGAAATATTCCGGGAAGCTTTATCAGGAAAGCTGTTATAAGACAGATCCCGATAACAATCAGAAGCTCTTTTAGTGAAGTTTTCTTCAGGATGTCAGATCCGGCATCGTGGTCGAGCCTGGCTTTCCAGAACCTCATTATGCCGGAATCATCGTCATCGTACGACAAGTCGCTGAAAGCAGTTTTAAAGGCTTTCGGATTGCTTCTGAAGAGTTTCTCAAGGATTTCAGGATTCCCGAGATTGGATCTTATTTCTTCTTTCCAGTTGATTGTTGTTTCTTTTTTCATAGCTGTATATTCCCGCCTTATGCCGGTGGTTTCCGAACGTTATCCAGCTGGTTTCCGACCGGTATCGCGGATGGTTATGGTTGATTATATTTTCCGGATATTCTTTAGTTTGTCTGCAGAAGGATTGTTGACTTCCATAAGAGTATTTTGAAATACAAAGTAAAAAAGAAATCCTGAATTATCCGGGGAAGAATGCTATTCAGCAGAAAGGATGACAAGGGAATTATTATGCCGGGTATGAGGGGAACAGAAAGCCTTGTAAAAAAGCTAAAAGATTAACGGCGGCTGTTGTAAAAATCATTAAATTGGGCAGAAATCACGGTAAACAGAATCAATAAATGAAATTCTGTTTCCGGGATGAACAGGAAGAGCACAATAGATAATTTCAAAAACCTACAACAATGAAAAAAATCTCAGTATCATTTATCATCCTTTTGTTTCTGACAGGATTTCATACAAATATCACCGGACAGTTTATGGATAAGCTGCCACGCGGCATTCCTGAGACTGAGGGTGTTTCGTCAGCAGGTATAATTGATTTTCTGAATGCCATTGACACGGGTCGTCAGGAGATTCACAGTTTCATGTTCGTAAGGCATGGAAAGGTTATTGCTGAAGGATGGTGGGATCCATACGGACCTGATTACAAGCATCTTCTGTATTCGGCCAGCAAGACCTTCACCGCTACTGGAATAGGACTGGCTGTTTCGGAAAACAGGCTTAAGCTTAGCGACAAGGTGGTTTCCTTCTTTCCATACTCACTGCCCGACAGTATTGGGGATAATATGAAGGAAATGACGGTTCGCGACCTTCTTACCATGTCGGTTGGGCAGGAGACACCCGGTATGGGAGGAGGCAGCGATGATGACTGGATCACGGCTTTCATCCGGAACGAGCCTGAACATAAGCCGGGCACGGTATTCAAATACAATAACATGGCGACCTTCATGCTTTCAGCCATAGTGCAGCAGGTAACGGGCCAGACACTGTTTGATTACCTGAAGCCACGATTATTCGATCCGCTGGGAATAAAGGGAATGGACTGGGACAAGAACGGACAGGGAATTAATCTGGGAATGATAGGACTAAGGCTTTGTACCGAAGACCTGGCAAAATTCGGACAACTCCTGATACAGAACGGGAAATGGAACAAAAAGCAGCTGTTGACGGAAGCCTGGGTGAAAGAAGCTACCTCCTTCAAAATAGAAAACCATGATCCCTCGAGTAAGACTCCTAAGGAACTGAATGACTGGTCGCAGGGTTATTGCTACCAGATGTGGCGGGGAAGGAATAACAGTGTCCGTCTCGACGGGATGGCAGGCCAGTTTGTGGTACTGTTCCCCGACAAGGATGCTTTTGTTGTCCTGACTGCAAATGCCAGGAACACCCAGGAGGAACTGAACCTTGTTCACAACTACCTGATCCCGGCAATAAAATCGGACAAGGCACTTCCTGCGAACCCCGCTTCGTATCAAACATTGCTTGAAAAACAATCCGGACTGAAAATAAAGCCTCCTGTTTCAGAAATACAGGGTTCAAAGTTTGCAGGTATTGTTTCAGGTAAGGAATTTGTTCTGCAGAATAATGACTATCAGATACAGTCGGTATATTTTGCCTTTAAGGAAGGGGAATGCAGTTTTGGTATAAAAAGGAACAATCAGGTTTCGGTTATCAAAGCCGGATCGGGAAACTGGAAGTTCAGCAATACAAAATCGACTTCCCTTCTGGCGCCTCCGAGAACCAGCGTTTCAAAATCGATTGATGCGGCTTATTCGGTTCTGCAGCCGGTAATTAAGGCAGGATCGGTATTCGCCTGGACTGATCCCAATACCCTGGAGATCACGACCCGCTTTGTTGAAGAAAGTCTTGGAGACCAAACCATAGTCTGCAGGTTTATTGAAATGAACGGGGTGACTTCAGTCACGATTGGTCCGAAAGCGATGCCCGGCATGCCCGGTGCCGGAGCTATGGGAAGGATGGGACAGGCTCCGGTTCAGTTGAGGGGGACACTTGTAGAGATCGATTGACCGGCGAAACAAGTCATATAGGAAAGCAGCCCAGACTCTGGGCTGCTTTCCGTTTTTATATAGTCTGTTTGAAAAGTACTGAAAGACAGATAGTTTTCTTTCCGGTTATTAGCTGTTCAGGCTTGCCGGTATTAATCACTGTACGACAAGCCATCACCGAATTTGAAGGCCGGGTTTTCGGAATCGAAAGGAAGATCTTCAAGCTGTTTTTTAACTGCATCCATCGATGAAGGTATTTCGAAAGTGAGTTTACCCACAGGCTTGAATTTGCCGAACACAATATCCAGGAGGGCATTATCGAGCGCATCAAAAATCATGATAGCGCCTTTTGCCACATTCCTGAGATCTGCCGGAAGCACGCAGCTTGAACCGGTAGGATTGAAAGCAACAACAACCGGTTTACCTGTTCTGGCAAGAGTCTTTATGTTGGCCCATTTTTTTGCCGGGAAATCGATGTTTACCTCCCTTGGTGCAAAGGGGTTCATCGCGGTTGCAGCCTGTGCGGCATTCATCTGTGGTCTGGGTGCATTAGCCTGTCCAGGACGTGGGCCTGCTCCTGGCATTCCACCTCCGAAACCCTGAAAACTTCTTTCCTCTTCAGTGGTCGTCCTGACCAGGATCAGATCGGCTTTTACGGGATCATCAACCACCGTGGCATATCCGGCTGCAATTTCCTTATCTATCCCTTCGACATAGATCTTAATGTTTTCTGCAGCAGGGAGGACGCCTTCATTTACGAGCAGGACTATTGATTTGAGCTGTGCCTCATATCCCAGTTTCTGGTTCTTTTCACTCTGTACTATTTTTGTGGCGGCTTCGGGATCCACATAAGGATTTTCGAACAATCCCAGTATAAAATGCCACTGAAGGATACGGCCCGCTGCCTGATTTATTCTTTCTTCACTTACTCTGCCCTCATTAACCAGTTCAAGCACAAGCTGATTGTTTGTCTCGCTTCCCATTTGGTCCACACCGGCATTTATTATCATTTCCATATTGTCCTTTAGGGTGGTTTTTCCCTGCAGACTGGGTTTTAGAGGACCTCTGCCCACAACTCCCCAGTCGGTGCATATCGCACCTTTAAATCCGAGCTGATTATAGAGTATCTCCGTTGAGACATGATAGGAGTAATTGACATTGAGGGAATCATAAAATGTACCGCTGTAATATCCCATTGCCGCGAGGGCGCCTTTTTCTATTCCCTTTTTCCATGGTATCAGATGGTAATCGAAATTATTTCCCGGGTATGTCAGCCACTGACCTGTTCCGTTCTTATGAGGCCCGGCTCCCGGCCAGTGTTTGAGATGGACAAGTATCTTTTCCGGACCCACGTCTTTTCCCTGGGCACCGTCCATAAAGGCGGCAAGCATTTCAGCGGTCAGGTCTGCATCTTCAGAGAAGCAGCCCATATTCCGGCTCCATCTGGGTTCCGTCATTACATCGATCTGCGGACCAAGGATCATGTGAAGTCCGACTGCCCTGTATTCTTCCGCCACCACTTCACCGAATTTTTTCATGATGACAGTGTCATGTGCAGAGCTTATACCAACCTGACCTTCCTTGCTTGGCCACTGCGAAAAATACTGTGTACCGCTGACATGTGCCCCGAGGGTTGCGCCATGCCTGGGATCGGTTGAGAACATTATGGGTATTCCCAGTCTGGTTGCTTCAGCAATCTCCTGCATTTTGTTTGACCAGCTCGCGAATTCCCTGACAGGAGCTACCCCATTGTTGAGGATATTTCTGAAGTGTTTTTCCTCGATGAACGATTTTGCAGTCGCGGTTCTTCTCATCTGGCCTATTCCTCCTCCCGCGGGTCCCTGGCCACCGGGACCTATCGGTCCGGCATAGGTTTCATTACCTGCATTTGCCATCGCGGCTTTTTCCTCCTCGGTGAAATCATATTTAACCACACCATCGGCCGGGACAGCAATGTTTGGATGGAATAAGAGGCCTACCTTCTCCTCTAGTGTCATCTGCCCAAGCAGGTCGGCTATTCTGCTTGAATCGGGAAGACGCCAGTCTTCATAGGGATCAAGTTCTCCGTTTTTGTTCAGGTCCTTGAACTGAAGGCCTTTTTTCTCGATGATATTCACGGATCTTGTTCCCAGAACCGGCTGAGGCTTAATGGCCTTCCTGTCAGAACAGTCTGTAAATAAACCAAAAAGCAATGTTGCTGCAAACAACAGCAAAGTGGAGCGAAGTGTTTTCATAGGATTGAATATCAGGTTATAATAATAATTGACAAATATCCGGCATGAATTATTCCATAAAGTTACATATTCATAGCTTAAATTAAAACGATGATGGAAATTATGCCAGCGACAGGAAATTAAACCTGTAATTCAAATTCTGAAGAGTGAAAACACTCAGGATGGTTATTTTGCAACCTTCAGGCACAGCATCCTGCTTTGATCCCTGATCAGCAATTTGCCGTCAGCGAGAGCGAGGGGACCCCAGTTTTGGGTTGAGCCGCCGACCATCGAAGCTACCCGGTCATTTTCGGAACCGGTTCCGCCTTCGCCAAGTAATTCGGTAGAAGCAAGAGCTTTGAAACCAGTGGTGTCCGGCTCAATGAGGTAGAGGCTCTTTCTGCCGTCCGTGGCAAGGATCAAACCATCCGCCAGGATCATGCTGCCTTTATCAAATAAAGGCTTACGCATTGTTTTCCACAGAACCTTGCCCTGCATATTCATGCATGCCAGGCCTCCTTTGATGCTGTTTGTAGAAAACTGGGCGTAAAAGTATCCGTTATGCATTATTGGAGGCTTTGTCTGGTCACCGAATTCATTATGTCTGAAAAGTTCAGTTACCTTGTATTTGCCTTCATTCCCTTTTTCAACTTTCAACATAAGGGTTCCAAGCTCATAGCCGGCAATGACAAGCACCCTGTTCTCACCGGCATCAAATGCTGACGGGACCGGAATATGGCATTCCCAGTCTGTAAACTCCCATAGGATTTCTCCTGAAAGCGGCTTAATGCCGACAACTTTCCCCATGAATTCAGGTACAAATTCTTCCGCGGCTCCCTGAGGTGGTCCCTGCGGAGTCTGACCGGTTCTTTGGGGAGGCGGTCCCTGAGGTGGTCTCTGAGGCGATCCCTGAGGTGGTCCCTGAGGCGATCCCGAAGGCCCTTCTCTCTCAAATCTCTGGCGCATCCTGTCAAAGGGATTTTCAGATGCGGTTACCATAACAACATGGTCTTCGCCGCTAATTTTTACAATCGACGGACTGACATAACCTGCAGCTCCGAGTGAAGGAGTTTTCCACGCGATATCACCTGTAAGCTTATTGTAGGCAACCACACCGGCTTCAGGAGCCTGGGATGCAATAATTAGCAGATCCCCATAGATCAATGGATTCTGGGCGATTGCCCATGTTGGGAGCCTCCCGCCTCCGAAATCAGTCCAGACATTTTTGTGCCATACCGGCTGATGGCTTTTAACATCAAAACAATAAAGATCCCCATTCTGACCACATGAATAGACCAGATTGCCATCAATGGCCGGTACACTTCGTGATCCGGGAAATTGTACTGTTCCGGGAGCATCGTAGGTATATTTCCATAATTCCTTACCGTTTGAAAAATCAAAACACCTGAAGATATCCTTGCCATCCTGTTCATTTCTGTCGAGCAGATAAACTTTTCCGTCTTTAATTACCGGTCCGCCGAAGCCAATTCCGACATTGGCTGTCCAGATAACCTCCGGCCCGTTTTCCGGCCACGAACGAAGTATTCCTTTCTGGGCAGATGTACTGTTCCTGTCCGGCCCCAGATACTGAGGCCATTCACTTGCATCGTCGGATGACTGGCTGCAACTGAATGCAATAGCGGTCAATAGTAAAATAAGCGGAATAAAACCTGTTCTCATTTTCATTGCTGCTTCCTTATATAAATGTTATTACAGATATCACGGGCTATCTTTTCTATTGTATATCAGGCGTTTGTGAGCGTCCCTGACATGATGAAAGAGTGTCCCGGGCACAAATCTAATAGTCTGATTTGAGTTTATGAAATAGTTCAGACCTCAAAAAGAAAAATTGCCGGATTATCACGAAACAATTATTTAATGTATAATCCTGGAGCTTATCGAGCTGCCAGGATTATACATTTTTAATACCTGTTTTCAGGACGCAGATAACAATCATAGCCATATTAGCTTATCGATCGTACTGAGCTGCCGGAAGCAAAGGCCGACGGATTCTTCAGTTAATATTCGTTAATGGCAGCCGTTTATCGGGCGATGTAAGTAAATGACTGAACCCCGATTCAAATAGCATCTTTTTGCAGGCAGCAATATCCCTTCCTCTGTTGGTTGAGGTCTCTTCCTGCGTGTCCCTGGGATTGGCTCCTGTTTCCGCGTAGATTGTATTAGCTCCGCTTGTCAATCCGATCTGATTTGGCTCATGTACTCCTATGGTTTTTGTTGCTTCTGTTTCAAGCATTGCCAGGGCGACGACGGCTGTAACCTGTCCAAGTTTTAATTCTGTTATTTGTCCATACCTGGCAAGCGGGGAACCGGGAATATAAATCCGGTTCATTGCACCATTCTGAAAGCAGCCGCCAAATTCCCTTCCGAATAATATTTGTTCGGCAAGTTCCTCCGGGGTATGCTCCGGACCAATTGGCTCGCAGCAGTAGTACCAGTCTAATCCTGCTTCCTTCAGATTCTTAACGGAAGCGTTACGGATTTTAGGGTCAAGTGTAGTATCAACACCTTCGCGCAGTCGTGCCAGATGATAAGCTCCCGCTACTCCTTCGGCTTTTAATTCTCTTGCCTGGGAAAGGTCAAAATCTCCAATATTCACACATAGCTTCGTTTCAGCCGGTATTTTGTTTCGCAGCATCCGGACAATCCGGATCAATTTGTCATAATCATAATTATGCATCGTCATCAGAAAGAGTGCATACAATTCGTTCGATTCAGTGAAATTCAAGGCAGTAGCTAAAATGTCTTCATCAGTCATATTGCTCGTCCCGAAACTCGTATGACCTTCCCCAAATGAACAGAACTTGCAGCTTGCAGGACAAGGAGCGATCTCGATGCCTATCTGTGCGAATACCAGGCAGTTATTTCCATACCTCAACCTCATCAATGAATCAGCTGTGGCCCTGATTAATGATGCCTCCGGGCTTATTTCATGAAAGCTGAGCATATGAATGCAGTCTTCTTTACCTGGTGCATGCCCTTCCTTTGCTCTGTCAAGGATACCCAATACTTTTTTGTCAATTTTCATCATAATATAATTTTGATTTTAAAAGTGTTATGTCTGCCCCATTCAGGCAGGGGGGCCACATAACTGGAGACTAATAAATATGTGTTTGTACAATAGAAACATGTGTATTTCATCTGTTTTATCCGTTGCTCTTCTCTGCCGACATTGTCGCGCAGCAGTTCAGCCGGCTTTTTGCTTTAGCGTGAATAATTGAATGTCAGAGGACCAGGCTTGTATTTGCAGCTAAAGTCCTTCGGTAGCGTTATTTCACCAAGGAACTCTTCAATGGTTTCAGCAGCTTTTGCAATCTCAGGAATATTCAGGCAATAGACATTCTTGGATTCACTTAGCTGTTCTTCAATCAGCCCCGCTTCCCTGAGCTCCTTAATATGCTGATTTACAGTTGTCCTTTTTATAGGAAACATTTCCGAGATATCACCTGAAAGGCAATTTCTTGAACGCGCAAGGTAAAGCAGGATCTGTAAGCGGGCAGGATGGGACAAGACCTTGAACAGTCTGGCCTTCCTTTGAAGGTTTTCATCGAAAAGTTTTGTTTTTGCCGCAACCATTTTGTACAATTTTTTCTGACGTAATTATACGTCAATTTAGTTGAAAAAAAAAGCCCCGGGGGAAAGTAAAGCGCTTACACTATAATTTCAATGAACCTTGAGCAAAAGTATGGGTTTTTATTCTGACCGGTATTACAAGAAGAATAAAAAAGAAAAATTCGTGTTAAAAACGAAAGCGAATCAATTACGGCAGAAAACTTCCGGAGCTTCCGTGCATTTTCCGTGTTCCCGATAGCTATCGGGACTGTGTTCTCCGTGTCTTACGTGTTCCCCGTGGTTAAAATAGTATTTTGATATTGTCAGAAGTCAGAACTTTTGAAACTCTGCTGAGATAAGCATAGCAGGCAGGGGAATGTTAATCGTACCAATAAAATCAAAATTATATTATGATGAATTATAATTAATTTAGCCACATCTATTGAAAGAGAATGAAAAAGCTTATTAAAATACTTGGTACAGGATGTGCCAAATGCAACACTCTGGCAGCGATTACCGCGGAAGTTATCAGGGAAAACGGATTGGATGCCGAACTTCAAAAGATTGGCGATATTGAAGAGATACTTAAATATCAGGTGTTTGCAACCCCGGCTCTTGTGATTGATGAAAAAGTTGTCAGTATTGGGAGAGTGCCGTCAAAACCGGAGATCCTGGCTTTTATTGAAGGCTAAGATAAAAAACCGGAATCAGACCTTTAAAATAAAATTATATACGGATGAAACCACTACCTGCAGGAATACTTTTATACTTACTGGTTTTCACTTCATCAATGGCCCTGGAGCCGCGCATTGACAGGCACTCCCTGGTAACGAGGCATAATATTGAATGGAATGACATCATGGGGCAGATTCCACTGGGCAACGGAGAGTTCTGCTTCAATGCTGACGGTACCGGACTGCAGACCTTGGGAGGAAATACCATGTCACACTGGGCATGGCATTCCTTTCCTCTTCCTGAAGGAGTTACACCGGACCAGATCCCTTCCACGGGAACTTTCCAGAAAGGACCTGTCAGGGGGCCTGATGTCTTTCCTGAAGGCAGTTCGGAAATCAGGTCATGGATGTTCGACAACCCTCATATTTTCAATCTTGGAAGGATAAGGTTGACGAAAGCCGGAGGAACTGAGCTTAAACCGGAAGAAGTAGAGATACTTGCGAGGAAGATGGATTTATGGTCAGGGATACATACCTCCATGTTTACTATAAACAATCAGGCCGTTAGGGTTACAACCTGTGTTCACCCTGACATTGACATGGTCACTTTCAGGATTGAATCGGATCTTCTTAGCAGAGGAGAACTGGAAATTTCAGTGGATTTTCCATATCCTGATATTCAGCGCGGCAGTTCCTGGAGCGGTGATTTCAACAGAGGAAACTCTCACAGGACTCTTATCCTCCGATCGTCAGGTGGCTCCAGACAGGCTGATTTCCATCGTCAGATCGATTCTGTTGACTACTATGTTTCGATAAGATACAGCCGGGGTGGAAAGCCTGCTATGCCGGCTGATGACCGCTCCCACTCATTCACAATACGTTGCGAGGGTTCCTCAACGCTTGAGCTTGAATGTGTTTTTTCAGCACAGCCTTTTGCCGGCAGGATTGATTATTCAAGGACAACCATGAAAAAATGCGCGCGTCATTGGCAGGCTTTCTGGAAAAATGGTGGAGCAATCGATCTTTCAGGCAGTAAAGATCCACGCTGGAAGGAACTTGAGAGGCGTATTGTACTCTCACAGTATCTTCTTGCCGCGCAGTCGGCGGGAAGTTATCCATCTTCGGAAGCCGGTCTTATGGAGGTCGATCCGTGGCGTGGCCAGTTCCACATGGAGATGACATGGTGGCATCTTGCACATTATGGTTTGTGGGACAGATGGTCAATGGCAGAGGAAGCCCTCGATTGTTACAGGAAATTCATTCCATCGGCAACTGCCTTGTCGCAACAGCTTGGCTACAAAGGATTGAAATGGGGCAAAAGCGTAGGACCTCAAGGACGCAGTGCTCCATGGTTGGGCAACCAGGTGCTGTTGTGGAAACAACCTCACCCGATTTTCTTTGCAGAACTTGAATACCGGCTTTATCCAAAACCGGAAACTCTGGAAAAATGGAGTCGGATCATTGAAGGAACAGCCCTTCATATGGCTGATTACGCAGTGTTTGATTCGAAAACCGGCATATACCATCTCGATCCGGTCATGCCACCCAGCGAACAGGGGATAACCAGGGATGCCGTTTTTGATCTTGCTTACTGGAGATGGGGATTGACTCAGGCTCAGACATGGAGAAAAAGGATGGGCAGGGAGCCTGAACCATTATGGGATAAAGTCAGCGATAATCTGGCGCCGCTTCCTGTCGACAGTGGGGTTTATGTTCATTCAGCGGAATGGAATGACACATATATAAATCGTGCATGGGAACATCCCGACCCGGTCGGCGTTTTCGGGATGCTTCCGGCCATTGAGGGAGTGGATCGTGATACGGCACACCGGACGCTGCTAAAAGTTTGGCAGACCTGGGACTGGAAACGTTGCTGGGGATGGGATTTTCCATGGTTTGCCATGGCGGCTGCCAGACACGGCGAGCCGGATCTTGCAATAGAGGCACTGCTTCTTGATGCCGGGACAAAAAACCATTATGATGAACGGGGAGTTTGTACAGGAGGGCCCTGTCCCTATCTTCCGGGTAACGGGGGACTTCTCTACGCTGTTGCCATGATGGCAGCAGGCTGGGACGGGGCGCCTGACAGACATGCTCCCGGATTTCCCGGCGATGGGACATGGACTGTACGGTGGGAGGGACTTAAACCGGCCCTGTGATTGTTCATTAAATCCGCGATTGCGAAAACCGCATTCCGGTAAGAGTTTTTAAACATAGTTTTCTCCGGAAGCTTTTCAAAGAGCTTTGAAGGAGGAGAGTACGGTTGCGTCATCTACTGATTTATGAAGCCCGTTCTGGTTTTTATTTAACTTTTTTTATCAGAATAACATCAGGAAAACGGCATGTAATTTGAAAAGAGATTTTGCGCTTTATTCATTTTTTCACATATTGCCTGCGATGATATTCACTTTAAACAAAACATATTGATGGAGAAAAGAAAACTTTCGATGTTCAGATACATTTTTATTGTTGTCCTGCTATCAGCTTCATTCGCGGAACTGCAAGCGCAGGACTGGCCTCAGTGGCGTGGCCCGAACCGTGACGGCATCTCGAAGGAGACTGGACTTAACCTCGACTGGACGGCTAAGAAACCGAAGCTTTTATGGACATTCAGGGATGCAGGGGCAGGATATTCCGCGCCTGTTATTGTTGGCACGACCCTATACAGTCAGGGTGCTGCCGGCAGTAAGGATTTTGCCTTTGCGCTTGATACCAGGACTGGGAAGCTGATATGGAAGCAGGATCTCGGTCCAATGTTTGTTATGGATCGCGGCAACGGGCCGAGAGGATCGGTCAGCGTCGACGGCGACAAACTTTATCTTGTACGTGGAGGAGGCCAGATACACTGTCTTTCTGCCGCCGACGGAAAGATGATATGGCAGAAGGATTTCCGGAAAGATTTCGGGGGAAACATTATGTCAGGCACTGACTGGGGATTCAGTGAATCACCCCTGGTTGACGGCAACCTTGTTATCTGCACCCCCGGAGGCAGCCAGGGCTCAATCGCCGCACTAGATAAGAATACCGGCAGGGTTGTATGGCGTTCGAAAGGACTAACAGCCCTTGGAGGTTATTCTTCAGCCATTGTTGCCGAAATAGGTGGGGTGAGACAATATATTCAGCTTACCCGTCAGGGCGTTGCCGGAGTCGCGGCGAGTGATGGGAAAGTACTGTGGACAGCCAATGTAGCCGGTAATAACACTGCAGCCATTCCCACTCCCGTTTGCCGGGACAACATTGTTTATGTCACATCCGGATACAACGCCGGCTGTG
>JAAYQC010000159.1 GCA_012519515.1 Bacteroidales bacterium | reverse complement strand
GATATTTCCTTATTGTTCAGGATTTTCTCAGGGCAGCGCGCGAGATGGGTGTCTCAGTTGGCCCCGGCAGAGGCTCGGCTGCGGGTTCAGCAGTTGCCTGGTGTCTGAAAATAACCGACATAGATCCTATAAAATACGGCCTGCTGTTTGAACGATTCCTCAATCTCGACCGTATCTCGATGCCCGATATCGACATCGACTTTGATGAGGACGGAAGGGAGGATGTCCTTAGATATGTGGTGAACAAGTATGGTCACGACAAGGTTGCCCATATAATCACATTTGGCACCATGGCAGCAAAGGGAGCCATAAGGGATGTTGCAAGGGTTCAGAAGCTTCCTCTTCCCGATGCCGACAGGCTGGCCAAGCTGGTTCCCGAAAAGCCCGGAATAAAACTCGCGGAAGCATATTCCGAAGTTCCGGAACTGGCAAAGGAAAGAAACTCCGGCAACAAGCTCATTGCCCAAACTCTGAAGTTTGCAGAAGTACTGGAGGGATCGGTGCGGCAAACCGGCATTCATGCCTGTGGAATAATAATCGGAAAAGAATCGCTCGACAACTATGTACCCCTTAGCACGGCAAAGGACACCGACCTGTATGTAACCCAGTACGATGGGAACCAGGTTGGACAGGTGGGACTTCTGAAAATGGATTTCCTGGGGCTGAAGACTCTGTCAATAATAAAGGACTGTGTTGAAAACATCCGGAGGTCACGAGGAATAGCAATAGATATCGACAATCTTCCTCTCGACGACATGAAGACTTTTGAATTGTTCAGCAACGGTGAGACGACAGGCATCTTCCAGTTTGAATCAACCGGTATGAAACGTTACCTGAGGGAGCTGAAGCCAAACCGCTTTGAGGACCTTGTGGCTATGAACGCCCTGTTCCGGCCGGGACCCATGGATCACATCCCCCAGTACATCAGGAGGAAACACGGTCTGGAGCCCATCAACTATATTCTTCCTGTAATGGAAAAGTACCTTACGGATACCTACGGCATAACCGTTTACCAGGAGCAGGTGATGCTTCTTTCCCAGGAGCTGGCGGGCTTCACCAAGGGCGAGGCCGACAACCTCCGGAAGTCAATGGGAAAGAAGAAGAAATCAATCATGGACGAGATGAACATCAAGTTCAGGGAAGGTTGCAAAAAAAATGGATATGATGAAGCCATAATAGACAAGATATGGTCCGACTGGGAAGCTTTCGCCCACTATGCTTTCAACAAGTCGCACTCCACCTGCTACGCACTGATTGCATTCCAGACCGGCTACCTCAAGGCCAATTACCCTGCCGAGTACATGGCCGCGGTCCTGAGCAGGAACATCAACGATATTAAGAAGATAACAACCTTCATGGATGAGACCCGCAGGATGGGAATGGAAGTACTGGGACCCGATATAAATGAGAGTAATGTTAAATTCACCGTAAACAAGGACGGCAACATCAGGTTTGGCCTTGGAGGAATCAAGGGTGTGGGTGAGAGTGCCGTTTTGCAGCTTATCACCGAACGTGAGCAGAACGGGATTTACAGCAGCATTTATGATCTGGTCGAAAGGGTAAACCTCAATGCCCTCAATAAGAAAAACCTTGAGGCAATGGCAGTTGCAGGCGCTTTCGACTGTTTCGATTCCATCTCAAGGGCTCAGTATTTCGCCACCGACACAAAAGGCTTAACCTTTATAGAGAACCTGATAAGGTATGGCAACAACGTCAAGACGATTAAAAATTCGAGTCAGCAGACCCTGTTCGGAGAGGCAGAAGGTTTCGACATCCCTAAGCCCGAGCCACAGGCCTGTGCCGACTGGCCGAAACTCGAAAAGCTGAATCGCGAAAAAGAGGTCATTGGCATCTATCTGTCGTCTCATCCCCTCGATGACTTTGAACTCGAGATAAAAACTTTCACAACAGCAACACTGGCCGATCTTCAAAACCTGAGCGAATATAACGAACGCGACGTTACGGTGGCAGGTATGGTGATAGATACCAAAAGCGGTACAAGCAAGAACGGAAAACCATACGGGTCTTTTACCCTGCAGGACTATACCGATTCATTCCGGTTTATCCTCTTCGACAAGGAGTACCTGGAACTCAGCAAATTCTTCACTATCGGCTATTACCTTCTGGTAAAAGGGAGGGTTCAGAAAAGAAAATACCGCCCTGATGAGCTTGAGTTCCGTATAAAAACGATAAACCTGCTGTCGAGCGTGAAGGATGAACTGATAAAATCAGTGACCATCAATATCAATCCACAGGATATCTCAAGTGAAATGACACATGAACTGATGACCCTGGTAAATGAAAACAAAGGCTCAACCGAACTGAGGTTCCATTTCTGGGATTCGGAAGACAAGATCTCACTTTCCATGTTTTCGCGCAGCATAAGGGTAAGGCTTAACAATGAACTGCTCGCGTTTCTCGATGATTATCCGGGAATTGACTACAAGGTAAACTGATGGCGGAAACAGGAAAACAGGAAGTGAATTCTTGTGTACGGGATAGCGTATTTGACCGGCAGCATTAATAAAATATCAATATCTTTACAAACTCGGAATTCAACTATATCAAAAACATTAAAGAAATGGCATTAGAGGTAAATGACAGCAACTTCGACGAGGTGGTCTTAAAATCGGAACTTCCCGTAATGGTCGATTTCTGGGCTGAATGGTGCGGACCCTGCAGAATGATCGCTCCCATTATAGAAGATCTTTCAAAGGAATACGCGGGAAGGCTCGTGGTTACAAAATGTGATATTGACAACAGTCCGGGCGTTGCTGCCAGGTTTGGCATCAGGAATATTCCTACGGTTCTTTTCTTCAAAGAGGGAAAAGTCACTGACAAACAGGTAGGAGCTGTGCCGAAGATGAACTTCGTGAACAAGATAAACGCCATTCTCCAATAGCCCCTTTTCAGATGACAGTCTGTGTTTTTGCTGCCTCGAGCAGTCGCATAGACCCCCGATATTTTGAGGCAGCATCCCTGCTGGGCACTCTTTTTGCCCGGTCGGGGATAAATGTAATATACGGGGGCGGAGGCATCGGTCTGATGGGTGCCCTTGCCGACGCTATGATGGAAAACGGCGGCAGCATCACCGGAGTTATTCCGGCCTTCATGAAAGAGGAAGGGTGGGGGCATCCTAAAGTAAGCGATATGATTGTGACCTCCGACATGGGGGAACGAAAAAGGAAGATGTTCGAAGGGGCGGAAGCTGTTGTAGCCCTTCCCGGTGGCATAGGGACCCTGGAGGAACTGACCGAAGCCATCACGCTTAAACAACTGGGGCTGTTTCATGGTCCGCTCGTAATACTGAACACTCTTGGATTTTACGATCCTCTGATCGGAATGCTGGATAAGATGATCCGCGGAAATTTCATGAGAACCGTGCATAGGGACATGTGGACTCTTGCCGGAACTCCCGAAGAAGTAATTTTAGCCCTGAACAACTACAAAGGCTGGACAGACGATCCGAGAAAAATCGCAAGAATCTGATCAAGCATTGGTTCAGGCTATCTCCTTCTCTCTTCCCTTATAAATATGTACAGCCGGCTGTTGCTGAAGACCTGCTGACTTATAAGCCTCCCCATTAACCCGGGAGCCTTTACGCCGCTGCCCAGTACCTGGTATCCCTGGAAAACCCTGGCCTCGTCCCACAGGCCTAGACTCATGAAATGATTAAGTACCGTCGAACCACCTTCAATTAACAATGACTGTATCCCCCATTTGTACAGATAATCGAGTACCTGGATAGCCGAAGGTTCATTTTTGTTCAGCTTTACAACCACCGATCGCGGCATATTCACTTTATCGGGAAAGAAAGTGAATACCACCTGGGGTCCGATCAGATCGTTCATGGCCAGGTTTGAAGGCAGGTTGCCCGATCCTGAAAGAATTAGCCTTATGGGACTGTTTCCTGTCCATTCCCGTACATTCAGTTTGGGATTGTCGGCTCTCACTGTTTCTCCTCCGACAAGTATGGCCTGTTCCGTTACCCTCCATTTATGAACCAGTATCCGTTCGGAATTGCCGGTTATCCATAAGGGGCCTTCCGTCATTCTCCTCTCCTTGTCGCGTCCGATGAATCCGTCGGCGCTCTGTGCCCATTTAAGGACTATGTAAGGTCTCCTCTTTTCATGAAATGTGAGAAACCTGCGGTTGATAAACCGGCACTCTTCAGAGGCAATGTTAGTGATAACCCTGCAACCGGCTTCCCTGAGCCTTGCAAAACCCTTTCCTGAAACTTTGGTGCTTGTGTCGGTGGCTCCTGAAACGATAACCGGAATCCCTTCAGTAATGATCCGGTCGGCGCATGGCGGTGTCTTGCCATAATGCGAGCAGGGTTCAAGATTGACATAGAGTGTCGAAGAGAAAAGAAGTTCCCTGTCTTTCACCGATTCAATTGCAAGCACTTCGGCATGACGGCTGCCGGCTTTCACGTGATATCCTTCACCTATTATCCTGCCATTATGAACAATTACCGCTCCCACAAGAGGATTCGGGTAAGTAAGTCCTTCTGCCTTTGATGCCAGTTCAAGGCATCGTTTCATGAATTTAAGATGATCTGCTCCTGCCATTAAAGCTAAAATGCTAATTTTGGGTTATGGCTGTTAAATTACAAACAATAAAAGAAATAAGGAACTATATTTCCCGGGAACTTTCAGGACTTTATCCCGGGCGGGAGGCACTGGCTATTGCTCATCTGGTGACGGAAAAAATATTCGGAGCCGGCAGGATGGCTCTAATGCTCAGGGAGAACGAGCCTCTTAAAGGCAATTCATATCAAAAGAGGGTTATAAGTTACTGTCGCAGGCTCTCTGCAGGCGAGCCGGTTCAATACGTTCTTGGTGAAACGGAATTTTACAACTGCAGAATCATGGTGAACAGGCATGTACTGATCCCCAGGCCCGAGACAGAGGAGCTGGCAGATATTGTCATCAGGGAGAACAGGAACACCAATGCCCGGATAATTGATTTCGGGACCGGATCAGGCTGTCTGGCAATAGCTCTTGCTGTCAATCTCCCGTCGGCAAGCCTGACTGCTGTTGACATTTCAAAGAACGCTCTGAAAACAGCTGAACGGAATGCTTCTCTGAACAATGCCACAGTTGATTTTATAAATGCCGACATCCTCTCAGCCAAACTGCCCGGACTATTGCCCATGGCAGGAATCTTTACCGGCAATCCTCCCTATATAAGAGAGTCGGAGAAAAAGTTTATGAGGAATAATGTACTCGGTTATGAACCATGGAAAGCCCTGTTTGTTCCCGATGGCGATCCTCTCAGGTTCTACCGTGCAATCCTGGATCTCTCGCGGGAAAAGCTGTTTAAGAGTGGAATGGTTTATTTTGAGATCAATGAATCGATGGGAGACGCCATGCGCGAATTGTTTGAAAAATATGATTTTTCTGAAATCCGGATAATAAAAGACATCTATGGAAAACCCCGCTTCGCGGCAGGAAGGAAAAAAGCCTGAGAAAAGCCAGGCAGAGAAAGCACTGAACAGGGCGATGAACTTGTGTTCCAAAGCCGAGTACTGCATCTCCGACATCAGGCAAAAGCTTGAATCGTGGGGCCTCGGTCAGACCGCGTCAGAGCAGGTCATAAGGAAACTAATAAAGGAAAACTTCATAAACGAGGAAAGGTATGCCGGGGCTTATGTCAGGGACAAGTACCGTCACAACAAATGGGGAAGGGTTAAGATAGCAGCCATGCTGAAGGCAAAGGGAATACCTTCCGGAATAATCGATTCCGCGCTGTCCTTCCTGGATGAAGAAGAGTATAGACAAATGATAAAGGACATGATTCTTTCCCGCCGCAAGTCGGTAAAGGCAAAGAACCAGTACGACCTGAAGGGCAAATTGTTACGTTACGGTCTTTCGAAAGGTTTCGAAAGCAGTCTGTTGTATGATATTCTGAATGATCTGGACTAAAATATAAATCGGGGTACGCGGCGCGCGGTGTTCTCCTGATGCCGTCATTTTCCGGTCACAAAAACCTGAGTATCCATTTTATGAACGGCATGAATGCTATCAGGAAAATTGTCGAGGAGACAACTATATCGTAAACAATCAGCTGTCTGACTGTTTCGGGATGCCGCAGGTAAAAAACCGAAAACACAATTCTCATAATCAGCTGTGCGGCAAAGAATATGAAGACCCTCATCGCGTTGTTGTTCCATCTGTAGGCTTCGCTGATCCTTCCCTGAAGAATAAGGGAGAAAGCGTGCGACAATCCGCATGAAGCGCATGGTTCGCCGGTGAGCCTTTCATGTATACAGACCACCGGGTAATTATCTTTTTCCGGAGAGAAGAGAGCAGAATAGAAAAATACGAAAAGCAGAACAACTGTCAGTGCGATATTGACACATATGTACGGTTCGAAGATCTGTCTTCTCTTCAGATTCAGGAAGGCATCACTCCTTCGCGTCGAGAGTGTCATTGCTCACGGTATTGCTTTCCTCAAGCTCTTCGAGCTGGCGCCTGCGATCCTCCCTTCCTTCTTTAATCTGTATAGTCACTGATTCATCACCGTTCTCCACGCTGATATCAACATTGGCTTCCTCGAGTTTATCAAGAACATCTTTCCTGACATCCTTTATGACGTTTTCGATATCACCTCCCCACTGCTTGTTGAACCTGTCACTTAATTGGCCCACCACCATAATCTGGGATATTGAAATTAGTGTTGCCACAACCCCTAGGATAAGACCGGCTAGAGGGATAGCGCGGGATGAGTCATCTCTTGCAGCCTGGGTCAGTCCTACCGAAGCAAGCACTACGGCTATTATACCCGGAATAACCGCGATGAGTCCCACGCACGGGATAACCGCGATGACAAAAGTCACGATTGCAGTTACAAGTGCAGCTATCCCAAGAGTCTGCCCGGACGTTCTTTGTGTCTGTCCCGGATACTGTCCGCCGGGTTGTCCGCTGTTGTTTGTGAAATCTTCCATGACTTTCAGTTGTTTTCTTTATTCATTCCTGTCAGAATATTCAGCATATCCTGTTCTAAAGACGTAACCGGAGTTTCAATGATGCGTCCGGCTTCAACTTTATTTTTCAGAAAAATAAAAGTCGGCACCCTTTCAATATTAAGTGTGTCATAGCCTCCCACCGGGGCAAGTTTTGAAATGTCGACACCCACGAAGGTCATCCTTTCGGCCGGAAAACCTGTTTGATCAACTATCTTCATAAACCTGGGGACCTCTCTCCTGCTGTCAGGGCACCAGGTACCGATTACAACCAGTATCGACAATTCGTCACCGATCGCCGGCACAAGTTTTTCAATAACCGCTCCGTCAGGCTTGTATTCCTCCCTGCCGCCGATATACCATTCCGAATGGGGATGGTTTAGGAACATTCCCGGGTTAATATATCCGAGAAGCCATGTTGAAGGATCGGCATAATTCACCTGCCGGTTTTCACTTTGCTGTTCAGCTTCAGGACTAAGCATTTCCGCCGTGTTTCGTGAGCTTCTGCACGAAGATGCAAATAATGCTACAAGCAATATGACTGTTAAGCTTCCTCTCATCAGGGATGAAAATTTATCGCTCCTGCCGGAGCTCCTTCCACCATGAGAGAAAGTTGGGAAGGAGTTATCGATAATACCTGTATTCATCATTTGGCAATCGTTTAATTATATCCGTTCAGAATATGTACTTCCATTCTTATTCGCTTACATGGAGAAGTATCGTAAGTATCTGCTTTGCCGCAACGGCCACTGAGGTACCCGGACCGAATATTGCCGCCACTCCCGCATCATACAGGAACTCGTAATCCTGAGGTGGGATAACGCCTCCGGCAATTACGAGAATATCTTCCCTTCCAAGTTTTTTCAGTTCTTCAATGACCTGTGGGACAAGCGTTTTATGACCTGCAGCCAGACTTGATATTCCAACTACATGGACATCATTTTCCACTGCCTGCCGTGCTGCTTCGGAGGGAGTCTGGAAAAGCGGTCCGATATCGACATCGAATCCTATGTCGGCATAAGCTGTCGACACCACTTTGGCTCCCCTGTCGTGGCCATCCTGGCCAATCTTGGCGACCATAATCCTGGGCTGGCGGCCTTCCTTTTCGGCAAATCTGGCAGCCATCGCCCTGGCTTCATCGAATTCATCGCCTGATTTGTATTCCGAAGAATAGGCTCCTGAAATTGTACGTATCACTGCTTTGTATCTTCCTGCTATTTTTTCACATGCATAACAAATTTCTCCGAGGCTTGCTCTTTTCATAGCTGCATTCACGGATAGTTCCAGAAGGTTTCCCTCGCCGGTTTCAGCGCATCTGGTTATTGCTTCAAGGGCTGCCATGCACTCTTCCTCATTCCTTTCCGCGCGCAGTTTCTGAAGTCGCTTTACCTGCGCATCCCTGACGGCGCTGTTGTCGACCTCGAGTATTTCAAGCGGTTCCTCTTTCTCAAGCCTGTATCTGTTGGTACCGACAATAGTCTGCAGGCCTGAATCTATCCTTGCCTGGGTCCTGGCCGCTGCTTCCTCTATCCTCATCTTCGGAATTCCCGAATCAATAGCTTTGGCCATACCTCCGAGGCTTTCTATTTCCTCGATAAGCTCCCACGCCCTGTGGGCTATTTCATTTGTAAGGCTTTCGACATAATATGAACCTGCCCAGGGGTCAACAGCCCTGCAGATATTGGTTTCCTCCTGCAGGTATTTCTGCGTGTTCCGTGCAATACCTGCCGAGAAGTCGGTCGGAAGAGCAAGGGCTTCATCGAGGGCATTGGTGTGAAGGCTCTGGGTATGCCCGAGGGCGGCTGCAAGTGCTTCGATAGTAGTCCGGCCTATATTATTGAAAGGGTCCTGTTCCGTAAGACTCCATCCTGATGTCTGGCAGTGGGTTCTCAGCGCCAGCGATTTCTTGTTCTTCGGATTGAATCCGCTTACGATTTTTGCCCAGAGCATCCTTGCAGCCCTCATCTTGGCGATTTCCATGAAATGGTTCATCCCGATTGCCCAGAAGAATGAGATCCTCGGGGCAAATTTATCTATGTCGAGACCTGCATTGATGCCCGTCCTCAGGTATTCGAGACCATCGGCAAGGGTATAGGCCAGTTCTATGTCGCATGTAGCCCCCGCCTCCTGCATATGATAGCCCGATACGCTGATGGAGTTGAACTTAGGCATCTTTTGAGAGGTAAACTTAAATATGTCGGCAATGATGCGCATAGAGAATTCAGGCGGATATATATAGGTATTCCTCACCATGAATTCTTTAAGGATGTCGTTCTGGATAGTTCCGGAAAGCTCTTCATAAGAGGCTCCCTGTTCAAGGGCGGCAACTATGTAAAAGGCCATGACCGGAAGAACGGCACCGTTCATGGTCATCGACACCGACATCCTGTTCAGGGGTATCTGGTCGAAGAGTATCTTCATGTCGAGGATTGAATCGACCGCGACACCGGCTTTCCCCACGTCGCCTGCCACCCTTTCATGGTCCGAATCGTAGCCGCGGTGTGTCGGCAGGTCGAAAGCAATTGACAGGCCGGTCTGGCCGCCTGCCAGGTTCCTCCTGTAAAAGGCATTTGATTCCTCCGCGGTTGAGAAACCGGCATACTGCCTTATGGTCCATGGCTGTATTGCATACATGGTCGAATAGGGACCTCTCAGGAAGGGCGGGATTCCCGCCGCGTAATTCAGGTGTTCCATTCCGGCAAGGTCGTGTCCGCCATAAAATGCCTTTATCTCAATATTTTCAGGGGTAATCCAGGGTCCGCCTCCCTCACCGGGTGCATGTTTATCCACAATACCCGGTTTCCTGTTCTTCAGATCGCTTTCTTTATATACCGGTCTCATGATTTCCTGTTTTTTTCTCCGTCAATCGTGTTCTCCATCTTCGATTTCACGAATCCCGAATTCAGGGCTTCAAGAAATCCTCCCTTATCTTCCATCTCAAGGAACAGTTTCCAGCTATCCTCAGCAATGAGTGATGTAAGCTCTTCGATATAATAAGAACCGGCAGCCGGATCGAGTACCCTGCCAAACCACGATTCCTCCTTCAGGATCAGTTGCTGGTTCCTTGCCATCCTTTCGGAAAACTCATCGGGCTGACCTGTAGTTATATCGAAGGGATTGACGGTTAGTGAATCGGTTCCGCCAATAATTGCCGACATTGCCTCTGTTTGTGTTCTCAGCATATTTATATATGGATCTTCCGGCTGATCATTCCATTTTCTTGTCACGGAGTGGATTTCCATTCTGAAACTGCTTTTGTCAGCCGGAGCATATGAATCTGCAATTACATCCCAAATTATCCTGGCTGCCCTCAGTTTTGCTATCTCCATGAAGTAATCGGTCCCGATGCCGAAACTGAACTTCATTGCCGAAGCTGCATCATCCGGCGAAATTCCCCTTTCAGTAAGCTGTGCCAGGTATTCCACTGCCATCGAGAAGCAGAAAGCCAGTTCCTGAACGGTGCTGCAGCCCGAATCGGTAAAGCAGGAACCCCTGATCCGGATATTCCTGTACGATTGCAAGGCTTTGGTCTCGCGGGTAAGGGATGCAAGGTAATCAAGGCCGTCCTCAAGAGGTATGCAAAGGCTCCCATCGGCCATCAGCAGCCCGAGCGGATCGGCTTCAACAGCGCCTCTCAGGGATGAAGGATTAATTCCTTTCCTCTGCATTATGGATTTCAGGGCAGCTATTATCTCCCTTGCTTTTCCGTTCGGCAGGAAATTTATCTCTGCTCCGCAAGGTTCAATACCATCGAGCAGAACCGAGATGTTTTCCTCACTGACCGATTCAGGATCACTTATGATAAATCCAAGAGAATCAACCCCTTTCATCAGTACATCCAGGGCTTTCAGATTAGCCTCCCTGTAATCGCTTACATTTATATCCTGGCGGATCAGCCATTGAGCTGCAGCCCTGCCGGAATCCGAAGTATTTCTTTCGCCTTCTCCATTCCTGAACATCAGGGGAAGAAGCCCGTCGACATGACTCAGATGCTTCAGATCCTCTTCCCGGTAAAAAGGCATCACTTCAAAACCTTCCCTGGTAAGCCATACGAGCTTTTCCCGGAAGTCAGCTCCCCGGAGGTCGGCGTTAATCTTTGCCATCCACTCATCAGTGGATACCGGGGGAAAGTTTTCAAATAGTTTCTTATGTTTCATATATGGTCGTGCGGTCTTGCGGTCGTGCAGTCGTGCAGTCTTTTTTTCAGTTATTAGTTTTTTCATTTCATTTTCCCGCGAACTCCATCAAAAACGACTTGATAAAGTCGTTCAGGTCGCCGTCGAGCACCGCCGACACATTTCCTGTTTCATAATCGGTACGGTGATCCTTAACCAGTTTATATGGATGCAGGGTATAGGACCGAATCTGGGAGCCCCATTCAATTTTTTTCTTTCCTCCTTCTATCTTAGCCTGTTCTTCATGCAGCTTCCGGAGTTCCAGTTCATAGAGTTGCGATTTCAGTATTCTCATCGCGTTCTCCTTATTGTTTAGCTGGGAGCGGGTTTCCTGGTTTTCTATCACAATTCCTGTCGGGTGATGCCGTAGTCTTACAGCCGTTTCCACCTTGTTTACATTCTGGCCTCCTGCGCCGCTCGATCTGTAGGTTTCCCAGGTGATGTCGGCAGGGTTGACCTCAATCTCTATATTATTATCTACCAGGGGTGTGATAAAAACGGATGCAAAAGTTGTCTGGCGCTTACCCTGGGCGTTGAAAGGTGAGATTCTGACAAGCCTGTGAACACCGTTCTCGCTTTTAAGGTAACCGTAAGCCCTTTCTCCTTCTATTTCGAGGGTAACCGATTTCACACCGACCTCATCGCCGGGCAGAAAATCGAGCTGGCGTACCTTGTATTCGTTTCTTTCAGCCCACCTGAGGTACATCCTCATCAGCATTGCAGCCCAGTCATTACTCTCCGTGCCGCCGGCTCCGGAGTTAATCTTCAGGATTGCCCCTAACTGGTCCTCCTCCTTCTGAAGCATATTTCTCACTTCAAGTTCCTCGATTAGCGACAGGCTCAGGTCGTACTGCCTGTCAACCTCTTCCTCTGATGCTTCCCCCTCCCTGTAAAAATCAAAGATCACCTGAAGGTCCTCGAACCCCCGGTTCATCTTTTCGAAACTCTGTGTCCAGCTTTTTATTTGTGAAATTTCCCTGAGAAGTTCCTCCGCGGTTTTTGGATCGTCCCAGAAACCCGGTCTTTGGGTAATAAGCTCCTTTTCTTTGACCTGACTTATTCTGCTGTCAATGTCAAAGATACCTCCTCAACGCGTCACGGCGTTCAGATAAATCCTTTATCTGTTCGATAGTTATCATAATTGGGTTTTGGGCAAATTTATGATTTTTTAAACAATTAATATCTTTATAATCTCATATGTAGAAAAACAGGGCAACGGACTATTTCATTATCAAACTATGCTGAAATCCTGTCTTCACCGTAATCTCATTGAAGCCGGCTGCGACGAAGCCGGCCGGGGCTGTCTGGCCGGTCCGGTGTTTGCTGCCGCGGTCATTCTTTCTAAAAACTACAGGCACCCGGTACTTAATGATTCCAAAAAGCTGACAGCGAAACAGAGGCTGGAGCTCAGGGAAGATATTATTAAATCGGCCATTTCATGGAAGGTAGCTTTTGTCGATAACCGTGAGATTGATGAAATAAATATACTGAGAGCTTCAATAAAAGCAATGCATCTTGCCATTGAAGGGCTTTCAAAACAGCCCCAGTTCCTGCTGATCGACGGGAACAGCTTTGTTCCGTATAAGGATATCGGGTACAAAACCATTGTAAAGGGTGACGGACTTTATTACCCGATAGCAGCAGCTTCGGTACTGGCAAAAACATTTCGCGACGAGTATATGGAAAAGATACACCTGGAGTTCCCTGAATACGGATGGAACAGAAACAAGGGCTATCCGACATCCTTCCACAGGGAAGCACTTCTGGCTCACGGCATTTCTCCATACCACCGCAGATCATTCAGCCTGTTCAACACCCAGCTCAATATAGAATTTTAAATTTTAGAGTTATCTTTGACACTTAATTTTCAAATCCCAAATGATTTCCATATGAAAAAATATTTATTGCTTCTTATTGCACTTGTTGCAGGAGCGGGCACAAAAGCAGTGCCGGATGAAGGTATGTGGGTTCTTCCGCTGATTGAGAAGCTCAATATCGGCAAGATGACCGAACTCGGGCTGAAACTCTCGGCTGAAGACATTTACAGTATAAACAACGCGAGTATCAAGGATGCCATAGTAATTTTTGGCGGCGGCTGCACCGGTGAAATAGTCTCATCGCAGGGTCTTCTGCTAACCAACCATCATTGCGGTTACGGGCAGATTCAGGCTCACAGCACTCTTGAGCATGATTATCTTAAAAACGGGTTTTGGGCGATGACACGGGAAGAGGAGCTTCCCAATCCGAACCTTGCAGTTACCTTCCTGATCAGGATAGAGGATGTAACCAGCCAGGTGCTTGCCGGCGTAAAGGACGGGATGAGCGAAAGTGAAAGGACTTCCGCGATCAACGAAGCCCGGAAAAGCATTGAGAGCAAGGCGGCTGAAGGGACTCATTACAGGGCCACGGTCTCATCGTTCTACGGCGGCAATTACTTCTATCTTCTTGTTTATGAAAGATACAATGACGTAAGGCTTGTAGGGGCTCCCCCGTCGTCGATAGGCAAGTTCGGATTTGACAGCGACAACTGGGTATGGCCCCGTCATACCGGCGATTTCAGCGTGTTCAGGGTTTACTCGGGGCCCGACGGCAAACCGGCTTCCTATTCTGCCGATAACATTCCCCTGAAACCGAAACACTGGCTCCCCGTATCGCTGAAAGACCTCAATAAAGGTGATTTTGCCATGATACTCGGATATCCCGGCAGAACACAGAGGTATGCAACGTCGTGGGAGGTGGATGAACTTCTGAAAATAACTAATCCGAACAGGATCAAGATCCGCGGCATCCGTCAGGAAATATTGATGGCTGATATGCAGGCTGACGAAAAAATTAATATCCAGTACGCTTCCAAGTATTCAGGATCATCAAACTACTGGAAACATTCCATCGGCCAGAAGGCAGGGCTTGAAAGGCTTAATGTGAAGGCAAAGAAAGAAGAGACTGAAAAACAGTTCAACAACTGGATCTCTGCAAACCCCGGCAAAAAAGCCTTATACGGTGAAGCTCTGAATCTTATCAGAAAGTCGGTTGAAGGAAGGGCTGAATTTGCCAATGCCCAGCAGTATATAAACGAATGTTTCTACAACGGATGTGAGATCCTCGATCTTGATGCGGTGGCCAATGCAATGATAAGCGCGCTGAATAACGGCGACAATAACCAGGTTGCCGACCTTAAAAGAAGGATGAACGATTATATCAGCTCGTTTTTCAAGGACTATAATGCCCCGACCGACAGGAAGGCAATGAAAGCCATGCTGAAGCTATACAGGGAAGATGTCCCGGTAAAATTCCATCCCGATTTCTACACTTCGGTTGTCGACAGGAAATTCAAGGGCAACATCGACAGGTTTGTTGATGATCTTTTCGAAAGGTCGGTATTTGCCAGTGAGCAAAAGCTTATGGCATTTCTTGACAAGCCCTCGCTTAAAGTTCTGGAGAATGATCCGGTTCATCTGACCACAGTCTCTGTCGACAAGCTCAGCCGCCAGGTTTCCGGCAGCCTCTCGGAGTTCGACAACGACCTAACAACCGGACGCAGGCTGTGGATCGCGGCCCTCAGGGATATGGCTCCGGAAAAGACTCTCTATCCGGATGCCAATTCAACAATGAGACTCACATACGGGACAATAGAGGATTATGATCCCAGGGATGCTGTTACCTATAAATATTACAGCACTCTCCAGGGTGTAATCGAAAAATACAAGCCCGGCGACTATGAGTATGATATTCCTCAGAGGCTTATCGATCTTAACAGGAAGCAGGAATTCGGAAGATATGCTTCATCAAAGGGTTATATGCCTGTTTGTTTTCTTACCACCAACGATATCACGGGAGGTAACTCGGGAAGTCCGGTGCTGAATGCCCATGGAGAACTGATAGGGCTGGCTTTCGACGGCAACTGGGAAGCAATGACCGGCGACCTGGCCTATGAAACAGAATTGCAAAGGACCATTGCCGTGGACATAAGATACGTGCTCTGGATAATGGATGTTTATTCCGGGGCGGGTCATTTGGTAAATGAGATGACCATCAGGGAGTGATGCCCGAATATTCAGGCCGCACTCCGGTTTAGGAAATTTAAACTTTTACAATATGGGTTTCGACTTACGGGAAATACTTGCTGCATTTATGGTGCTTTTTGCCATAATAGACATCACGGGCTCTATACCGATTATCCTCGATATAAAAGCCCGGGTAGGTGTTGTTCATCCGATGAGGGTAACCATTGTGTCATTCCTGATCTTATGTGCGTTCCTGTTCATCGGAACACCCCTGCTTGGGATTTTCGGTGTTGACATCTATTCTTTTGCCATTGCAGGTTCATTTATCATCTTCCTTATTGCCATGGAGATGATACTTGGAATAGAATTATTCAAGCAGGATGCTCACGGGAGCGGTTCGGTGTTCCCGATAGCATTCCCGCTTATTGCAGGCGCCGGATCAATAACAACGATCCTTTCGATCAAGGCCGAATACAGCACTATAAACATTTTCATAGCATTGGTGCTTAATATGGTAGTCATCTACTTCGTTTTGCGACTTACCTCCTTGTTTGAAAGGATACTGGGCAAGAGCGGGGTTTCGATCCTCAAAAAAGTGTTTGGAGTAATACTGCTTTCAATAGCAATTAAGCTTTTTCTTTCAAACACGGGCATAACGCTGATCAATGACAGGTGAGATAACAATTTACACCGACGGCGCTGCAAGCGGTAACCCCGGTCCCGGAGGTTACGGTGTGGTGCTGATTTGCGGCAAACACCGGCTTGAGAAGTCTGAAGGATTCAGGCTGACCACCAACAACAGGATGGAACTGATGGCTGTGATCGTGGGACTTGAAGCGCTGAAAATCCCCGGGAGCAGGGTGGTAATTTATACCGACTCGAAGTATGTGGCCGACTCGGTTGAAAAAGGATGGGTGTTCCGATGGGAGGCAAAGGGTTTCAAGAAAAAGAAGAATCCCGATCTCTGGATCAGGTTCCTGCGTGTCTACAGGAAACATAATGTAAGATTCATCTGGATAAAGGGTCATGCCAGCAATCCTGAGAATGAGCTCTGCGACCGGCTTGCCGTGGAAGCGGGAAAGGGAAAGCAGCTGAGTGAAGACAGCGGTTATAATCCTGAAGAAAACGAAAATGATCTTTTCGGAACACAAGAGGGCTCACCCACCTGAGAGAGGTACCATTTAGATCAAAATCATATTATGAAGAGAGGCCAGAAAGAACTATATGAAACGCTGGAGAAGCTTGAAATAAGCTTTGATTATCATGAACATCCTCCTCTCAATACCATTGAGGATGCCATTATTCACTGGAAGGATTTCAATTCAGGCAGATGCAAGAACATCTTCTTCAGGAATCACAAGGGCAACAGGCATTATCTTGTGATCCTTGAGCATCTGCGCCAGCTCAACATACATGATCTTGAGAAGCGTCTCAGGCAGGGAAAGCTGACCTTTGCTTCCGACAAGCGTCTTATGAAATACCTGGGCGTAGAACCCGGATCGGTCAGTCCGTTCGGACTGATTAACGACACTGAAAATCATGTTCATCTTTTCATTGATGAACATCTCGGCGATTATGAAAGACTGGCTTTTCACCCGAATGTAAATACAGCTTCACTGGTGATTTCGAAGACTGACTTTATAAGATTCCTTGAATTCACCGGTAACTCCTACGAGTTCATAAAGCTGTACGACTGACAGGCGGTACTATTTCTTATAAACCGGCTGCTTCCATTCTTCCATGGGCTCATACTTGCTCATGGATGCCCACAGTATTCCCCGTTTCTGGATTTCGAGAGCCTGCGGCACCTTAAAGTCGGATGCAACGTGTCCCAGTGAGGAATAGAAAACCCTTCCCTTT
>JAAYQC010000158.1 GCA_012519515.1 Bacteroidales bacterium | reverse complement strand
ACAGTCTGAAGATACCATCAAGGCCATACGCCAGGTTGTTGGCACCGTTCATAGCTATCCGGGAAGTAAAAATCCCACCCACGTAACTGTTCTCGTTTATCACCTGCCTCCTCATCCTTAGCACTCCAAAATTTTCTCCGGGTGTTGACTCATGTTTGGCGGTTTGCATATCCATCAGACCCAGATCCCAGTTACCTACTCTTCCTGTAATCCTGCCGCCGCCGAGTATCCTTATCTGATCTTGCCCGGCAATGCCTATATTCCTGCTGTAGAAAAGGTTATCAGCCCGGCCGCCAAGTGAAAAATCAAAAATACTTGAGCGCTCCTGGAAAAACATTCTCTTCTCGGGAAAAAAGAGCGAGTATCTTGTAAGATTCACTCTCTGGTCATCGGCCTCAACCTGGGCAAAATCAGTGTTTGCAGTCAGATCCAGTGTAAGATTGCTGTTGATGTTATATTTTACATCCAAACCGGCATTAGCTGAATATTCGGGATAAGGATCATTCTTCACGTATCCGCTTTCCTCTTCATTCATTATCCAGTCCTGAGAGAAACCACCAATAACATAAGGCGATATGTAAACAGGTTTTGTTGGCCGAAGCCCGCTGAATGTAATATCGGCAGCAATGGAAGGCTTGTTGGTTGCCATAAAACCATACTTTGGATCAATTGCAGGATGGGTGTTGGTTTCATTATTGGCACTTATGGTTCTAACTATAATCAGCCCCATGGTTACAACGTCACCTGATGGCTTGAACTTAAGACTGGAAAAGGGTATCCTCATTTCAACATACCATCCCTTATCATCAACGCTTGTTTTAACATCCCAGAATGTGTTCCAGCTCAGGTTCATGGCTGATCCAAAGCCAGGACCGCCCGACATCTGTGCATCATTAGAGATGGTATAATCAGTCCGCAAACCTGAAGGATTGGTATAAAAGGCAAGACCATTTACATTGTCATCATAGGTGTCAAGCAAAATGCCAAAACCATCATATCTCTGAAGCATTTCATCCCTTTTCCTGGACGGTGAGAATATCAACGAGGCATCCCTCATGTAAAGCTTTGCTCCTATCCAGAGAAACTCATCGTCATAACCCATCCTGACGTCACTATCTTCCGTAGGCTGCAATCCAAAAGTCGGCCTGTGCATCGTCAGTTCGAATTTGCTGAGCATATCCCAAAGTGGTTCATCAGGTATGCCGTCAAATTTCACCTGACCCGTCATACGTGTCACCGATACAGCCTCCTGGGCTACAAGATTATTGCACACCATCAAAAGTGAGATTGCTAACAGGTTAAGAGTTCTCTTCATTCAACAATATCTTTATTATGATTTTAATGTCTTCCCTCCTGAAGAAATCCATGAGCCCGGTCAGGATATATAACAATTGACCCCTCTTTCCGACAATTCTTCAGTATCTTCAGCGCTGACTGTATATCTGATGATTAAATAATTTCCGTAAAATGCCCCTCTTCCGTTCGCTTCTATTTAATTTCATTTAACTTTTAAACAACTGTGCAAAAATATTCATCTGCTTACTATTATACGGTTTAAGGTCTTTTAATCCTTAAAAACTGTTTCCTGAGGTTAAAGACATTCATTGGCTTCCTTTTATTCCGCATTATGCTATTGCGGCTGCAAATATAAGAATTGTAGTTTCTTTGAAACTTTATATGATATTTAAAAAAGGTTAAAACAAAGTCTGAACATCATTTCTCAGGACTTGAACCTACAGGCAGAAATCCTTATCCTGAACTCTGACATTTCATAGCCGGGAATATTTACGAGAGTTCAGATGTCAGTATAGAAAGCTTAGGTCAGAAATTCTGTCACTTATTTTACTTTTCAGAAACTGAACCGGGTAAAAGAATGTTTTGATATTTAAAAAACAGATTATGAAGATTCTATATTCAATAATTCTCGCGGCAATACTGTTACCGGGTACTTCTTACGGCATGCTGAACACCCGCGACACGCGAACTGAACTCAGCAGGTCGCAGATAGAATCTACCAATCCTGTCCGGGATTTTGAACTTAACATTGAGTTAGAACTGTCGCGCTTTGAAGGCAGGTCGTTGAGACCATTTGTTGCTGTATGGGTGGAAAACGAAAAATCAGAACCCGTACGGACCCTGGCACTGTGGTATAACAACAACCGCTGGCTCCCGGATTTAAAACGCTGGTATGCAAAACATTTCGAGAAATTACAGAAACCGGTTTTCACTGATGCCGTAAGCGGCGCTACCCGTTCTGCAGGAAAATATACAATCAAGTGGGATATGAAGGACGACAGCGGCAATACGGTTGAACCGGGAAAATATACGGTTTATATTGAGGCAGTCCGCGAAAGAGGAACATACCAGCTGATCAACAGGGAGATAGAACTAAACGAAGATCCGAAGCGCATCGAGCTTGAAGGAGGCATTGAAATTGCTTCGGCTTTTATTGAATATGTAAAGCTAAGTCCTGAAATTACTTCATCAAGATGATGGGAAAGAAATCTTTTTGTGGCTGGATCCGGTGGATTCATCTTTACCTGTCGATGTTCAGCTTCGCCGCGTTGCTTTTCTTTGCACTGACAGGCATAACACTGAACCATCCCTCATGGACTGAAAACAGGCAGAAGGTGGAAATGCTTGAAGGGAATGTCGATCTGTCATGGATTGCAGGTACCGATACCTCCCTCGCGGAAAAATCCGCTATCGTGGATCACTTAAAGAAAGAACACAATATAAGGGGCAGGCTGACCGAGTTCAGGGTCTCTGAATCCGAATGCTAGCTGGCATTCGACGGCCCGGGCTTTACTGCCTACGGGATGATTGACCGGACAAGCGGATCATACGAGCTGGTAGCAACATCAGCCGGTATCATTGCTGCAATGAACGACCTTCACAAGGGCAGCTACACCGGAAGCGGCTGGAACACTGCAATAGATATTATTGCTGCAATACTGATAGTAATCTCACTTACAGGCTTTATCATGATATTCTATATGACAAGGAAAAGGTCGAAGGGTCTGTGGGTGGCAATTCTTGGAACACTTACCTTTGTTGTTCTTTGCCTATTACTGGGTTAATCACTGGAAAAATTAAAAGTTTGGGGGTTGGTGTTTAGCGTAGTCCGCTGCTTTCCCTGTACCTGCTGGGGGTCTTCTTCATTTTTTCCTTGAAGAGTTTTGTGAAATAATACTGGGAACAGAAGCCCAGCCGGGAGGCAATCTCCTTGATCGAAAGATCGGAGTTGGTTAAAAGATATGAGGCCTGTTTCATCCTGAGCGACATATGATACTGCATCGGCGACAAACCCGTGTACTTCTTGAAGGCTTTCCTGAATTGCGAATAATCAACATTCAAATCTTTGGCTATTTTTTCCACAATGATATTCTTATGAATGCTTTGCCTTATTATCAGGCACGCTTTCCGGATATCACTCTCAACCGCGGTGTACATAAAGTTCTTGTTCTTCTCAAGAGAAATTATCTGTCCGAGAATGTGCATAACCAGACCGGAACAAACCTGGTGATATCCGGGCCGTTCGTTCCTTGTCTCAACAATAATATCATTGAAGCTGCGAAGAATATTCTCATGAAATCCAATATTGAGCACATTCATATCCCGAAGGATATCTGACGATTGAATGAGTCTCTCGGCCATCTCGCCCCTGAAGCCGATATAATGCTCGAACCAGCCTTTGTCCCTTACAGGTTTGTAGCGGTGCCACAGGTTGGGATGCAAAAGAATAATGGAACCTGCCCTGATATTGTACCTGGCCTTCCTGGTTTCCATTATACCTTCTCCTTCAGTAATATAGTTTAGCTGGTACTCCTGAAGCGCCCTGCCGTTCTTCCATTCAAAATTATAGCCGGTGGGATGCCCTTTCGGCGGATAAGAGGTATCGGGCTCAATCCTTGCCGATCCGGCAACCATAAGGTACAAGCCCCATTTTTTGTCCTCAGAATTATGAGTAAGGTATTTGAAATTATTCTCCATGACTATGCCGGATTAAGTATTTCTCTCAACAAATTATATAAAGGTACATTTAATTAATTACCCTTGCCCTTCTGAGGCTAGTGGCCAAATTATAAAAAAATTCTTAAGGAAAACTATTATAATCCATAAGATTACAAGATTTCTCCTGTTTTATGTAAATCCGTAGTTTACCCCTATTTCCATTTTATGTAAAAATTATGCCAGAATGTTAATTGACCGGAAGCCTTTGGTTTATTAAGTTTGGATATTCCATAGTCCGTTATAAACTGTAAAACCTAAGCTTCATGGATCCTATAATGAGTATTTTGTTAATGAGCATCGGCAGTATCTGCGCCGCAAGTTTCTATGTTCCAATTAAAAAGATAAAGGGATGGTCGTGGGAATCCTACTGGCTCGTCCAGGGCATTTTTTCATGGATCATCGTGCCCATATTGTTTGCATGGCTTACAGTGCCTTCAGGAACACTCGGCACAATAATCAGCGAGGCTCCTTCATCATCGAAATGGATGGCGGTATTCTACGGCGCCCTATGGGGTGTCGGAGGACTTACCTTCGGCCTAACGATGCGCTACCTGGGAGTTGCATTGGGACAGTCGATAGCCCTCGGTCTCTGCGCCGCGATAGGAACTATTCTGCCGCCAATCATAAGCGGGAATAATCTGTTCGCGAGCAGGGCCGGGATTCTGATCCTTATCGGCGTTACGGTAAGTATCGTGGGTATTTCGATAATCGGTTACGCGGGAAGCCTGAAAAGCAAAAATATGTCTGAAGAGGATAAAAAGGCAGCCGTTAAGGATTTTGCGCTTAAAAAAGGAATCCTTATAGCCATCCTTTCGGGTGTAATGAGTGCCTGCTTCAATTTTGGGCTGACAGCCGGTGAACCGATACGACAGGCTGCTCTTGCCAACGGCACCAATGCACTTTTCGCGAAGAACCCCGTTATAATGTTTGTCACCCTTGGCGGTTTCTTTACAAACCTGATTTACTGTGTTTTCCTTAATGTAAAAAACAAGTCCTACAAGGATTATCTGTCGGTTTCAGGATCGGTTTTGTTCAATAACATATTTTTTGCCATGTTAGGCGGAACACTCTGGTATATGCAGTTCTTTTTCATGGGAATGGGCGAAAGCAAACTGCCTGCTGCAATGATGGCATTCTCATGGAGCATCCTCATGTCAATGAATATTACTTTCAGCAATATATGGGGCATCCTCCTGAAAGAATGGAAAGGAGCCGGGCGGAAAACAATAACCGTCCTGGTGATCGGACTGGTAGTCCTGGTACTTTCAACCTTTGTTATAAAACTCTGATAATAAATACATAAAACACATAGATATATGAAAAATGAAAAAATCCTCAGGGCATATGAAGATGCCAGGGAAGAATATGCAAAACTAGGTGTCGATACTGATGCAGCTCTGGAGAAACTTGACAAAATAAACATAAGCCTTCATTGCTGGCAGACTGACGATGTAGCCGGATTCGAAAATCCGGATGCCGCTCTCGGTGGCGGTTTGCAGACAACGGGAAATTACCCCGGAAAGGCAAGGACGATTGATCAGCTCAAGTCTGACATTGAAAAGGTGATGAGCCTTCTTCCCGGAAAGCAGCGTCTCTCCCTGCATGCCATCTACGGAGACTTCAAGGGTAAAAAGGTTGACCGCGACCAGATTGATGTGGAACATTTCCAGGGATGGATCGACTGGGCCCTTAAACTTGGAATAGGTCTTGATTTTAATCCGACTTGCTTTTCACACCCGCTTGCAGAAGACGGTTATACCATCTCGAGCAAAAATGAAGAAACAAGGAAATTCTGGGTTGAGCATAACAAGAGGTGCCGCAAGATTGGCGCCGAAATGGGGAAACAGCTCGGAACTCCCTGTGTAAATAATATATGGGTTCCCGACGGTTCAAAAGACATCCCTGTTGACAGGTACACATACCGCGAACTGCTGATGAAATCGCTGGATGAAATATTCAGCATTGAATACCCGAAAGAATATCTTAAGGATTCGATAGAATGCAAGCTTTTCGGTTTGGGTTCGGAAGCAATGGTAGTCGGTTCGTCAGAATTCTACATCGGATATGGTATAAAGAACAATAAACTGATCACCCTCGATAACGGTCATTTCCACCCGACCGAACAGGTTGCCGATAAAATCTCATCGCTTTTGCTTTATGTTGACGAACTGATGCTTCATATGACACGTGGTGTCAGATGGGACAGCGACCATGTTGTAATCTATAATGACGAAATACAGTATATAGCTCAGGAGATAGTCCGGTGCAATGCTCTCGACCGCGTCAATGTCGGGCTCGACTATTTCGATGCAAGTCTTAACCGCATCGGTGCCTATGTTGTCGGCACAAGAGCCGCCCAACTAGCATTCCTGAATGCCCTGCTTGAACCGCTGGCAATTCTTAAAAAATACGAGGAGAACAACAATTACTTCGAGCGGCTGGCAATGATGGAAATAATGAAAACAAAGCCTCTTGGCGCGGTGTATAATTATTACTGCCTGAAAAACAATGTCGCGGTAGCCGAGGATTACATAGCCGAGATACAGGCTTATGAAAAGGAAGTCCTCTCGAAGCGTCAGTAAAATACAGGCAAAAAATGAAGAGAAGAAAATCATCAACTGTTATCAAAACCATTCTGGCACTCCTGATCTTTTTCAGCATGCCGGAATCGCCCATTAACGCGAGCTCTCTTGCAGGTCTGAAGGTGGAATATACTGCCAACCCGATCGGGATCGATGTGGAGAAGCCCAGGTTCAGCTGGCAGATGGTGGCCGAAGATGGACAGCGCGGGGTTTACCAGTCTGCCTGGCAGATCGTCGTTAGCGACCAGGAGGGAAAGGTGAGCTGGGACAGCGGGAAAAACGAAAGCAGCGTTTCAATCGGAATAGAATACTCCGGAACTCCCCTGAAAGCAAGAACCAGGTACAACTGGAAGCTGACTGTCTGGGATCAGGCAGGCCTTGGCATCACCGGGGAATCGTGGTTTGAAACAGGACTGATGAATCCTGAAATCAGCGCCTGGAGCGGCGCTCAATGGATTGGTGGCGGTGATGAGGATCTTGTACTTTACTCGCACTATCTGTCAGTGTTCACAGTCGGCTATATGATCCGGCTTGATGAAGGCAGCGCAAGCAAAAGAGCATCTTTTATTCTGGGCGCAAATGATAACAGGCTTCTCGACAAGAATATGAACATATTCGGAATATCCAGCCCCAAAAACAGCCATTATATAAAACTGGAGCTGGATATTTCGGGCCTTGACGGAACTGAAAACGGGCTGGCAAAACTGAACATCTACAGGATCGGATATCATCCGTCCGATAACCCCGGCAAGCCTATGCTTATCCTCAACATACCCTTGACATCCGTCAATGAGACAAACAAATACCAGCCGCACCAGGTCAAGCTCGAAAGCGTGTTCGGGAGCTTTACCGTCTTTGTTAACGGAACCAGGCTTTCTGCCGGTGGAGGCGAACAACAGGACAGACCTTTCGGCGGAGGCGGGATAAATCTGAATCCTTCAGGAAACGGCGGAGATTATATTGCTTTCCCGATGCTGGCTGATATAGGATTTTCCCTGGATGCCGGACAAAAGGCATCATTCACGGAGCTTAGCGTTCTAAATTACCGTAAACCTTCCAACATCCTTTTCAAAGAAGATCTTTCAACTGAAACGTATTCCGGAATTTTCTCCGGAAACATAAACACCTCACACGGTTTTTCAGTCGTATCAGGAGAATACCGGCTTAACGGCGGTAACTCAGGACTCCTGATCGTTGCAGATCCCAGCCGGAACTCAATGCCTCTTTTGCGTACCGAATTTTCGGCAAAACAGGATAAAATCGCGAGGGCAAGGCTCTATGTAACTGCCAGGGGTATCTATGAGATCTATCTGAACGGGAAAAGAGTCGGTGATGATTATTTTAATCCCGGTCTGACACAGTACAACATAAGCCACATGTACCAGACCTATGATGTTACTGATATGATACAGCCGGGCCGAAGGAATGCCATGGGAGCAATGCTGGGCGAAGGCTGGTGGAGCGGTAACTATACCTTCACCGGAGGGAACTGGAATTATTTCGGCGACAGGCAGTCGCTACTCGCCAAACTTGTAATCACCTACAACGACGGCACTGAAGAGATTGTGACCACCAACGACAGGGAATGGAGTTACTTCAACAAGGGACCTGTAATTTACGGAAGCTTCTTCCAGGGCGAGGTTTATGATGCTCGGAGGGAAGATGATATCAAAGGATGGAACACGGCCGGCTTTGATGACAGCCTCTGGAAGAAATCCGTCAGGGTTCCTCTCGAAGGAACAGCTTTTCTGGGAACCATCACGGGAATGGGCGGAGGAGGATCATTGAATTACGACAAACTCTCCCTTATAGGCCAGATAGGTGAAAATGCCCGAATCATCAAAACTCTAACCGCACAGAGCATCAATGAAGTACGCCCGGGTGTTTTTGTTTATGATATGGGACAGAACATGGTTGGTGTTCCTGATATAACAGTGAAAAACGCTAAAGGCGGTGAGATGGTCAGGCTTCGTTTTGCCGAGGTTCTGTACCCCGATCTTGAAGAATACGAAGGCAATACCGGGATGCTGATGCTCGAAAATCTGAGGGCAGCCCATGTTCAGGACATTTACATCCTCAAACCAGGAGACAACAGGATAGCTCCGCGCTTCACCTTCCACGGATATCGCTACCTGGAAATCACAGGACTGAATGAAGCTCCGCTTCCTGAAAATGTAAAAGGCAATGTCATAAGCTCAATTCATGATCTGACAGCCGGCTACAAGACCTCGAACGAGAAAGTGAACCGTTTCTGGCAGAATATAGTGTGGTCGCAATACGGGAATTTCCTATCGATACCTACCGACTGCCCCCAGAGGAATGAAAGAATGGGCTGGTCGGGCGATGTAAACGTATACTCGCGCACTGCAACATACCTGGCTAATTCCGACCAGTTCTTCAGGAGGCATATGCTTGCCATGAGAGACACTCAGAACGAAAGAGGAAGGTTCGGCGATGTGGCTCCCGTCGGAGGTGGTTTCGGAGGCTTGTTGTGGGGCAGCGCAGGTATAACACTCCCCTGGGAAACTTATCTTCAGTACGGTGATGTCGGCCTCCTCAGAGAACACTATGATGCCATGGCAAAATACATGGATTACCTTGCCACAACCATCAACAAGGAAACCGGCCTGACCTCTGAGGCAATTCTTGGCGACTGGCTGGGGCCACAGAACAACCAGACCGGTTCAGCCATACTGGTAGCCGCCTATCACGTATTCAACCTTGAAATAATAACAAAGGTTTCTGAAGTGCTGGGTAAGACAGCCGATACGAAAAAATGGCGTGAGATGTACAATGAAAGAAAGGAGTTCTTCAACAGGAAATTCGTCAACACCGATCACCGGACCATGGGACTTACCGGAGGAGGATTCGGTGCCAGGGCTGCGGGCGGAACACCTGAGATGAAACTGGCCGATACACAGTCATCATATGCTGTCGGACTGGCGCTGGGGGCATTCAATGATGAAAATAAACCCTATGCTGTAAGGTTTCTGGCTGAAGCATGCTCCCGTGAAAACAAGGATGACGGAGGAGAGGTTCGTCCGCCTTATTCCCTTATGACTGGTTTTATAGGAACAGCATGGATCAGCAAGGCCCTTTCCGACAACGGACATTCTGAAATTGCTTACAGGCTGTTGCAGCAAACTTCATATCCATCATGGCTGTACCCGGTTGAGCAGGGTGCAACCAGTATCTGGGAAAGACTTAATTCCTACACTGTGGAAAATGGCTTTGGCGGCAACAACAGCATGAACTCATTCAACCATTATTCTTTTGGAGCCGTCGGCCAGTGGATGATGGCCTATTCAGCAGGAATACAGCGGGATGAACCGGGTTTCAGAAAGTTTCTACTGCAGCCCGAACCCGATCCGACCGGAGAGATGACAAGCGTGGAGGCATATTATGAATCCATGTACGGAAAAATAGAAAGCGATTGGAAGACTGATGGTGAAATACTGAGCTACAGGGCAGTAGTCCCGGCAAATACGACTGCAAAGCTATATCTGCCTGCCTCCTCTGTAAAAGAAATCAGGGAAAGCGGCAGAAAGACAAAGAAGGCAAAAGGTGTGACCTTTCTCAGGTATGAGAACGGCAAAGCTGTCTTCGAACTTGGCTCAGGAAACTATTCATTTACATCCGTACTGTAAGTACTTGAGAAACGTTGCGGCAGGACAACTGATTCCCTTGATTTTTATGCAGATGAACTCCGGAGCGACCATTGAATCTTACCCTGGCCGGAAACTATAGTTTTTTAATATCTTTAAGACATCATTAAAAACAGCTTGATTTTAAATATTACTATCTGTTGACTGACAAAGCATTGGCATTAACACTATAAAAATAGGTATTTATGAACAGAATTATTCTCTCCATACTTCTTTTGCTGCTTTGGCTTCCATTCCGGGCTGAAGCTGTAATCTTCCCGACCAGGTTAAGATGCGAGAATCTCAACAATCCCCAGGTAGTCGACATAGTTAAACCGCGGCTTTCATGGGTCAATGTTGCAGGGGAAGGCGAAAGAGGACAGGTTCAGACTGCCTGGGAAATAAGAGTGGCAGGAACAAGTGAAAAACTGCTGAACGGGCAGGCTGATCTATGGAACAGCGGAAAGGTAAATTCCAGCCAGTCTGTAAATGTTATTTACAACGGCAAAACAATAACATCCAGACAAAACTGCTGGTGGCAGGTCAGAACATGGGACAACAGGGGAATAGTATCGGATTGGAGTGAACCGGCTTTCTGGTGCATGGGGCTGCTTGATCCCGGAGAGTGGAAAGCAGAATGGATAGGAGCCCCATGGCAGGGCGAAGAACCCACCCCCGATCCCGTGATGGATGAAAACAGGCAGATGACTCTTAAGGAAGTGCCGCCACCTGCTCCCTTGCTCAGAAAACAGATCAATATAAACAAGGAAATTAAGGAAGCAAGGGCTTTTGTTACCGGACTGGGATATTTCGAGTTCCATGTGAACGGGAAAAAGGTAAGCGATGATGTCCTGGTTCCAAACCAAACAAATTACGGGAAGAGACCGGGTCTGGAAAAAGGTTCTATACCTCTCCCCGACGATTTCAGTGAATACAGGGTAATGTACCTTTCATATGATATTACAGGTCTTCTTGAAAAGGGAGAAAATATTCTTGGCGCCATAGTGGGAAACGGGTTTTACAACGCACCCAACAGATGGACGGAATCCTACGGAACTCCACGGTTCATAGGCCAGGTTTACATAACATATACTGATGGAACCGAGGATGTTATTGTTACCGATGAGAGCTGGAAAGTTTCAAAGAGCCCCATAGTCATGGACCTCATCTATCAGGGAGAACATTATGATGCCCGTCTGGAACAACCAGGCTGGGATGCTCCGGGTTTCGATGATTCAGCGTGGAATAACGCGGTCTGCAGAAAAAAACCAGAAGGTATTATGAAAGCCCATATGTCGCCCACCGACAAAGTCATGGAGCGCCTGAAACCGGTTACAATTTTCAAGAATCACGATGGGAAATACTATGTTGATTTTGGCCAGGAAATCTCTGGCTGGGTGCGGATCTCAGGTGTCAAAGGCGAAGCCGGCAGGGTAATTGAATTTGATTACATCTGCGAATCTGCTTCGGGAGATAACAGCTACACCATGAAAGGAGACGAAGATGAATCATATGCCGCACGTTTTACCTGGTTTGTTTTCAGACAGGTTGTCGTAAGCAACTGGCCGGAAAGAAACCTGAGCGCTGACCAGATAACTGCTGAGGTTGTTTATACGGATGTGGAAACTACCGGTGAATTTGAAACATCAAACCCGCTTTTCAACACTATAAATAGAATATGGTGGAGAAGCCAGACTGACAATATGCATGGCGGAATAGCAAGCGACTGCCCGCACAGGGAAAGATCAGCATACACGGGCGACGGACAGGTTGCATGTGTTACCGTAATGCATAATTTCGACGCGAAAGCTTTTTATACCAAATGGATACAGGATATCGTCGGAGCACAGATCAAAGAAACCGGATATATTCCAAACGGAGCCCCGTGGCAGCCCTCCTGCGGAGGCGGGGTTGCCTGGGGAGCAGCTGTCAATATTATGCCATGGCAATATTACCTGCATTACGGCGATACCAGCATACTTAAATATACCTACAATGCCATGAAGGGATATGTGAGGTATATGCTGACATGGACCGGCAAGGATGGCATAATGTATTCGCAGAGGACAGGCCTCGACGGAAAACCTCTTAAATGGTTCAACCTGGGCGATTGGTGCCCCCCCGGTGAATTGCCTCCCGATATGATGGTCCACACTTTTTTCCTCTGGCGCTGTGCTGACTTTAGCTCTTCAACTGCAAAAGTGCTGGGCCTTACCTCTGAGGCAAATGAATTCGCTGAACTTGCAGAGCGAACCAGACAGGCTTTTTTTAAGAAGTTCTATGATAGTGAAAAAGGAAGCTACGGCCCGAACGGAGGCAATATATTCGCCCTGCTGATGGGTGTCCCCGCTGATCAGGAGAAAGGAGTGATCGAGGCTCTTAAAAAAGATATTTCCGCTAATAAGGGGCATCTTGACACAGGTATCTTTGGAACCCAGTTCTTTTTTGAGGTTCTGGCCGATTATGGCCTTCAGGAACTGGCATATGAGGCAATGAATAAAAGAACACAGCCCTCATACGGCTGGTGGATTGAGCAGGGAGCAACAACAACATGGGAACAGTGGGACGGCAACAATTCGAGAAACCACCCGATGTTTGGCGGCGGAATTGTCTGGTTCTACCGGAAACTGGCAGGAATGGACAGCGATCCTGATAATCCCGGTTACCGGAATATCATTTTCCGTCCTCAGCCTGCCGGCGATCTGGAATACGCTCACTATTCAAATCTCACCCCTTACGGAACCGCCTGAATTCGGTGGGAAAAGAAAGGAAACATTTTTGTAATGAAGGTGAATATTCCGGTTGGCAGCACTGCAACGGTTTATGTACCTGCCATATCTCCGAACAACGTACTGGAAAACGGAAGTACCATCAAAAAGAATAATAAATATATAAGCCTGACAGGATTTGAAGACAACTATGCTGTTTTCCGGGTGAAATCCGGCTCATACGTTTTCTCGTCCGGGAATTGATAGTTAATCCGATCCTATGCAACCCACATGTTGCAAAAAGAGGCGGTACGCGGTATGCGGTATGCGATTCGAGGTTTGAGGTTCAAGGTTCGGGGGCCAAAGCAGCAGTTCGGCTGCTGCTTTCAGCTAAATCCTCATTGTAAGAGACTTGCATGACCTGCACGACCTGCATGACCTGCATGACCGCAAGACTTAAAAGACCTGTGCCCTGCGTTTTTGCCCTGATTATTTATTATTTCCTGTAAAAATGATCCTTATGCCATTTGGCGGGATTGTTGATGATATATTCCGATATGCGTAAATATTCGCCCTCATCGCGTATGATGTGATCGTGGTAATTCGGTTGGAAAAAATGATTGTTGCGATTGTATTTTGGAATGTCCAAATTATGTTCATCGATGAAATCATCAATTTTTGAATTAATTGCCGATTTGAAACCTGCAATAAATGATGAAATGGATCGGGGTTTACGAATAAAACCGGATGGAATGAATCCATGACCATTTTCATGGTTGATTTCACGGTGGATTCCACGGTGGATTCCACGTTGTTGTAGAGACGCACGGCCGTGCGTCTCTACAATCCCGGCGTTCCCATCAATCCCATCGTTCCCATCAATCCCATCGTTTCCAACAACCCCATCGTTTCCAACAACCCCATCGTTTCCATCAATCCCATCGTTCCCAACAATCCCGGCGTTCCCAACAATCCCGGCGTTCCCATCAATCCCGGCGTTCCCATCAACCCCGGCGCAACCCACGGACGAACCGCGCACGCCACGCGAATCCAATATTCGTTTGTCGTTTGGATTATTCAATATTATAATGGCGTGTAAATGATTCGGCATAATGATATATTCATCCAAGAACAATTCATTTCGTATTTCAAATGATTTTATCCATTCATCACGGACGATTTTCCCGAAATCGGAATATTGCATGGATACGCGACCCTGTGTCACGACAACCTGACCCAGGTTGCATTCCCTGTTTTGGGTAACCAATGTGATAAAATACATTCCATTGCCCGAATAATCCCATCCTGGCATCCGGGTTGATTGTATCCGGTATTTGTTTTTATATTTTTCCTGATTCAATTTCGATATAATAATGGTCACTATTACGTTAACGCGTGATTCTTTGCCATTTATACTGTTCCTTATTTACCCAACAAGGTAATATTAAAACCCGAAATTTAATCTTAAAAAATATAACAATTTAACGCGGGATCGCCCGTGAACAATCCGTATACAATCGGCACCCGTTCACCGGGTACCGGGAAAGATTATCAATATCATACAGCAGGAGACTTGTCTCCTGGAATATCTCACTAACTATTTCAGTTCAAAACAAAACAGCAGGTCATGATCCCTCAGATAGAGCTTGCCGTTGGAAATAACCGGGTGTGTCCAGACTCTTTTGTCCTGTGAAGGAACTTTTGACCTTTCCGGGAAATCAAGCCTGCCGAACTCCTTCCAGCCGTCGGGTGAAGCCAGTGCAACGGTAAGCGAACCCGTTCTCTCGTCGAGACAGAGGAGGCGGCCGCCTGCACTTAGAACTGCTCCCTTACCGGGCTCGGAAACCCTGTGGCGCCATACTGCCTCGCCAGTCATAAGGTTCTGGCAAGTCCACCCCGGTCCGTCGGAATATCCGTAAACATGATCGCCAACAAGAACAACTCCCCCGTGATGGTTGATCATGTTCTTGTTAACATATAGATTTT
>JAAYQC010000254.1 GCA_012519515.1 Bacteroidales bacterium | reverse complement strand
TGGTATGAAGACCGTGATATGAATGACGATAACGATGTCTATGTCCAGCGGATTTGCTCCGACGGAACTGCCAGCATGCCAGCCAACGGCGTTTTGCTCAGCGTGGATTCAGTCAATCAGCAGTTTTATCCCAAACTTTCCGTTGACCCCGCCAGCGAGCGTATCTACGCGTATTTCAGGATAACCGACTCGCTCCAGGGCCAGTTCGGTTTGGCAAGGCAACTGGTGGACTACTCCGGAAACCGCCTCTGGGGTGATATTGCCCCCAACATCATCGATCTCAGCCCCACTGAAGCAAATGCTATCGCCGCTTATCAGATCAGCACCGGTTCCGTTGTGCTCTATGGAAGCGGGGACAATCTCTACGCGTCCCTTTGGCGGGCAAACGGCAATATGGGCTGGAATGAGGCAACCTGCCTGGCCAGCACGGCGGTGTCCAAGGGTCACTTTGACGTTGCGGTGCATCCCGATGAGTGGTCTGTTCTTGCCTGGGAGCAAGGGTATTCCAGCATGGATATCGGCGCTATGCGGCTCAATCCGGATGGCAGCCTCGGCATCTATTATCCTGCCCCCGCCAATGTGGCCCTAACCCAGACTGCACACAACGCCGTGCAGCTCACCTGGACTCAGCCGTCTCAGTATCTTGTCCCCGACAGCTACCATATTTATATGAATTCCGAGCTGCTGCAGGTGGTGGAAGCAACGGCCAACAGCTACTTGGTGTCGCCGCTCCTGCCCGGCACCTATACCTTCTATCTGAAAGCACAATATGGAGACCACTATTCGCAAGCGTCAGAATCAGTTACCGTGAACATCCTGGCCAACAGCGATGATTTACAGCCTGCATCTCTTGGGAGTGTAATGCTTTATCCCAATCCCACACGGGGCCTTCAATATCTTCAGTTCGATATAGATAAACAGGTATCGAGATGCAATATAGGTATTTATAACATAAAAGGACAGAAACTGCTTGAGTATAATCCGGATATCAAATTGGGAATAAACAAGATAGAGCTTGACAGCAACCTTCTGAAACGCCTGAAGAGAGGTGTTTACCTTGTTTCCCTGAGACTGGATGAGCAGGTTCGGACTTTGAAGACGGTTATCCTGCCCTAAGAACGAGAAGCGGCTGCCGTTCAGTACTTGCGCTGACCAGGCTTTTTCCGCCCTCATAGCCTGAACTCCCATAGATGCCCCATTGACCGCCGGTTGATTCTCCGTTTGGCGGTTGATCAGCGTTCAATGAGCGGTCAGTTAGCGATGAGGATATGAGGGCTGATTGACGGCCCTCTGGCTCAGCATAAGCTGACAAGGAAGGGAAATCCGCTTTTCCCTTCAGTGGTTCAGGAGTACAGACCCCGTGTAATACTTGCTCCAGTAATAATATAATGCCAAAATACCAGCTTTTCCTTCATAGCCCCGTCCCTTGCTGCTACTGGCTTTGGAGCCATCATCCTTAGGTCATCCTTATAAATTTATAAGGATGACCCCAGGAAGACCCAGTCCTGGGAGGGTGATGCAAATGAGGCCCATCCCCCTCATAATATATAGGTGCTACGATGGGTGGAAAGGTGTTTTTGAGGTGGAAAGGTGGAAAGGTGAAATGGTGGAAAGGTTCCCCCGAAACAAGAACCATCAGGCTATATACCGTGTCATCCCGGGCAAGCT
>JAAYQC010000157.1 GCA_012519515.1 Bacteroidales bacterium | reverse complement strand
CGCTTATCTCCAAAACGCACTATATTTGCTGTTCTGCCAGAGCAGACTCTTTTATTGCACATTTTTCAATTATTTCCAGCATTTTCAAGGCAAGCTGGTTACGGTCATAATTATCTGCCACAAATTGACGACCAGCAAAAGAATCTTTACCCTGATTTCTGATTTGAGAGATACAACTGATAAGAGATTCCGGGTCATCAGGTTCCATAACGACCCCAGCCTTTCCTTTGGTGACTATTTCCTGTGCTTCTCCCTTTACAGCCATTATAATTGGAATATTCATTGCCATGATCTCAAAAATTTTGGAAGGGATTACAGTGCTGAAGAGTTCACTGCCCCGTAAATGAACCAGGCAACAATCACTTGAAGCCACAATAGAAGGCATCTCTTCTTTTGGAAGCCTGCCGGTAAAAAATACCTGATCAAGTTTTTCCATTTTGGCCTGATTTTCAAGTTCTTCTTTTTTTGCGCCATCACCCACAATCCAGAAAATAATATCATCGATATTTTTACTTTTACAAATTCTGGCAGCTTTCAACACCACTTCCAGACCGTGGGCCATCCCCACAGTTCCTATGTATGAGCAAACAAACTTATTCTCTGCTCCATACTTTTGCTTTGCAGAATTGCCACCAGTTTTTAGTTGAAATCTTTCCAGATCGACGCCATTGATGATCACAGAGATTTTTTCTGATTCAATTCCTTTAATCATAATACGTTGCTTGTAGCCGTCTCCGACTGCAACAATATGATCTGCAGCTTCGTACATTTTCTTTTCCAGCACTTCCAGAAAACTAATGGTTCTGGATTTTCGCATTGCTCCAACCGTTACAATCGATTCCGGCCAGATATCTCTTATTTCCAGTATGAAGGGCCATTTTCGAAGCCAGTGCAGCAGTACACCTGCCCATCCGCAGAAAAACTGTGGTGATGTCGCAATAACGATATCCACATCCTGAACAAAAAAACCCCGTATCGTGGCACTGATCATGTAGCTGATGTAATTGGCAATACGTTTAAAGAACCCCTTATTTGGTGCAACATAAGTCCATATTCGGATAACGTTGATACCATCTATAGTTTCTTTAGTGGACAAGGAGTTTTTGTAACCTTTATAAATGACTCCATTAGGACAATTCGGAGCACAGGTTATTACTGTTACCTTATGGCCTAATGCTGCCCATCTTTTGCAATGCTCATAAGTGCGGGTAGCTGGTGCATTAACCTCAGGTGGGAAATAATGCGAAAGAAAGAGAATATGCATATCAGATTTCTATAATTGTTTTGAATGTGAATGGTAAAACGGTGTCTTTTTTAATAACTATTTTTCTGTTTCTAATTGATACACCAAACTGTGGATGATATGTGGAATCTTCAATCATAACTTCCATGGTTTCATCTAAAAATAACTTACAGGCTGGATTTTCGGAATACAATGCTGTTATAATTTGGTTATTTAAAACGAGCTCAATTTCCGGATGGAAATGAAGATTAGCTTTAATGTGGTGTTTACCCTTCCCCTCTATTGTATCAATAATAGTAATCCGCCTATTTTCTATAGTCCATGTTCTGATATGGTTTCCGAGATCTTTATTACGACGGTTGAAACCATCATGAGAAGCTCTGATAACAATAGAATTTTCTTTTTTTTCGATTTTTCGCTCATTGATTTTTGCTCGACGGGCGACTCTGAATCCACCCCATACTTCTGAAGAATCAAGGTCATCTATAGAGATCGTGTTATGGGCTTCAGTACTACGTTGTCTGAGCCTCTCTGTACCTGTTCCATAACAGGATGTACCAGAATCAACAATTATTCTTTTTTGGTTAGAAGATAATTCAAAAGAAAGAGTGTCAGCATGTGCATGACCGGGTTGATAATCGGGACCAATATTACCGGCATCAATAATAAGCATAAAATCTTCATTTTTATATGATATATATCCTGATTCCTTCAGATCAGTTAATACAGATGGCTGCTGGCTTGTTTTAATACCCAGTTTTTCTGCATAATTTGACAGTTGCTCATATTCGGGAGCAATTCCTATTGCTGCATCATTGAAAAGAGATATCTGGGAGTCACTATGACACATAGCATTCAGCCAGTATAACATTTTGCAGGTTATTTCTTTCCATTCAGAAATCTTATCAAATGACAGCAGGGGATATCTACTGCTTTGCGCAATACAAATCAGGTCAAGCATATCTTCAAGCATTATACAATGATACATAGGCGAACGCTCATAATTTCCCCCATCCTGAAGAATCTGTTCAGGTATTTCTTTATTGAGTATCGACAATCCTTTTTCAATCCACTTGTCAGCTTCTTTACCTTCAAAGAAAATACCTGCGAATATAAGAGCTTTTGCATT
>JAAYQC010000156.1 GCA_012519515.1 Bacteroidales bacterium | reverse complement strand
GGCGGGTATGATTGAAGGGATGTTGGAGGGAAGCGCTCCGGGTGCAGATTACTTGCTTCTCAGAAGCGAGGATACCGACTCGGAGTATCCCGTGGAGGAGGATCTGTGGACGGCGGCTGCCGAATTTGCCGACAGCTCAGGTGCTGATATAATTACCTCATCCCTGGGCTATTATATCTTCGACGATCCTTCAATGGATTATCAGTTTGAAGATATGGATGGCGACAGGGCTTTTGTCACCAGGGCTGCCGACATAGCCGCATCAAAGGGTATTCTTGTTGTAAACAGCGCGGGCAATGAAAGGAATATGGCATGGAAAAAGATAATTGCCCCTTCCGACGGCGACTCGGTGCTGGCAGTCGGAGCCGTCAGAAGCGACAGGACCATATCCTCATTTTCGTCGGCCGGACCAAGTGCCGACAGACAGGTAAAACCCGACATCGTTGCCCAGGGTGTCGGTATAAAGGTACAGATTAACCCCAATCAACTTCACATGGCTGACGGTACATCCTTTTCTTGTCCGGTAATAAGCGGCATCTGTGCCTGTATCATGCAGGCCGTGCCACAGGCTTCGAACATGGATATCATTTCAGCCCTTCATTCCTCATCCGACAGATACCTTACCCCGGATTCACTGTACGGCTACGGAATACCCGATATTAAAAAGGCAATTGCAATTCTGCAGGACAAATACCTTCCAAAACCCGCCGGAGAAATTGTTGTTTTCCCAAATCCTTTCAGGAATGAAATAAGGATAAATCTTTCTGAGGTCCCGGAATGGCTCTCTGTTGAAATCTATGATCAGACAGGAAAGCAAGTGATGAAAAAAATGTATAGGAATTTCGTAAGCAGAAGCCTGACTCTTGACAATTTGACTTTTAGGGGAAAAGGCCTTTATTTTGTCAGGGTAATTACACCCGACACTGCCCTTACTCACAGGATAATTAAGATAGTTGGTCCATGATGAATGAGAGACTTTCACTTTCAGAACTTCAGCTGGTCATAAAGGATTCCCTTTACATGGCCCTGCCTGATATGTACTGGGTGATAGCGGAGATATCGGAGGTCAAGGAGAATTATAACGGACACTGCTACCTGGAGCTTATTGAAAAGCATCCCGACGATGTCAACATCAGGGCAAGGGCAAGGGCTGTGATCTGGAGCAACCGGTACCGTTTCCTTAAAGCCTTTTTTGAGAATTCAACCGGGGAAACTCTGAAAGAAGGCATGAAGATCATGGTCAGGGTAAGAATCGAATATCATGAGATCTATGGCCTCAGCCTTGTGATAAATGACATTGATCCTGCCTTCACGATCGGTGATATGGCCATCAAACGCCAGCAGATTATCAGAAGACTCGAGGAGGAAGGAGTCATTTCAATGAACAGGGAGCTTGAAATTCCCCTGGTTCCGCAAAGAATAGCAATTATTTCCTCAGGCAGTGCAGCCGGATACACGGATTTCATAAATCATCTGAAATCCAACAACTCCGGATATGTATTCTATACAGCGCTGTTTGACACTCCCGTTCAGGGTAAGGAAACAGAGGCAGGAGTTATAAAATCGCTTGAGAAAATAGCCGGACACCTTGATAAATTCGACCTGGCAGTCATTATCAGGGGAGGAGGTTCACAGACTGATCTCAGCTGGTTCGATAGCTATGCAATAGCATATTACATAACTCAGTTCCCTATCCCGGTATTAACCGGTATTGGACATGACAAGGACCTGTCGGTCACAGATATTGTTGCTAACATCTCACTTAAAACTCCAACTGCAGTTGCTGATTTTCTGATTGAAAAGATGAGTGAGGCAGATAATCTGATCACTGAACTGGGTGAAGCAATAAGCGACCGGGTAAAAACGCTTCTTGAAGTGACAAACAGAAGAATAGATATAACAATGCTAAGGCTTGCTCCTGTTACCAGGATCATGATCTCAGATTTCAGGGAACTTCTGTCGTCGTTAGTGATAGAAATGACCAGTACGGGAAAGAATTTCCTGTCAAAGGCCAATTCAATTCCGGAAAACCAGAAACACAGGATTATTTCCGGATCACAATCGCTGGTAATGAAAAAGGAAACTCTTCTGAGGCATAAAAAAGAATTGCTTGGCACTGTAGCCAGGAACAATCTGGCCACGATACAGAGCCGGGTGACCGGATATGACAATACACTTAAAATACTTGATCCTGAGAATGTTCTGAAAAGAGGCTATACAATCACTTCAATTAAGGGAAAAATAATAAAGAATGGGAAATCACTGAAGAAGGGCGATGTAATCGACACCAAATTCAGCGATGGAACAGTATCAAGCAGGGTGGTGAAAGAGGCGTAAGTTAGCGTAATCAACTATAAGAGAGATTGATACTGTCGGGAATCTGAAGAAAAGATGAAGCATTACCGGAAAACGCGATATAACAATCAAATAAATCTGTAAAGATGACAAAGAAAGAATTTTCGTTCAATCAGGCAGTCAATGAGATAGAAAGGATACTTAAAGAAATAGAAACGGGTGAAATGGATGTTGACAGGCTTTCGGCTGAGGTCAGAAAGGCTTCAGAGCTTATAAGGCAATGCCAGAAGAAACTCAGGACAACCGAGGAGGAGATTAACAATATCTTTAAGGATCTGGCATAGACTGAAAAGAAAAAACCCGCGGAACTGGCGCTCAGCGGGCTTTTCTTTACTACCCTAAACCTAAATCCATGAAAAAAACTCATGTAACCAGAGTGGTTACTACCTTTCATTTCTATAACGTTTAAATATAGGTATTGTTTTTTACATTACTGAATATTTTTTAACAAAACGATCATTACTTATCAACAGCATCAGTTTTTTCCCTTCTCAATACCGAAAACGTCCTTAAAAGCCTGGACAAAAGTGTCTTTTGGTAATGCTCCCATTGCCATCTGAGGTTGACCTTCAAGGGGAACAAATAAAAGCGAAGGAATACTTCTGATCCCAAATACCGCTGCCAGCTCCTGCTCCACCTCCGTATTCACCTTGTAAATCTCAATTTTGCCATTGTATTCCTTTGCCAGTTCTTCCAAAATTGGGGCTACCATCTTGCATGGACCGCACCAGTCAGCATAAAAGTCAATTACACATGGCTTGTCACCTTCATATTTCCATTCCTTATTGGTTTCATAGTTGAATACCTTGCTTAAAAAGGTTTCCTTTGTCAAATGCTCTAACATGATTTCTTCTATTTTCGTTAATAATCAGCTTTCCGCCAGTCTTCATAATAAACCAATCATCATACCAAACGATGCAATCAGACTGTTTTTATCTAAAAATACTTATTAATTGTAACTTTGTCATGATTAACAAACAATTTGTCATATATACATATGCACATATGTCCGGATGACAATATCTTTATTAAGCTTTCAGAGATAATCACGGCTGAAAATATAAAGGCCTGGGTTATCGGTGGCTACGTAAGGGATTACATTCTCAAAAGGGATAATCCCGATAAAGATATTGATATAGTGGTGCTTGGAAATGGTATTGACATCGCCAGGAAAGCTGCTTCCAGGCTGGCGCCGGGAACTAATGTTTCGGTATTCAGGAATTTTGGGACAGCAATGTTCAGGTACAAAGATTATGATATTGAATTTGTCGGGGCAAGAAAGGAATCTTACGACAGGAATTCGAGAAAACCTGTCGTTGAGAACGGGACACTCGAGGATGATCAGAAAAGGAGGGATTTCACTATAAACGCGCTTGCAATAAGTCTCAACAAGGAAACCTACGGGGAGCTAACCGATCCTTTCAACGGGTTAGATGATCTTCGTAAAAAAATTATAAGGACGCCCCTCGACCCTGATACAACCTTTTCCGATGACCCTCTCAGGATGATGAGAGCCATCAGGTTTGCAGTACAACTTGACTTCCGCATTGATGATGAAACACTTGCGTCAATTTCATCAAATGCCGAACGAATAAACATTTTATCCCGCGAAAGGATTATTGCTGAACTGAACAAGATCATAATGTGCCGTAAGCCCTCGAGGGGATTCATTCTGCTTGAAGAAACCGGACTTCTGAAGATGGTATTCCCCGAACTCGAAAGCCTGAAAGGGGTTGAAACAATAGAGGGTAAGGCACACAAGGACAATTTCCTGCACTCTTTGAAGGTACTCGACAACATAAGCAGGAAAACCGATAATATCTGGCTCAGGTGGGCGGCCCTGCTTCATGACATTGCAAAACCCGCAACCAGGAAGTACGACCAGGAAACCGGCTGGTCGTTCCACGGCCATGAGTTTCTGGGTGGGAAAATGATCCCTGAAATATTCAGGCGTTTAAAGCTCCCCATGAATGACAGAATGAAGTATGTCAGGAAAATGGTTGAACTTCACCTGCGGCCAATTGTACTTTCACAGGAAATTGTAACGGATTCCGCCGTGAGAAGGCTTCTTTTCGATGCCGGAGATGACATAGACGACCTGATGCTGCTTTGTGAGGCTGACATAACCTCAAAAAATGAGGCCACAAAGAAAAGACATCTTGAAAAACTCCAACTGGTAAGGCATAAACTGAAGGAAATTGAAGAAAAGGATGCCGTACGCAATTTCAAGCCGCCGGTGGACGGAACTGAGATTATAAGGACATTCGGCATCAAGCCGGGGAAGGAAGTGGGAATTATAAAGAATGCTATCAGGGATGCAATCCTGGATGGTATCATTCCCAATGAATATGAAGCAGCCAGGCAGCTTATGCTGGAGAAAGGAAAGGAATTAGGACTTGTGCCCGGTGATCCTAATGCAGTTCAAGATCAAGAAGCACAGGCAGATGATCGCTGAATCCTCCCTGGTAACTATAGCCGCGGTAGGTTGAGAAAGGAACGGGTCCGGGATATTTCGGATCGTCTTTAAGAAGAAAATCCGGACTGAATATCCTGAAATGTTCCGGCCCGGTTTTCAGCCCTTCACTGCTGTTCAGCAATCCGTTTGAAACTATTATCTGATCAATTATTTCCCAGGTACCCTGATACCTGTAAGTTCCCTCTTTACCGGAAGTCTTTCTGTCTGCCATATTTACCAGGGAGCCGCCGCCGGAAAGTTCAGCAGCAGTAAGCTTCAACATAAGCGGATCGGAAGGTGAGCAGTTGAAATCACCAAGAACTATGATTTTCGCCTTCCCTTCCGATGATTTGCAAAGCGAGTCCGCGATATTCCTGACCCCGAGAGCCATTCTCTCCCTCAAGTCTTCACCGGCAAGGACCCCTCCCCTTCTCGAAGGCCAGTGATTCAGTAGCAAATGCAATGTATCGCCATACATGACACATTTGACATAAAGAATACCCCTTGAATGGAAATCCTTCAGGTCTGAATCTGCCGGTACCCATAAATGATGACTGACGACGGATACAATATCCCCGCGATAGAGCATACATACATCAATTCCCCTCGTATCCGGCGATTCCTCATGAACAATACCGTATCCGAATGCCGACAGGGCTGTGCCAAAAGCCAGATCGGCGAGTACCCTCCTGTTCTCTATTTCACACAAACCCACGATAGCGGGAGGATCCCATCCGCCGGCAGCGATAATGACTTTCGATATTGAACTGAGCTTATTGCTGTACCTGGTCTTATTCCATCTCCTAACTCCCCGCGGAAGGAACTCCGCGTCATCCACGAGGGAATCATCCCTGGTGTCAAATAGGTTTTCAGTATTGTAGAACATTACACTAAGGGGAAGAGTGTCAGCTCTGTCCTGTGAAAATACAAGACAGTGAAATGCAGGAATCATAACGAGTGCAACCGCTATTTTGCGGCATATCATCTCAAAAAGAATTAATCCATCTGTACCTTCGGGCATTGGTTCCGAACTTGACAGCGAGAGTCAGTTCGTGAGACCCCAGACCCTGCCTTCTCATTTCAGTGAGGGTAAAATCATACGCGTAGGCAATATAGAACCTGTCGTATCTCAGTCCCAGCATTGCTATAAGGGCATCCTGGGTACGCCACGACAGACCAAGCCAGTAATCGTTCCTGTAGTAAACCCTTGAAGTAATGTCGAGCTGTATTGCCTTGAACAGCATATCGGACGATTTGATAAAGGCAGAGGGTTCGAGAAGCCAGTTTGATGCCAGCGGGATCTTTACTCCACCGGTCAGGAAATAATGACCAAGTTCGGCACTTTCCTCATTATTGTCGTCAAAAAAGCGGACTGAGCCGCGGAGCAGGTTTGTCATTGCAAATCCGGCATAGATCCTTGAGGTCGTATAACTTACCCCGAAATTAAAATCAGGAATAAAGACAGATCTGTCATAATTGTTCAGGAAAGGATCATCGTGATCATAGACAAGCCCGTCCATATCCATGGAATACTGGTATGCAATCATGGCAAGCCCGAAGGACAGGTTCCGCGGGTTCTCCTCACTTGCATCGCTGAGCGGGATATTGTATGAATAGGCTACCTGACCGCCAGTCCTGCGCATTATCCCGTTTTTATCATTGAAGACATAAGCGCCGATACCAACCTGTCCGCCCTTGGTCGGCCTTACCAGCTTTTTCTTCACCGAAGTTGACTTGGAAATATAACTATTCCGAAGGATCCTTGTCTGGAAGCTTAATGCATAGGTACTTGGCGATTGTTCCAACCCGGTCCATTGCTCCCTGACCGTCAGGTTCACCGAAGTATAGCCATCCCGTCCTGCAAATGATGGATTGACAAGGAAGCCGTTCATGGTGTACTGGCTGTACATGGGTACCTGTTGAGCATGCAAGGCTCCTGCTGTCAGGAAAATAGCGGCAATGACTGTTACCGGGAATCTTATGTTTGCAAACCTTATCATCTATCTTTCTGATATCATCTTATTACGCTTATCACACCTGTCCGCGGCTTTGAGCCATCTTTCAAATCCAGGATATAGTGATATGAATCTGTTGGAACCGGCTTTCCTCTGATAGTCCCGTTCCATGGATTGTCGGCAAGGTTTTTCGCACTGAAAATCAGCTTGCCCCACCTGTTAAAGATCCTGACCTCTGCATCAGGATATAAATCAATGTTCCTGATTTGCCACAGATCGTTATATCCGTCGTTATTCGGAGTTATTACCTGAGGAATCACAAGGCAGCCGGAGGAGAAGCTGAAATCAAGCTCAACCGTAAAGGCTTCGTTGCAGCTGTTATTATCGCTGATGACAGCTGTGTATGTGCCGGGTGCCAGACCGGTACGGGTCTGACCTTCAAAACCGTCGGACCACAAAACGATATATGGTGAATTTCCTCCTTCGATGACCAGATCAATTGCTCCGTCTTCAGAATCAGGACAGGAACATGGTGTCACATCCGGATTCACCGTTATCGGGAGAGGTTCGTCTATAGTTACTTCATGAGATTTTGCACATCCATAGCTGTCGGTAACTGTAATAGTGTAGGTTCCGGCCGGAAGGTCTGAAACATTCTCCTTTGTCTGTTCCGGGTCCGTGTTCCATGAGAAGGAATAAGGCTCGAGTCCGCCTGTTACAGATGCCGTTGCACTTCCGTCAGAACCTCCGTTGCAGGTCACATTTTCCTGTTCAATTGATATTTCCATATCCGTAAGCGGTTGGGATATGGTTACACTGTTTGTTACGGTGCATCCATTTGAATCGGTAACCGTAACAGTATAGGTTCCGGCCGGCAGTCCGGTGGCAACCGCTGTTGTCTGGGCAGGAGCGCTGTTCCACCAGTAAGAGTAGGGTTCTGTCCCTCCGGAAGGGATTGCAGTCACCCTGCCTGTGCTACCTCCGTAACACTTAATATCGTCTCCGGATACGGCAACAGTGAGCGGATCGGGTTGAGAAATGTCAAAAACAATGTCAACCTGATCCAGATCATCATCCCTGACAGTGATTGTATAAGTCCTGACCGTAAGGCCGCTGAAAGTTCCTGATGATTGAAATTCACCTCCTTCAAGCGAATACAGATAAGGCGTGCTTCCTCCCGACCCTTCAACTGTAACTGTTCCATCATTAGCGCCGTTGCAGGAAATATCGCTTCGATCGCTGATCATGGCTGCAAGGGGCAGTTTGGGCTGCGTTACTGTTACTGTCAATTCAAAAAGGCACATCCCGGCATCCCTGATGAGTATAATATAAGTACCTGCCGAAAGAGATCCGAATGTCCCTGAAGGCTGGAATTCCCCTTCATCAAGGCTGTAAAAATACGGAGGTATTCCACCTGAACCCGAGACGGTAATGCTTCCATTGCTTCCGCCATGCTCTGAAACATTTGTAACTGATTCAATATTACCTGTAAGCGCTTCAGCTGGTTGTTCAACGGAAGCACTTGCATGAATTGTACATCCGTTTAAATCGCTTATTGTAACCGAATAGCTGCCCGCGGGCACACCTGAAATATCTTCTGTTTCAGCCTCGTTGCTCCAGAGAAATGTATAAGGAAGAGTTCC
>JAAYQC010000155.1 GCA_012519515.1 Bacteroidales bacterium | reverse complement strand
TGATTACGCTGATGGCAAGTTCTATGGCTATTCACCTGCCGATTTCAAAAAGATGGTGAATGATCTTGGAATGGAAATTATCAGCAGCCACACACAGGTTGAAGGCGTAGGGGTAACTCTCGAGAGTGCCAGAAAAATGGCTGAAGACCATGCCCTTATCGGAGCCAAATACTGCATCCAGCCCTGGATAGTGGAAGAAATGAGAGACTCGGTAGCCACTTACCAGAGAATGGCAGCCAACTGGAATGAGATCGGAAAGGTAATGAAGGAATTCGGACTTCAGTTCGGATATCATAACCACAACTTCGAGTTTGCAAACGTCGAAGGCAAGATACCTTATTTCGATATTATGCTTGCAGAACTTGACCCGGATCTCGTGGTCATGGAAATGGATATGTTCTGGGTAGCCCAGGCCGGCCACAATCCGGTGGATATCTTCAACAAGTATCCCGGCCGCTTCCCTCTTTTCCACCTGAAGGACGGTTATGAGCAGCTTCCTCCTTACTTTGATGTTGTTAAGGGTAACATCGCTCCTGTCGGTGAAGGCGTTGTTCCTTTTAAGGATATCATTGCCGCTAAGGATATTGCCGGAATGAAATATATGATTGTCGAACAGGATGAATCAAGGGATGGAGATATGTTCGCTGACGTTCAGAAAAGCATCACCAACCTTACTACAAAAATCCTTGTTTAATTCCCGGAATCAGGAAACTGCATAAAATAAAAAGGAGTGTCTGAATTGACGCTCCTTTTTATTTCTTTTAATTTCTTCCTGCCAAGACTATTCTGCAGTCTTGAACCCGACCACTATCTGAGGCTCGGTCTGCAGCAGATCCAGCACAAGCATCTCATTGTTGCCGTTCCTGAGAAAGGATGCCGGGCAATAGAGCCTTTTCTGGGGACCTATGTTCCAGTACCGGCCGAGATTGTTTCCGTTGACCCAGACAATTCCTTTCTGGAAATTCGACATATCCAGAAAAGTGTCACCGGGAGCCGTAAGGAAAAAATTACCCTTGAAGAAGATTCCCTTCTTTCCGGGATTCCTGTTCGACGACCTGAGCTCATATATAAACTTGTGATCCATGGGAAGATTATAGACCTCCCAGTTCATAAGTGTCATCCCGTTCAGGGTAACCCGGTCGGTAATCCCTTTCCTGTCGATAAGATACTGGGCGAAGTTGATGCGCCCCATGCCTTCCACCAGGATCTCAAGACGAGGACGTTCAACATTGCTTTCAGGAATATCGATGGTGTTGATACCCTCCCTCCTGTCGAGAGTGCCTATGAATTCTCCGTTAAGGAACACAGTCGCGTAATCGTGAAGATCTGTAACCGTGAGCTTTCCTTTTTTATGACCGATGAGTTCGGTTGTATATAGTATGAATCCGTAATCCTGCCCGTAAGCTTCGAAGGGTTTGGGCTGGACCGATCTGACAGGCTGAGGCAGATTGTCCCATACCGATGAAAACACTGTAAGCCCTATTGAGGGAATCTCATACGAAGGAATGGGTTCTGGGATCGGGGGAAGTTTCTTTCCTTTAGGAAGATATGATCCTATAAGATTCCGTAGCGCCATGTACTTGGCCGTCGGCCTGCCCTGCTCGTCAATAGGCGCATCGTAATCGTAGCTCGTCACATCCGGTTCATATCCCTTGCCTCCCGAATTTGCTCCGGCTGTGAAGCCGAAATTCGTTCCCCCGTGAATCACGTAAAAGTTGAATGATTTCTTGTTATCCATAAGGAACTTAATCTCTTTCATCAGACTGGCTGTATCAGGCCTGGCCCATTCCTCGCCCCAGTGGGTAAGCCAGCCGGGATAGGTCTCACTGCTGAAAACGGGTACTCCAGGATTCATTTTGGCTGCAAGCTCGAAGTGCTCCGGCCTGCTTCCCGAATCAAGTCCCACGGCGCATCCGGGCAGGGAGCCTGCCTCAAGCATATAGGTCGTTGGTCCATCGCCGGTAAAAAAGGGCACGTTGATCCCGTTTGCCGTCCATACCTCCTTAAGACGTTCAAGATAGTTCCTGTCGTTTCCGAAGCTCCCATATTCATTTTCAATCTGAACCATAAGAAGCGGGCCTCCTGCAGTAACCTGGAAAGGTTTTATCACCTCTGCAAGCTTTTCAATGTAGCGTTCAGCTGCTTCCATATACCGAGGATACATGCACCGGAGCTTGATGTCAGGTATCCTGAGAAGGTAGGGAGGAATTCCGCCAAGCTCCCATTCAGCACACACATAGGGCCCCGGCCTCACTATCAGCCATAAGCCTTCCTCTTCTACAAGCTTGAAGAACCGGCTAAGGTTCCTGTTTCCGGTCTCGAAATCAAAGACACCCTCCTCTTGTTCATGATAATTCCACATTATGTACACGCTGATGGTGTTGCATCCCATAGCCTTTGCCATCCGAATCCTGTGCTGCCAGTAATCGGCCGGAATCCTCGAAGGATGCATCTCCCCGCTTATGATCTGAAAGGGACTGTCGTCAAGCAAAAATTCTGTTGTCCCAAGTGCAAACGAATGCTTCGACCTGGCTTTCTGCGAAAAACCTGTCACTGTTAATAAAATAACAGAAAGACTTATCAGAACTATTCTCCTTATCATGGTATAATGTTTTTTTGTTTTTATCATATGCCTGGATATTTTCTTTGCCCGTGATTTTGCTTCAATTACGGCTACTAATATAAGGAATCCTCACGGAAATCATACATTAAAAGATGATACGCGCAGGTATGGATACGTTTGCAGCTGTTCATGAGCCGGCTGTCATATTGCCTGATAACTATGGAGTTTCCTGTAGTATCCCTCGTCGTTTGCCATAAGTTCGGCATGCGTTCCGGTCTCGATAATCCTTCCGTTTTCGATCACAACTATCATATCGGCATGCTGTATGGTGGACAGCCGGTGAGCTATCACAACCGAAGTCCTGTTCTTCATTAGGTTGATGATGGCTTCCTGGACAAGTCGCTCGGATTCCGTATCGAGAGATGAAGTCGCCTCATCGAGGATTAGAATGGGTGGATTGGCCATTATGGCCCTGGCAATGCTTATCCTTTGCCGCTCTCCGCCGCTAAGCTTGCTTCCTCCCTCTCCTACCATGGTCTCATAAGCGTTTTCGGTTTCCATTATGAAATCGTGTGCATTTGCAATTCGCGCGGCTTCGGTAACCTTTTCCATATCCGCTTCGGCAACTCCGAATGCAATGTTTTCCCTGAAGGTAGTGTTGAAAAGGATAGACTGCTGGCTCACTATCCCCATCAGGCTCCTGAGATCCCTGATTCTAAGGTCGCGAACATCGACGCCATCAATAAGCACCTGACCTGAATCGACATCCATGAATCGCGGCAGAAGATCGGCCAGTGTTGATTTTCCCGCCCCCGACTTGCCCACAACAGCTACCGTCTGGCCCTTCCTTATCTTAAGATTGATGTCCTTAAGGATCGGTTCATCATTGTATCCGTACCACACTGACCTGAATTCTATCGAATCCCTGAATTCACTGACAGGAAGCGCTCCCGCCTTTTCAACTATCGTTTCCTCAGCCTCAAGTATCTGGTCTACCCTGTCGATCGATGCCATACCCTTCTGAATACTGAACCATGCCGTTGTAATGTTCTTTGCCGGCTGGAGTATCTGTGAGAAGACCACCAGGAAGGCAATCAACTGTTCCTGACCCATATGACCGGAACCTTTAAGAGCAAGCGTACTTCCAAAGTACATAAGTACCATCAGCACTATAGTCGACAGGAATTCACTGATGGGCGAAGCAAGATATGCTTTGCGCGTAACCCTCTTGAATACCTTTGAGTAAAGCTCGTTGGTGCGGGCAAACTGCTTCTTCATCTTATCCTCGGCATTGAATCCCTTCACTATCCTTAATCCGGTGAGAGTTTCCTCCACAACCGACAGCAACTTCCCGAGATACTGCTGTCCGACAAATGATGAGGACCGCAGGGTACGGCTTGCCTTTCCTATGAGCCATCCGCTCAGGGGAAGCAGAACCAGTGCAAAGAGAGTAAGCTGGTAGCTTGCTACAAACAGGTAGATAACGAACAATAGAATATACAGTGGATCCCTGAATATCATGGTAAGCGACGATACCACCGATATTTCAATTTCCTGGACGTCGTTCGATATCCTTGTCATCACATCTCCTTTTCGTGCATCGGAAAAGAAAGAAAGCTGCAGTCGCAATACCTTGTCGTACATTTTCTTTCTTATATCCCTGACCACTGAAGCCCTTAAATATGCCATACTGTTGTTGGCAAGAAAAATAAACCCGTTCTTCAACAGGCTGGCACCGATAACTATCACGCAGACAAGCATTAGCGCCCTGAATTCTCCATTCTTGTCGATAAAGTCGTAGAGATAGAACCTGGCTGCTCTGCCGAGATAATCAAGGTTGAGTTGAAACTCTCCGGGATCGGGGGCCGTGCCGACACGGTCGAAAAGTATCTGAAGAAAGGGAATAACAAGTGTATAGGAAACAAGTGCAAACACCGCGCTCAGGATATTGTAGATAACATTCCTGACAGCCGACCATTTATATGGTTCGATATACCTTAGAAGAAGCCTGGCCTTGTTCATTTCAAAAACCAGTGTAATTAAAGGGTGTTATCCCTTTCAGTTCTGATTTCAGGGATTCGCTGATATCAAGACTATCTATG
>JAAYQC010000154.1 GCA_012519515.1 Bacteroidales bacterium | reverse complement strand
GTAGACAAAAATACACTTTTGTCGCCGGCCGGGAAGGATTTAAAAACCTAATAATTGTTAAAAAAGCAGGGATGTCAATATTCCAGTATCTGACCGTCGGCAAGCAACTGTTTGCTTAACTCCTCATATGTAATGTCATGAATGCTTTTCCCGCTCCTTATTGCCAGTGATGCCATTGTTGCAGCGCTTTGTCCGAGTATCATAAAAACCGGTTCCATCCTGATGGATCCGAAGGCAATGTGTGAACATGAAATGCAGACAGGCACCAGCAGATTGCTGCACTGCTCTTCAAAGGGCATCAGGGATCCCATGCTTATCTGGTATGGTCTTGGGGTCCGAACTCCTATGTCACCTTCATTCTGGACATAACCTTCAGGTGTTACGTATCTCTGTACATTGTGGGAATCCATAGTATATGAACCCATGCCTACGGGTTCCGGGACAGGTCTCAGGCAAAGGACATCATTTTCGGTCATTACATATTTACCAATCATCCTTCTTGCCTCCCTGACATAGATATTGTAGGGCCAGTATCCGTTATCGGCGAATTCGTCACGTGAAAAGCCCCATGTGTTCATCGTGTCCCTCACCCATTGGGGAAGGCGTTTGTCGGTGCAGGTGAAATACAGTAGTCCCTTCTGATAATTGATATGCTCCGCGAGTATCTCTTTTCTTTTTTCGTATGAGGCTTCGGGATATTCCCAGCTCATACCTATGTTATCGTAACTGAACGGTCCGTGGTTATTGACATCGGTCTTGTGGTTCGGTATTGCATCATATTTTGCAAAGAACTCATCCCACCTTGATTCTGCCAGCCTGACAAGCAGCTCATACTGGGTACTGTCGTATGCTTCGGGCTTTGTTATCGGCACTTTGTTTTCAGGATGCTGAGTCAGGCAGAGCCTGTAGCAGTAAGCCTGTACCTTATTGTCGCCGGTTCCGTTTTCACCGGGAGTTTCGTCTGATATACGGGGAAGGAGTCCGCTGGAAGGATCCCCGGGGATCTTGTAGGGATCGATCTTATCCTTGAAATAGTGCCCGTGGTGAAAGACACCTTTCTGAACACCGTTCCAGCTTTCACCGTAAAGGCTGTTGTCTTCCCTGCCCACAGTGTAGTTTACTTCCGCGGAGGCCATCAGGTCGCCTTCATAGCTTGCATCAATGAAAACCTTTCCCCTGAATGTAAGTCCGCTGAGGGTCCGGATGGATGTAATCCTTCCGTTTTTCTTGCTGACGCCAGTTTCCCTGTCGAGCCATTCATCACGGTAAACGGGTATGTCGTTGCTTTTTATCAGGGTTTCGAATGATTCTTCCGCCACGTGGGGCTCGAAGATCCACATGGTACGCTTTTCACCGTCGATGGCAGGATTGCCCTGGCCGCGGTTCCCGTATTCCGACCGTTTCTGCCAGTTCCATGATTCGGGCTTGTCGTAATGCAGGTAGATCAGCTGGTAGAATTCCCTGGCAAGTCCTCCGATAACTTCCTTGTTTCCGGTATCGGTAAAACCAAGTCCTGATGAGCTCATTCCCCCCAGATGGATATCGGGAGACACAATAATCACTTCAAGTCCCATCCTGTGTGCCTGAACTGCCGCGGTGACTGCAGCTGAAGTTCCCCCGTATACTATCAGGTCGGCTTCGAAGACCTGATTTCCCCTGTTGCGATTGCAGTTAAAACCCGGCAATGCCAGGATAACAGAGATAAGCAATAATAGTGTTTTCTTCATGCTGTGAGTTTAGAATTCTATTCTGTTGGTACCCGGTCTTAGTTGCAGGATTCCGTCCTTTGGCCTGACCCTGGAGGAGTTAAGGACAACCGTTTGATATTGTGAAGTGTCAATCACGAAATCGCAGTCCATATTCGCCGGAATTGTTATGATGAACAAACCAGACTCCTTATCCTTTCGGAATTCGGCAACAATATTGCCCCTTATAGTAGGGACGCTGATATGACTGTATGACAGCCGGCTCAGCTGCGGCCTTATAGTGGCTTTGGAATAACCGGGAAGGGCGGGGCTGATACCCCAGAGGAAACCCGGAATGATGTTTGCCGGAGCAGCTCCCCAGGCGTGGTTCCAGTCGGAGTTGGGCTTGTATTTCATATCCCAGGCTTCCATGGTCATGGTGGAACCCGATTTTATCATGTTCCACCAGCTCCTGTCGTGAGTGGCTGTCAGCAGACTGAGAGCATAATCGGCTTCGCCCGCCCTGAAAAGACCTTCAAGCAGGAACTGAGCTCCGTAAACACTGCAGGCCATTCCGCGCGATTTGATAAAAGCGATGACGGAAGAAAGATGTTCCGGCGGCACAAGGTCAAAGGCAAGGGCCATCATGTTTGCATGAAGAGATGAGTGCTCCGAGAATTCACCGTCGAGATAGACACCCCTCTTTTTGTCAAACAACTTCTCGTTGATGACTTTTTTAACCTTGACAGCTTGGCCGGCATAGATTGCCGAATCGACGGGATTGCCAAGGTGGCCCGCTAATTCTGACATAAGCACAAGGTTTCTGTAATAAAATGCATTTACAACGGTGTTGATCTCCCTCATGTCGTAGCCGTCCCTTTCCCCTTCGGCTGTTGCAAGTTTCCATCCCGTGTCCTTCTGCGCCGGGGGCCAATCAACAATATCCCTTATTCTTTCCTTCACGTTTGAAAAGCCCAGACTTGCCATTATTTCATCGTTTACGGCCGATGAGCTTATCAGTCCGTCGGGTCGCGCCAGTGCGGAAAGTGTCTTGTACTGCAGTTCCCTGTAATACCTTGCCATTGATTCGGAATTGCCGGTGTGCATGAAATCGTTGTGAAACATAAGAACCGTCTGCAGGATCCATTCAGTCGGCCACGTAGGGTGATGGATGAAATACTCATTTGTTCGCCTTCCCATCGAATATTCCCTGTCGGTGTAATAGTGCCCGAGCTGGTTGATGTAGGCATCGGCCTCATAGGGAATACGCTCGCGGTCGCCGTCGATATAGATGCCCGTAAAGGAAGTTGCCTTGATAGTGTATTTTGAGATGTCCCAGATCCTGTTCAGTATAGTATCGGAGCTGATAAAGGAGCTGCTGCTGTCGTCGAAATAATGCCAGAGAGCTTTCTGGATTATTTTATCTGGTTCATTTTCAAGCTTCTCTATTTCACAATACCTGAAAGGGCTGACCACTCCGAAAGAATCCGGCAGATGAATTGCTGCAGGTCCGGTATTCCTTTCATCGGGAGCTATCTCTGCAACATATCTTGTTTTGCCCGGTTCAACCGGCAAGGCAACACTGTAATAGCGTATTGTGCCTCCTGGCTGGCGGTCGATGCGGTTTTTCGCGCTGAGCTTTTCCCCAATATGAATAAGCAGTGTATCTTTCCTGACAGGTTTCAATTCGAGTACCAGTTTCCCGAAGGCAGCTTTCCCGAAGTCAACAAACCATGAATCATTTCCGGTTCTGGTAACCGTCTCCGGCCTGATCTCCGTTTCGACCAGGCTGTTTGCCGTGGTACAGTAGCCGTTGAATGTTCCTGTCCTGAACGATTGAACAGCCGACCACGGGGAAGGATTCGACCGCTTGTCCCATATCCTTACCTTCCAGTGGCATAATGAATTGGCGGGAAGGGCCGTGCCTGAATATTCAACTTCGGTCGATTGTGAGCCTGTGGTTTTCAATCCGTTCCAGAGGTCTCCGATATTTCTCTCCAGCAGTTCTTCCGAAGAGCTGACAAGGATCTGGTAAGCTGTCTGTTTTCCCGCGACATCAGGAACTATCCAGCTAAACTCGGGTTTTGGATCACGAATCAAAACATTTTGAGGCTCCCTGATGAACTCGACCATGAGTCCTGTCGGAGATGAGCCTGAAGGTTTCCTAGGTCCGGGGAGGAAAATAGAAAGAATGATCAGTAGGATGAAAGTCTTCATTAAAAATCCGGTTTCGTATCAGATCAAAGGTAACATCCTCAGCCGGGTTTTCAAAATCCTTGCTGCCGGAAACATATATGCCGGGTTACTTCAGTTCAAAGACTTGTTAACAGGTGGCAGTTGAGACCATTACAGCCCCAGTTCAAATTATTAATATATTTTCATAAGTTAATATAAGTGGGATTTAATAAATGATTATCTTTCAGACCTTAAAACATCTACCCGTGAAACCCACATGTATCAAATACACAGGCAGGTATGTTGATAATTTTTCAGTTATACGGGTTCCCCGCCTGAGCGGGACAGGCATCAGATCATAAACATTAAAAACACATTATGATGAAAGCAAGGAAAAGCCTTCCGGTTGTTGCCCTTCTCGCGGGTTCATTATTCTTTGTTGTCGTGCTCCTGACAGCTTTCAGCCGTCTTGTTCCCCAGGAAAGCCTGAAAAGCAAATACGCCTACAAGGACTTTGAATCAGCCAAGAAATGCCGTTCCTGTCACCCCGGCATATATGAGCAATGGTCGCAGTCGCTTATGTCGCAGGCCTACACCCATCACTGGGATGAAATTGAGTATTTCGATCTGGCGGTAAAGCATTCCGAAGCAGATCCCGGTATGAAGGATGCTGTTGATGGCTGCAACGGGTGTCATACACCCCTTGGCTGGATGAGTGAGAAGAAATTCCCGCCTCCCCGTCCTTCAGAAAAGACCATGGCAAATGAATCGGTTTCATGTGAAGTGTGCCATCTGGTTCAATCGGCCCAGACTGAACCTGCATATAACTTCAGCTACCTGATAAAACCGGGAATGACAAAATATGCAGTGAGGAAGCCCGCTGTTGAATCGCCTGCGCACAAAATCGTCACCAGTGATTTCTATACAACGACAGAGTTCTGCGGCAACTGTCATAACGAAATGAGTCCTTTCGGGATATGGGTTAAAAGCACTCAGCTGGAGTGGAAGGAAGGCCCTTATGCAAAGGAAGGAGTCAGGTGCCATGACTGTCATATGCCCAAAGGAGGACCTTATCTGAATGCCCTGATGACCAAACCTTATGATGATGCAAGGCTTCATCTTTTCCACGGAGGTCACGATCCGGGAAAAGTAAGGGGAACCATTGAACTCAGGATAGAGCCGGATATCCGGGATGCCGAACCGGGCGAGACAATAGTTTTTACAGTGGCTCTGTTCAACCAGAAAACCGGGCATAAATTCCCGACCGGATCGGTTGAGGATCGCATTTTATGGCTTAATGTTGAAGCGACCGATGCAAAGGGAAAGGTTTACCATCTGAATGTCGACAAAAAGGGATTTGAGGGCGAGGAATACACTATTTCAGGCGACTATCTGGCATACCAGGATATGGGTGTGCCTCTTGGGCTGCCTGATTTCGTGGGTGTTCAGCGCGACGGGATACCTGCAGGGAACAGGATATTCAGGATGCCCTATTTCGATCCGGAGGGAAGGATGACCATGATGCAGTGGAATACTGCAAAACTGGGAGTTGATTACCGGCTCGGTCCAAGGGAGACCAAAGTTGAACGTTTCACTTTCAAAATACCCTATGATGCGGCTCCCGGGGAAATGACGGTTAAAGCCACACTAAACTACCAGCTTTTGGTGAAACCGGTTGCCGATTTTCTCAAGGTGCCGGAGGATGAATCAGAGATCAAACTGGTAAATGAGCATTTTACAACAGTTGAAATATATCCTTAAAGACAGAATCCTATAAAAAGTATTCAAAACTCATTTTCATTATTGCCATGAAGAACTCAGGATATTTTAAGTTTCTGTTGCTGACAGTCGTTTTTGGCTGTTTGCTGCAGGCTCCGTCAGCTGACGGAATTCCCGCCTTTGCAAGGAAATACCAGATAAGCTGCCAGGTATGTCATTCTCCTGCAATGCCCCGGCTAAAGCCCTTCGGCGATGAGTTTGCCGGGAACGGTTTCAGGATGACAGAATATGAATCGCCCCGTCATTTCATTCAGGCAGGCGACGATAAGCTGTCCCTTTTCAGGGAACTTCCCGTGGCTGTCAGGATGGACGGACATGCCACATACAATTTCGATAACAGGGGAAGCACCGATATGGCAGCTCCCTTCGTACTGAAGATATTGTCAGGTGGCGAATTATCGAATAATCTCTCATATTACTTCTACTTTCTGTTCAGTGAAAGGGGTAAAATAGCAGGGATCGAGGATGCTTTCCTGGTATACTCCGATTTTCTTGGTACCGGCATTAACATTACAATGGGGCAGTTTGCAGTTTCGGACCCGCTTTTCAAGAGCGAACTGAGATACACCTTGGAATCATACAGGATATACGGGTCAAAGCCGGGAACTTCAAACGCGGATTTGAAATATGACAAGGGGGTGGTGTTTGACAAGGGATTCAGCACCGGAACCACCATAGTCGGGCAGATAGTCAACGGGAATGGTATCGGCGCGGCAGACGACGGCTACCTTTTTGACAAGGACAAGTACAAGAATTTCATGCTGAGGGTAAATCAGGATGTGGGTCAGTTCATTACGGTCGGGTTTTTCGGTTATACCGGCCGGGAGGTGGTTCGTGATGCAATTTATTCGGACGTGAGCGATATCATGATGTTCGGACCCGACATCACTTTAGACTTCAATGAACGAATTATGCTTAACGTTCAGTTTGTCAAGAGGACCGATTCAAGGGTTTTTGTACCCGGCTTTCCATCGAGTATGATGGAGGATGTTGAAACACTTGGAGCCTTCGCCGAATTAATCTATTCTCCAAAGGGGGATATGAGCAAATGGTACCTGACAGGCCTTATCAACTGGGTAGAATCGGATTATGATCCGCTCGACTATGCATCGGCGACGCTGCATGCCGGTTATCTTTTGAGACGCAATACCAGGATTGTCGGTGAGTTCACTCAGCAGTTCAGGGGACCTGACTATGGCAAGCTGAACCTGGGAATAATCACCGCTTTCTGAGATATTTCTTCAGTTTGCAATTCTTCAGCTGTTTGAGTCCTTCTGCTACAGCTGTTGCATTAATAATTGCACCTGCCTCATTCGTGTGAGTATGGTCTGTTAGGAAAAGTTTTGATGAAACCTCTTCCTGCCCCAGGGCTTCATATTTCAACGCGATTATCTCATTCAGGTCAATGAAATATGCTCCCGCGGCTTCAGCGGTTTCCCCGGCCCACAGCCCGTAATCGGCCGATGCCCTTGCTAGCCTGCCGTTTTCCCATATATTCCGGGGCACCGGTGAGCAAACAACAGGGATAGCTCCCCTTGCCTTTGAATCGTTTATATATTTTCGCAAATACCAGCCGTAGCTATGGACAATCTCATGTTGTTTCGTGAGCATATTATCAATCTCCCGCGTTTCCTCACCGGTACCCTTTAGTGTTCCTCTGGCCCGGCTGTCGTCGTTCACCGGGCTGCTATCGTTATGCCCGAACTGGATTATCACATAGTCACCGGGTTTAACAGTGGATAAAACATTGTCCCACAGGCCCTGCGTAATGAATGTCCTGCTGCTTCTTCCGCCCAGGGCATGGTTTCTGACCGATACCTTTGATGTGTCGAGCATGGTGTGTAGAAATGCTCCCCAGCCCCATAAACCGCCTTCTCCCAGTCCGCTTCCGTTCTTTACGGTTGAATCGCCGACAAGGTGGATCACCGGTTTGTTCTTTTTTTCCGGGATTCCGGCAGCAGTAATAAAAAGCAATGCAAGTGACATGATCAGATAGCAGTGCATGATGTTTGAAAAAGTTGTTAGTGGAGTAAAGATATGTAAAAAACAGGAACCCCCTTCTTTTTGGGGAAGGGGGCTCTGTTGTCATGAGTCTGCTTTATTTTCTTCTTGAGGAAGTGTTTTCAGATTTGTTGTCGTTGCTTGCCTTTGAGGTGCTGCCACTTCTCTGTCTGACCACGGGTTCCTTTGAGGCTGAGCTTTCGGAGCTTCTGCGTGATCTGGCTGCAGGTGCTGAAGTTTCCGGTCTGCTTTTTCTGGCCGGTTCAGCCTTTGTTCCTGCCTGTGAGGAGGCAGCCGGTTTCGTGACTGAAGTCCCGCCTGATCTCCTGCTGCTGGTCTGAGCATTAGAAGAACCGGAGCTGCTGCGTTGATTGACCGTGGCGGCCGGTCTTCTTTCACTGCCGGTGGCGCTGCCTGAACCTGTGCCTGCCCTGCTCCTCTGGGTAGTGCCTGCAGCCGGCCGGGTTTCGGTCGATGACCTGCGGGCATTTCCGGTAGCCTGTCCTGACTGGGCCGAGCTTCTGCCTGTTCCGGCAGCCGTGCTTTCTCCGCGTCTGGAGACGCTGCTGGCTGCTCCGGCATTCCGGTCCGGCTTGGTTGCACCGGAGGTGCTTCTCCTGCTGAGCGTTTGTGCTGTCTGGCTCATGCTTGATGCCCTTTCAGGGTGAACTTTTGCATACAGGGCTTCTCCATCCCTTCTTGACTCGGGGCGCGAGTAGGTGGTCTTGTAGATGTTATTGTTTATATTGATGGTAACGTTTTTGGAGTATATTCTCTTGCTACGGTAGTAGTAGTCATTCCAGCCGCTCCACCTGGGAGTGTGGTATACCCTGTAGTGAGCGTAGTAATGAGGGTACCAGTGGTAGTGGTAACCGTAGTAGTAGTGGTAGTAGTAAGGTCTCCAGGGGCTCCAGTAGGAGGGGTAGTAGCCCCAGTACCAGGAGGAGCGCCAGACCCTGTAGGTGGGGAGGTAGATAAACCTGACCACGGGCCATGCATTCACTGACACATAAGTGGTTCTCACAACCTTTACATTCTGTTTTCTGGGTCGGCCGGTATAGCCCGGGTTAGGGGTTTCGGCATAATAGGGTTCGATTATGTAGTTTTTGCCGTAAAGAGCCTCATCACCTATCAGCTGTATCTGAACCGATCCGTCGCGGAACTTTTCCACTGTGAACACGGCCACATCCTGGCTGTCGTCCCGGTCGAGTATGGCCTGCAGCACTATTGTGTGGACATTTCCGTCGACATAGTCGATCACCCTTATGTAATCGATATAGTTATCGTTGTTGAGATCCAGGTTGTTTATCCTGCTATTCTCATCGTTGAGGCTTCTTTCGAAACCTTCGAGGGTCTCCGACTTCTGAAATAAATCCATTACCGCGTACAGGTTGAAGTTATCCCCCGGGAGGCCCAGGTATTCATCCGGGTATTTCTGCGGAGCCGCTGCTGCTGTCCCGATCGCAACTATCGCCGCGAAAATTGGGGTGATTAAGAACTTTTTCATGACCTTGTTGTTTAAAAGAACTTGTTTCAAACTATCTATGGCAAAACGCGTGCCAATTCTTAAAGAAAGTATTATCCGGGCGAAACCGGGGCTACTGGAACCAGCCTGGAAGGGGTGCCCTGCGCCCCGTGCCCTAAGGAAGCGAAATAAAAAAATTGCAGGTTTTAATAAACCTATTCAGCAGAGTTCCTGGAAGGCCTTTCTGAATTCGAGGGGTTTGGCGATATTGTGAAAGATCTCCTTTGTACCACCTGTTCCTATAATGGTAATGATGCCGTAATTGAGGATTCTCGCCATAATCGACTGGTCAACGTTCACGGTTTCGATTTTGGAAAGGTTCATTTCAAAGGTTCTTCTGCCTATGAAACCGGTTTTGATAATAATCCTCCGGTTAGTAATCACGAATTCCGACATCGCCCTCTGGATAAGCGGAGCAAGCGTAAGTGTGAACAGCGATTTAAGGCTAATGAAGATTACCCAGTGATATTTTGTTTCGAATACCACCGATTCATTCCTGATAAGGTGGTTGTTAACGTATCTTCCCATGATTTAAAGGTTTTGGAGACTGTTTATCCTAATGTCTTTTGTGATGTTTCAAATGTAGCAAAAATGGAAATCTTTCCCTTACTGCAGGCAGAAAAGACAGATTTCCCCGAGCAGGATAAAAGTATGCCCTAACAGCCGGGATGAGTTTCTCAGAAAGTGTTTATTGTTACTTTTTATTTTCATGGCGGGTCATAACTTCACGCCAGTTTGTAATGATTATCCCGTTATCGGCAAAAAATTCTTTAACCACCGGATCTGAAAAAAGTTGAGCTTCCCAGACCCTTTGCTGCCATGAACCCGTAATGGTCTTAAGGTTGTCAGTCTCCACCGAGGGATGGAATATTATTTCAGTCAGTCCGGGTTTAAGTGAAGCAACGAGCCGGAAGAAGTTTTCCCGTTTGTTTTCATAGCTGTCTCCATCGGGAACGCTTGAGAAGAAGTCGAGTTTTGGGAGGGAATAGCCTGCGAGTATGTCAACAACCTCCGGGGTAAGCGGGTATCCTGCTTTCCTGAAAAAGTCTGCAACTTCTTCATTCGACAGGTCGATCGCGTTCGCGGGTATCCCGTATTCCTCCGCGATCTTAAGGAAGGCCTTTACATTGTCGGCCGATCCGTACATTGTACCCATGTGAGTATCGATATGTGAAGGTCTGTAACCTGCTGCAATGACCTTGTCTATCTGTGCGCGTGCTTCAGTTTCTATTTCTTCGGCCGTGGCATGAATTATCACTTCGGGAACACTACGCCACATTTTGCCGTCGGGATCTATCAGTCCGGGTACCTGTGCCGGATCGGCAACAGTTCCCCAGCGCCAGGTCTTCCATTCGCTTGTATGTGTAAGGTGTACTCCCAGATCGGGTTCATCCAGTGTCTTTGCCCATTCCACAAGGTCCATGGCAAAATCGCAGGGCACCATTACTGCTGCCGATCTGATGTCGCCGGTTTGAAAGTAATTCTTCACGGCAATGTTGGCCTCTTCGCACATGCCTGCATCATCGCAGTGAAGTATTAATACCTTGCTGTCCTTTGGGAAACCAAGTTTTTCGGCGTTTGTGATCCCGGTTCCGGTCGACACTGTCTTCTGCCTGTTGCATGAGGGCAACATGGATAGTGATGCCGCGGCAAGCAATACCGGGATAATCCGGAAGAACCCTGTTTTAATATTGATTTTCATCATTGCGTATGTTATTGTTTTATGGTGTTTGACTCCGGAGAAAATCATTGTGTCGGTAAAAAATGGTTTATCACTCGTCGTTAATTGTTTCTGTCAGTTTCTTTACCACCCTGAACTGCTGGAAAAACTCTTTCGCGATTACCCTCAGCAGGGTGTAGACGGGAACGGCGAAAAGCATTCCAACGAATCCTGCCAGTCCTCCCCCGATTATTATCACAAGGAAAATCTCGAGCGGGTGCGATTTTACGCTTCTCGAGTAAATTAGCGGTATCAGTATGTTATTATCGATAAAGTTAACCCCCACAAAAGTACCAACAAGTTTCAGCGAAGCAGGCAGCAGCTCATTCCAGGCTCCGGCGGCCATTAAGGAGATGGTGCCGAGTATCAGGCCAATCAGGCCTCCTATTATCGGGCCGATGTATGGAATTATATTCATTAGCCCCACGAAGAAACCAATAAGAAGTGCATTATGGAATCCGAATATCTTCAGGATAACGGCGACGAGCGTCATGACACCGATGATTTCAAGCAGAACGCCGAGGTAATAGCGTATCAGGAGCTTTTTGGAGTCTTCAACCACTTTTCTGGTAGCATTATGATGCTTTTCGGGGATGAGCAGCAGGAGTCCATCCTCAAACAGGTTTTCATCTTTCAGGAAGAAGAAGGAGATGAAGAGGATGGAGAAGATCCCCACGAGAATGCTTCCCGCCGTGTTTATCACTTTGCCGAGTGCAGTGCCGATACTTCCGAGTGTTATTATTTCCTTTAGCCTGGCAACGGCGAACTGGTTGATGGTCTCACCGGCGGGTATGGCTCCCAGGTCGTGAAGTATTTTGTCGAGACGGTTCAGCGGGCCCTCAAGGTTTCTGACTAGGGCATTGACATCGATCGATGATATTGTTTCGGCCTGGTTTATTATAAGCGGAACTATCACGGATACAAATCCCACGCCGATAAGAACCAGTACCAGGAGTGACAGTAACGCGCTGACAATCCTTGGCATTTTCAATTTGCCTATATGTATTTTGTCAAAAAGGCTTACCAGGGGCTGACCGATAAATGAAAGCATCGCTGCAATAAGCACCCAGACTATGATGTATGAGAATCTCCAGAGAAGGTATCCGAGGATTATGAGTGCGAGAACATAGCCTGTATATTTGAGCACCTGTTTCATTAGGCCTGGATTTTTTGAAGTTGTAAATTTACAAAAAACATGTCAGCGGGCTTTCCGGAACCTTAATAAAAACAAAAGCATAAGAATGGCAGAGACTGAAGCGGTGATTGCTCCGAAATAAAAGGGCACTGATGAGTTCACCCTATCATAAAGTATCCCTCCTATAAAGCTTGCAGGTAGCAGAGTGAGACCAAGCAGGGCGTTATAGATGCCCAGGCCGGTTCCCTTTTTGTTTTTGTCGATTATATCCGATATAAAAGCTTTTTGTATACCGTCGGTTGCGGCGGAATAGAGTCCGTAAAGGGCAAAAAGAGCCACTATTGAAGCTTTTTTATCAGTAAAACCGAATCCGAAGTAGACCAGGGCATAGATCAGAAATCCCACTATGAGGACTTTTTCCTTTCCTTTTTTGTCGGCCAGTGATCCCACGGGTATGGATGCGATTACAGAAACAAAATTTGTCAGAAGGAAGACAAGCGGTATGAAGGCGACATTTAAGCCGATCTCGTTTGCCTTTACAAGAAGCAGTGCATCGGTTGAATTGCCAAGTGTGAAAATGAAAACAATAGCCAGGAAGAACCAGTACTTTCCGGGGAAATCCCTGAAATGGAATTTTCTGAACAACTCATGTTTTTGCTTTCCGGCTTCCTTTATCCCGAAAACTATTACGGCTATTGCCAGCAGGGCAGGAATTCCGGCTGCAAGAAAAATCAGGCTGTAGTTACCGGGAAGGGCTGAAAGCATTAAAAAAGCAATCAACGGTCCCACTATTGCGCCGCTGTTGTCCATTGCCTTTTGAAGTCCGAAGCTTCTGCCGCTGTCGCCCTTTTCAATTGAACCTGCTATCAGGCTGTCGCGCGGGGCGGTCCGGATTCCCTTTCCAAATCTTTCTATAAACCTTAATACAAGAACCTGGAAGGGAGATATCACCAGGGCGTAGAGAGGTATTATCAGGGCTGACAGTCCATAACCTACAAGCATGAAGGGCTTGTTCTTTCCTATCCTGTCGCTCCAGAAACCCGAAACAGCCTTTATAAATGATGCTGTACTTTCGGCTATGCCCTCTATAAGGGCTATGCTGGTTTTGGATGCACCTATAGAGAGAAGGAACATTGGCATTACCGAATAGACCATCTTGACTGAAGTATCGGTCAGGAAGCTGGTAAGGCCTGTGAAAAAGATGTTCCTTGAGAAACCGAAAAGCTTCTTCCCCTTTTCTTCGTCAGCCGGTTTTTTCATCCTTAACGGATTTTTTCAGCGCGAATGTAATCAGATTTTACGCGCCGTTAAAACGAAAAAAATGTGATTTCTTATGACCCGGGAGGGGTGTTTTTCGGGCAAAGCCGGGGGATTTTCTACCTAAATCTGTAAATATCTGATATAAAGCTAAAAAAATTTGCTTCACGTGGTTATATACAGTAATTTTAGAAGAATTTAAAAAACCTGAAGCATGTCAAGGAAACTACTCTATCTCCTGGGTATTCTGTTGACAATACTGATCGGGACGATTTTACACTGGCTTTTATCATGTGATTGTGGTCAGAAGTCAAGGGCGGCTTTAGCCGGATCCCCCGGGCAGGTTGTTGCAGAATCTGGTGGCGATGCCGGGCAATCGCCCGCCATAATGCCTGACACTACCGGGCAGTCTGCCCTTATTAAGTTCAGGGAAAGCTTTAATGCTAATCCTTTGGTATTATACTATGCTCTCGGCAAGAGTGAATCGAGGCTTAGCGCGGAAGAACAGCAGCGTATTGCCGATATTGCCGGTTTCATGAAGAAGCTTCCCGAAGCTGAGGCTATTATAACCGGCCATGCGGACAACACTGGCGGCAGGGAAAGAAATCTTACCCTGGCCATGGAACGAGCCAGGTTTGTCAGGGCCTTGTTGACCGAAAGAGGTGTTCCTGAAAGCAGGATAGAATGTATATCCCGCGGACCTGATGAACCTGCAGCTGATAACGGCACTCCGGAAGGGAGGGCTTTGAACAGAAGAACCGTAATCCTCATCAAATAATCTTAAAACAACCGAATATGTGTTTATTATGCACCCTGTTACCCGTACTGGTCGGCCTGATATGCGCCATACTCGGCTACCTTCTCGGCCGTCTTGCATCAAAGAACAATGAAGAACTGATCAGGCTTAGTGAAGACCTGGAATCATGCAGCAATGAGAAGGAAAGGCTGCTTTCGCTTAACGCTGGCCTTAAAAGCGATCTTGACGAATGTTCACGGAAATTCAATAAGCTCGAAACTGATTTCAATGGAATGAAGATCGAGATTGACGACTGGAAGAACAAATACGACAATCTCAAAAAAGAATTTGACGATTTCAGACTTAATCCTGCAGCTGCTCTTGTGGCTTCAGACTTTGATGCTGCAATGGCAGCCAGCGCCTTTGGAAAAAGGATCCGCAGGGATGATCTTAAGATTGTGGAGGGGATAGGTCCGAAGATAGAAAAACTGTTCCATAACGCCGGTATCACAACCTGGAAAGCCCTCAGTGAAACTTCGGTCGAAACCTGCCGGAAGATACTGGATGAAGCCGGGCCCAATTACAGGATGCACAAACCGGAAACATGGCCGGAACAGTGCAGGCTGGCCTTCCTGAATCAGTGGAATGAATTGAAGGAATGGCAGGGCACCCTAAAGGGAGGAAGGCTGAAATAAAGCAGGATCATTTATTGACCCCGCACTGGTTCCAGATTTTTGTCAAAGCTATAGGTCCTGCCTTTATCTGTGGCATCAAGCTTGAATACCAGGTTCCTGTAAGTCAGTTTCAGGGGATTTCCCAGCTTTGATGTGACGGACACTGTTTTCAGTTCCCCGTTTTCCCATTCAATATCAGTTTCAAATCCGCCCCTTGCCATTGCTCCGCGGATATGTCCCGTTTTCCATATCTCAGGCAGGGCAGGAAGCAGTTCCAGTTCTCCGGCGTGGCTCTGAATGAGCATTTCGGTTATCCCGGCCGTGCCTCCGAAGTTGCCGTCGATCTGAAAAGGCGGGTGATTGTCAAAAAGATTATCAAGGGTCGAATTTCTTAGCAGCGCATAGACATTCTCATAAGCTTTTTCACCGTCTTTCAGGCGGGCGAAGAAGTTTATAATCCATGCCCTGCTCCATCCTGTATGACCACCGCCGTGAGCAAGCCTGTAATCAATTGTCTTCCTTGCAGCCTCCAGGAGCTCGGGATGTTCCTGCTGTGTTATCTGGTTTCCGGGATGCAGGCCGTAAAGATGAGAGATATGCCTATGTCCGGGCTCGTGTTCCTCAAGTTCCTCCGACCATTCCAGTATTCTGCCGTCAGATCCGGTCCTTATGGGTGTGAGTTTTTCAAGTGCCTTTTCCAGTTTTTTCCTGAAAGCCTTATCGGTATCAAGGATTTGGCCAGCTTTGATGGTGTTCTGAAACAGGTCGCGGATTATCATGTGATCCATGGTTGGTCCCATCACCATGCTCGCGGTTCCCTGGCCACCGGGAATCCTGAACCTGTTTTCGGGCGATATCGAGGGCCCTGAGACCAGGTATCCGGTTCGGGGATCGGTAACCAGCCATCCCATGCAGAATTCAGCTGATTCCTTCATAAGCGGATAAGCCTTGTTTCGAAGGTATCCGGTGTCGCCGCTGAAAAGATAGTGGTCCCATATATTCTGGCAGCTCCAGGCAATTCCCATGGGCCACATCCCATATACGATTGCTCCCAGGGGTTCAGTGTAATGCCAGACGTCGGTGGTATAATGGGCTACTATTCCTTTCAGCCCGTACACCTCCTTCGCGGTTCTCGCGGCGCTGGGCCTCATGGCGTTGATAAAATCGGCGAAGGGAAGCGCCATCTCACCCAGATTGGTTATTTCGGCCGGCCAGTAATTCATCTGGATGTTTATATTTATATGATAATCGGCGCTCCATGGCGGGTTGAGTCCGTCGGCCCATATTCCCTGAAGGTTTGCAGGCAGGCCGCCCGGGCGGGAACTGCTTATAAGCAGGTATCTGCCGAACTGGTAGTAAAGTTCAATAAGGTCGGTGTCGTGATAGCCGTTCTGCATTGCAGCTATCCGGGCATCTGTTGTGAAGTAATTGCCGTCGGACGATCCGAGGTCGATCGATAGTCTGTTAAAGTAACTTTTGTAATCGGCCACATGATCATTTTTGATGTCGGCGAAAGGTCGTGCCGAAACCTTTTCAAGCCTTTCCAGTGCCAGGGATGCAGGATCGGGAGCAAAATAGTCGGTTGCCGCCGTAAGCAATATAACAACCGAGTTTGCTTTTTCAATTCTTATACTGTCTCCGCCCGAAGAAAGAGTTCCGCTTTCGCTGAGTATTTTCAGCCGGGCCTCCAGCTTCACCCCGTTACCGTTTCCAGTGTGTTCGCTCATAGATATGAGGTTGCCGTCGGCCTTTATAAGGGCTTTGTTGCCCGGTCGGGAAAGCCGGGCGGTGAAAGTGACAGCTCCGGGTTTATCGGCGGTGATCCTCATAACCAGCGACTGATCGGGGGCGCTTGAAAAAACTTCTCTCCTGAAGTTGATTTTTCCCGAAGTATAGGTCACGGCAGCAACAGCTTCCGATATATCGAGTTCGCGGCGGTAGTTGGAGACAGCACCGGGGTGTGAAAACCGGAGTGTCAGATCGCCAAGTGTCTGATAGCTGGAAGCATTATCTCTTTTAAAATTGCCCATGATCCCGTTCTGTGCCAGTTTTTCGGCTTCTGCATATTTACCTTCGAAAAGAAGTCGCCGTACGCGCGGAAGATTTTTCAGGGCATCAGGATTAGCATCCCATCGCGGTGATCCGGTCCACACCGATTCTTCATTAAGCTGAAGCCTTTCTGTTGAGGGACCTCCGAAGATCATTGCCCCCAGGCTGCCGTTGCCGACAGGAAGCGCCTCATTCCATGTTGCCGCTGGTTTGTTGAACCATATCTTCATATCGGGTTTTGTTTCCTGCCCCCGCGAAGGAGCATTCAACAGTATGATCAGAAAAGCCGCGAGGCTGATCCGGAGTTGCAAGAGTTTATTCATCGCTAAAAGTGTTTAGGCAAATAAGGACATTCCCGGATATATCCTTACTGCTTTGGTTGCTGTTATTTATTTTTTCAGAAGGTCCCTGATCTCGGTGAGCAACTCCTGTTCCTTCGTGGGAGCAGGAGGAGGGGCAGGGGCTTCTTCCTCTTTCTTCTTAAGAGAATTAATTGCTTTAACAAGAAGAAACACGGAAAATGCAATTATAAGGAAGTCGATGGCAACCTGGATGAAATTGCCGTAATTCCATGTGACGGCTTCAGCAGTGTCGCTTGCCTTTTTTATTGTCAGAGCCAGATCGGTGAAATTGACTCCTCCGAGAAGAACACCTATGGGTGGCATGATGATGTCGGCTACCAGTGATGACACAATTTTCCCGAATGCACCGCCGATGATTATACCAACGGCCATGTCGACCATATTGCCTTTCATGGCAAATGTTTTGAATTCGTCTAAGAACTTCATTGCTTCAGATTGTAATGGTTAATAATCAGAAATTGTAAGAAAATCCAAGGCCTAATATTTCCTTGAACTGTATCCTCGGTCCTGGGGCCTCGAATTCTTCGAATTCCCCGTTGCCGTTCCTGTCGACGGGAACCAGGATATCGTCGTCGTAGATGAGTACAGTGTTGAAGTTCACAGAGATGAACTTATTAACTTTCAGACCTATTAGGTTTTCCCAGGTAATGTCGATATTCTGGGGTTTATCCGCATAGTTTGAGAACAGGTCGATTTTGGATGTAACAGCCACGTTTTTAAGGAATTCACCTTTAAAGTCGTTTTTTGACCATATTGCTCTTATGTATCCTCCAATTTCGCTTCTTGATGTTTTACCCGGCTCAACTCCGAAAGCGCCTGCATCCGAAAGGGCCTTGTCGGTGACGAAGGTGATTTTTGAAGTAAGCGGTGCAATGAATGCGCTGAAATAGGAGTTTGGCTTATAGTCGAGACCGGCAGCGAACAACAGGTATGCCGGGGCAAAGCGATCTGAAATTTTGGTGTCGGTATCGGGATATTTGTAGCCCGGGCGCATCTGTGTACGGAAGTTGCCCAGGGCTGACCAGTAGAAGTTCTTGAATGCTTCTCTTCCGAATTTGGAAAGCAGGTCGATTTTGTCATCGGTCTTCATCACATCCTGCTTTCCCTGTTTCAGGATGCCGTATCCCAGGTCGAGTGAATTGTCCCATGCCGATTTGCCCTGTTTGTAGTTGGCAAAGGCGCTTAGTATACCGTTGACGGAGACGGAATTCTGGCCGCCCGCCGCCCAGTTGGTGAGGGAGGTCTGGGAAAGGTTGATTGCAAAGATCCCACCTTTCTTCCATCCCATAATAGTGTCGGTATTGATTGTTTTCAGCTTCTTTTCGGCATCGGTTACCTGTGCCGTCGAAGCAGTGGCAAAAATCACTAATGCCACGGACAAATAGAAAAGTCTTGATTTCATGGGGTAAATGAAAGTATTACTCATGCCGTAAAGATAAAAAAAACCGCAATGATTGATTCAATGCGGTTATTCGAACAGTTAACAGGTTATTCATCAACTTCCTTGATCTCAGCGTTGGGGGCATTCCTCTTTACCGATTCAATGCCATTGTCGCGGCCGCTTTCGGATTTGTAGTTCTGGCTAACCCCGATGATCTGATTGTTTGCGGCGGTAAGGGAAAACCTGAACATGTTGGTTGGGGTTGTGGTTTTGTTGAATCTCTTTGGATCAGCGGCATTTTTTCTAACAGAGTCGATCCCGTTAAGGCATGAAGCTTTGGTTGTGTAGCCTTCACTGCTGAGAATTGTCTGGCCATTGTCGGCTTTCAGACGGAAACGGAATTCGTTCTTTTTTCCGCTTTGATAAACTTCAAACTTTGCCATAAGATTAAATTTAATTGTATTAATATAAAGTGAATCAGAAATGTTTAAATTCTTGTTTCAATGTCAAATATAATATTAATTTAATTTTTTTAAAAACGGAAGCATTATTTTAGCGTGGAAAAGACTATTTTATCTATTTAAATAG
>JAAYQC010000153.1 GCA_012519515.1 Bacteroidales bacterium | reverse complement strand
CTGATGATTGATGAACGGAATGAAGGTTCGGTTGATGACCCGTACGATCCGTAGGCATAGAGCAGCATCGGAGCACTGCCATCGTTGACAAAGCCTTTCCGGTAAACCAGCGAAACTGGTACCTGCGTTCCGTCGCCTGCAGTTGCCCACAAACGTTTCGATTCATAGTTGTTCCTGTCGAAACCTCCCAGAACACTGTCCTGCTTGAGAAGGGTCCTCGTCCGGGTAATCATATCGTAATCGAAGACCGAAGCGGGAGTGGTGAGAGATGAATAGCTGTAGCGCAGAATTGTGGTGTTTGCCCCGGGATTCATGCTTATGCCGGCAGTATAGGTTTCCTCCCCGAAATCGAGGTTATGTTCCGATTTATCTGAAATATTGATGATCCTGAGGTTTGTAAGGCCTTTGATGCGCTCGTCTATCACAAGAAAATCGTTGAACAGCTCGAAATCTTCAAGCAGGACGTCGGGCCTGTGAGGAATAACTTCCTTCCATGATGCCATATCCGTCTTTTGTTCCGGACATGTCATAAGCTTGAAATTAGTCGCGCTTCCGGCATTGGTCTGGATGTAGAAGGTTCCGTTCAGGTGGTCTATGGAATAGAGATGATCCTCCCCGCGGGCTTCGAATACCCTGAATCCCTTTTCAGGACTGGCTGACTCTATCAGGCGAACTTCAGTGCTGAGAGTATGATGTGAAACGATTGTGATAAACTTTTTGCTTTTTGTCCTGCCAAGACCAAGGGAGAAGGTCTCATCATCCTCGTAAAATACTACTTTATCCGCCGAAGAAGGAGTTCCCAGAACATGCATCATGACAGTTGCCGCCCTGAGGGTCTCAGGATCCTTGCTTATATAAAAGAAAGTTCTGCCGTCGGCTGCCCAAACCCCCTGTCCCGTGGTATTAACGATCGTATCTTCTATAAGCTCTCCGGAATTCAGATCCTTAAAATGAATGGTATACTGCCTGCGGCTTACATGATCAACCCCGTAGGCCAGGAGATTATTGTCAGGGGAAACGGATGCGCCTCCCACACCGGTGTATTCATGTCCTTCGGCAAGAAGATTTACATCGAGCATGACCTCCGGCTTGTCCGAACCTTCCTTTCTCCTGAAGTATACGGGATACTCCTTCCCCGGGAAGTATTTGATATGATAGTAATAACCATTGTCGAGGTATGGAACACTCTCATCGTCCTCCTTAAGACGGCCCTTGAGTTCCTCGAAAAGGTTTTTCTGCATTTTCTCCGTATGTTTCATAACGGCTTTTGAATAGTCGTTCTCTGCATTGAGGTATGCCAGCACCCTGACAGTTTGTGAATCGGGAATTTCAGCATTCTTCTGCTCGTCGCTGAGACGCATCCAGAAATAGTTGTCAACCCGTTCGTTGCCGTTGCTTTCTACAACAAAGGGGATTTTCTCAGCCACCGGAGGCCGGGGCTGCCTGCCGCATGAGAACACAAGCAGCAAAAGGCTTACTGACAATATAAAACAGATCTTCTTCATCGGGTAATAATAATTGTTTTATGTTTTATAAGATTTTCCTCTTTCTCCAACTTTGACTTCGGGGGATTCATAAGCGCACAAGGTAAAGTTTTTTTTAGCAAAAGTCGCTGAGTACATTGGTTTTTAAAATCAAGTTGTTTTAAGTCGCCTGTTCATTAAAAACAATCTCGGCTGGCATATCATGGCAGGAATCAAATACCCGCTGGGTTCAGGCAATGACCTTAGCCTGGGTATCGGATTTAAAAACCAGGCAGTGGAATCAGGTCTTAACCCGTAAATGACCATTCACCGGCAAAAAGGGTTTTTCCCATATACTCCGGATCGCAGGTAAGGTTAACCTTAAGCTTCCGCCACCCTGCTTCATCTCCGGGTGTGGGAATATGGGTAAGATGAACCTCACAGTCCCTGAGGAGCTTCATATTCTCAAGGGCCATCTTGGCAGCCGGATTTGAAAGTGCACTGATGCCGAGAACTATCAGGGTTTCATCAACATCGAGATTGACCATTTTCCCCTCGAGGATGTCATGTTTCAGATGCATCACCGAGTCAATAATAGCCTCCGGAAGAAGGTACATCCTGTCGGGAAGCCCTGCCAGGTGTTTAGCAGCATTCAGGATGAGGCTCGAAGAAGCCTGCAAAAGCGGAGAATTCTTTCCGGTTATGATTGTCCCGTCACTCAGTTCCAGTGCCGCTCCACTGAAGACCCCGTTATTACCCTTGCCTTTCTTTTCGGCCTCCTTTGCAGCATCCCTCGCCGGACAAACAACCCTGCGGTCTTCGGGCTTCGCCCCGGCTTTCTTCATTAAGGCCTTGATCCTGTCCACCGCATCCTTTTCAACCAGTCCCATAGCGTACTCAACCCTGCACCTGAAATAACGCCTTATTATCTCCTGGAAAGAGGCCTCCCTGATTATATCTTCATTTACTATGCCCGAACTTGCCCGGTTCACACCCATGTCGGTAGGCGACTGGTACATCGATTCACCGCCGGTGATCTTCTCAAGTATTCTTTTCAGAAGGAAAAATGCTTCTATATCGCGACTGTAATTGACTGTCTTTACATTATATGCCTTAAGGTGATATTTGTCGATCAGGACACTGTCGTCGAGATCGACAGTAGCAGCCTCATAGGCAAGATTTACCATATGGTCGACAGGAAGATCCCATATCGGAAAGGTTTCGAACTTTGCATACCCTGCCTTGATCCCCCTGTTATACTCATGATACAGGTTGCACAGGCAGGTGGCAAGCTTTCCGCTGCCCGGACCGGGTCCGGTTACCACCACTATCGGTTTTGTGGTGCGGATATATTCATTGGCTCCGTAACCCCTGTCACTAACAATAAGATCGATATCTGTAGGATAACCCTCGGTAGGATAGTGCAGATACACTTTTATTCCCCTCATCTCGAGCTTGTTCCTGAAAACTTTAGCCGATGTCTGGTTCTGGTAACGAGTGATGACCACCGCACAAATATCAAGCCCCCACTCCCTGAAGTCATCTATTGTCTTGAGGGCATCAACATCGTAGGTAATCCCGAAATCGGCCCTGATCTTCTTTCTTTCAATGGCTCCGGCGTGAATGCAAAGTATTACATCGATCTTATCCTTCAGCTTCTGAAGGAGCCTCATCTTCACGTTTGGATCAAATCCGGGAAGCACACGTGCTGCATGGTAATCATAGAGTATCTTCCCGCCAAATTCAAGATAGAGCTTCTGGTTGAACCTGCTGACCCTTTCCAGAATTGCCGTAGTCTGCTCGTTCAGGTATTTCTCATTATCGAATCCTATGCGGCCTCCCGATGTCATTTCGCTTCCACTGTGAATAATTTGTCCGGATTAAAATTCAAGGTTCCAATATTAGGAATTTTTTCTTCCGGTAGTTGCATTTTTTATTAATAAAATTGCTGAAACGTCCGATATTATTTGGTTATGAGCTGTTCTTCAACTGCTGGCGTATCAGGCCCGATGGAATATGTGAAGCCCTTCTCCGAAGCATTCATGACCAGTACCCTGAATATTACCAGATTGGCAAGTATCGATTCGGCCCTGTAGGCGCTTATCCCCGATATCTTCCTGAACTTCGACAGGCTTATCGAAGCGTTCTTCTGAAGATATTCCATGAGCATGTTTTCCGCCTTGCCGAACTTGACAAGCACCCCTGAACCTTTCTTCTCCTTTCTCCATATCTGAAGCAGAACACGGTTGGCGGAAAGATTCTGATCGAGATGCCTAATCCAGGATATCCACCTGCCTTCCTCATTCATGGCCTGGTAAGGCTTTTCATTTCCCTTGCTTACCTCCACCTCAAGAATGGTCTTCCCCCCGATAACATGCTGCCTTAGAGAATATTCAATAACCGGCCTGCAGAAAATATGCGCGGCGGTGTCGACCATGTAAATCTCCTCATCCGACCGGATACCGGCAATACTGCCGTTGTCGCGAACACCGATAAGCAACCTGCCGCCATCAGTGTTGGCAAAGGCCGAAAGGGTACGGGCTATCTTCCGGCTGTCAGATACACAGTACTTGAAGTCAAGCTTCTGATTCTCCCCTTCAGCTATCAGTTCCCTAATATGCCTGTCCATAATCCTTGTCCTCTTTCAATGGGCAGCTACAATTTATAAACATTCACAGGAACTTCAAGCTTATTCCGGATTTATTTTTCAGCATGTTCTTGTTCATTTTTTAATAATTGTGCGCCAAATATTGCATTTTATTAATTTATTTTGTATTTTTACTTTTATATTAAAACTATATAGCTATCTTTGCCTTATAAATTAAAACCGGAACGGGTTTATGGTTAAGGAACAGATGAGTACAACAGTGGAGACCTGCAGGGATATGCTGAAGACAGAGGAGGCTATATTTTTCATTAAGGATTTTTTCGGGAAGAAACTGGCCGCCAATCTCAATCTTGTTAATGTTTCAGCTCCAATTGCCGTGCTCGACGGTACAGGCATAAACGATGACCTGAATGGTGTTGAAAAACCCGTCAGTTTTTCAGTAAAGGGAGTAAAGGATCAGAACGCGGTCATTGTTCAGTCGCTTGCCAAATGGAAACGCATCAGGCTTAAGGAATACAATATTGAAGCCGGAAGGGGACTTCTTACAGATATGAGGGCCATCAGGCCGTCAGAAGAACTGAGCCCCATTCATTCGGTGTATGTCGACCAATGGGACTGGGAAAAGAGGATATCGCCATCACAAAGAAATCTCGACTTCATGAAAAAAACCGTCAAGGCAATATATCAGGCACTGAGAGCAACTGAAATGGCCCTTTTCAAGAGGCATCCGGAATTTGTTCCCTTTCTGCCCGAAAACATCTATTTCATTCACGCGGAAGAGCTTCTCCGCCAATTCCCCGACCTTACTCCCAAACAGCGTGAGTATGAGATTTCCAAAATCTTCGGCGCGGTATTCATTATTGGAATAGGAGCAACCCTGAGCAACGGCGAACCTCACGACGGAAGAGCTCCTGATTACGACGACTGGAGCTCGACAAACGAAGATGGCTACAAGGGATTAAACGGCGACATTATTGTATGGAACCCTGTTCTTGAAAAAGGTTTCGAACTTTCTTCAATGGGAATCAGGGTCAACGAGGAAGCAATGGAACGGCAACTCCTCATCCAGGGCTGCACTGAAAGAAGAAAACTCCTCTTTCACAGAATGCTCCTCAACCACGAGCTCCCCCTCAGCATCGGCGGAGGAGTGGGACAATCGCGAGTATGTATGTTATTCCTCCGGAAAAAACACATCGGCGAGGTTCAGTCCAGCATCTGGCCGGAATCGGTCAGGAATAACGGAGGCAGCCTGAGATTGTTATAAAGTCGTGCAGGTCGTGCAGGTCTCGAAAGTGAAGCGGCTCGGGATTTTGTAGGTCGTACCATGCTCCCGCTCTCATAATTTTTTTGTTTTTAAATTCCTCTTTTTTAGGAATTTGGTTGTTTTGTTTTTCTTTTCTGTCAATAAAACAGCTTGATTATTACCTCTTTCCGGTCGATTTTGATTAACTTTGCCTGAGACCTCAGCTCTGACATACAAATATTACTTGTTAATCTTTTAATCTTTATGGAGAATCGAGAAGATGGATAATAAAGATCCAATTTTTTACACACCAAGGAAATACAATACTATAGAACTCTGGAAAAATGTTACCGAACAGCAATGGAACAATCCCTTATGGCAGCTTGGGAATTCCATCCGAAAAATTAAAGATCTCAAAAAAGTAATAAAACTGAATGATTACCAGGCTGCGGAAATTGCCAGAACGCTCTCGGAAATGAAGAGGCAGGGCAAGGAACCCATGCGGATTACTCCCTACTATGCTTCGCTGATGCAGGAAGATCCCTTCCACCCGGTAATGGAAGAAAAAAACAGGCTTGATCCCATTTTCTGGCAATGCGTTCCCACTCCGGCAAACCTGCTGTTCCCCAATACTGGCCTGGAAGCTGCAATGAGCGAAGGCTCCAGGAGTTTCGGCGCGGCATACCAGAGATATCCAAACAGGCTCGCGCTGTTTGTTGCAGAAAATACAAGCTGTGCATCATATTGCGTTCACTGCCAGAGAGCCAAATCGCTCGATACATCAGCAGATGTGAACCTCACGGAAGTACAGAAAGGTTTGTTCTACACCGGGTACAACAGGAACATCAACGAGGTGCTGGTAACAGGAGGCGACGCCCTGATGATAAGCAAAAAAAGACTGGCTTATGTACTTGAGGAACTCAGCAAAATAGACCATCTCAGGGTTATAAGGATTGCGACCCGAATTCCGGTGGTTATGCCGATGGGTGTTACCAACGATCTGCTTGAACTTATCTCAAACTCGGCCAATAAATACTCAAGGGGACATGAAAAGTATGTCTATTTCATGACTCACATAAACCATTACCAGGAGATAACTGCCGACCTGGCAGCAGCGGTTAAAAGGATCCGGAACCACGGCTTCACTATCAGGAACCAGACAGTGCTCCTTAACCACGTGAACGATAATTACAAGTCGCTTGCCGAAACCTTCAGAAGGATGTTCTGGATAGGAGTCCACCCCTATTATCTTCTCCAGTGCCATAAGGAAAAGGGAATAGTTCATTTTATCACACCCATACAGATCGGGAAGATCTATATGAAACATCTCCAGGGATGGATATCAGGTGTAACCCTGCCAAGATATGCCGCAAACATAGAAGGCGGAGGAGGAAAGGTGGTTCTGATGCCTTCCGGACACGACACTATGAATCTCGATACCCCCATCGATGAAAAGATTTCAGAAAGCTTCGCCAGCGTCCTTACCTGGGACGACAAAAAGCTGCAGAAATATGAAGCCCTGGGCTGGACAACCAGGGAGGAATTCGAGGAAGGTGTCAGAATAATGGACGATTTTATCGGAAGGAAAGGTGTCTTTCTTCCAAAGCTCATAATCACCGACGACGACGGCAATCACCTGGAGACTACGAACAGAACAAAACTGCCTGTACTTGAAAAAATGAAGAAAGCCGACCTGCTTGGCTATGAAATCTATGATGGAGAAATGCCCCTCACCAATCCGGCTGAGATCTCGGATGAACTGGAAGAAATGTTCAATAATTCAGATTTTATAAGCGAAACGATATCTGATCGTCCGGCTTCAGGGGAAAGGCATAATATCTGAACGGTTTAGTTGTTTACTTTTCCGGGGTAAAGCTAATGTTTTGACCTGATCCGCATTATATTCTTATCTTTAGCTCTGCAACTCATCTGCAAATGAAGAAATGTCTTATCCCTGCCCTGGCGGCTTTGTTCCTGTCTGCCCTTCAGATATCAGCCCAGCAGACTGGCTGTCCTGACCGGCTGGCTGTAAACTACAACCCTGAAGCCATTGCCAATGACGGAAGCTGCAGATACAACCAGGCAAACATTATCCCCCTCGGCAGCCTCGAACTCGAAGCGGAGATAGCCGAAACATCAGGACTGATCTTCTGGGATAATATGTTCTGGACACATAACGACGACCACGATATCAATTTATATGGTCTCGACACTATCTACGGTAAAGTGACCAGGACATATCCTCTCCACGGGATCTCCAATACCGACTGGGAAGAAATATCTCAGGATGAAAGCCATATCTATATCGGCGATTTCGGGAATAACTCCGGAAATCGCAGAGACCTGAAGATTTACATGATATCAAAGCAAAGTATCATCGATAATTCGCCGCTTTACGACTCGATATGCTTTTCCTATCCCGAACAGACCGATTTTAACCCCGGATTCTATAACTCGGATTTTGACTGTGAAGCCTTTATTGTTTCGGAAGACAGCCTTTATCTTTTTACCAAAGGCTGGGCCAGCAGACAGACCACGCTTTATTCCCTTCCAAAAACTCCCGGAACATGGGATGCAAAAAGAAAGGCATCATTGAATGTAAACGGTTTGATTACCGGCGCTGTTTATAACCGTGATAAAAGAATAATAGTCCTCACCGGCTACAGCAATAAGCTGCAACCTTTCCTCTACCTCTTGTATGACTTTGCAGGTACCGATTTTTTGGGCGCCAACAAGCGTAAAATAGACCTGCTTCTGCCATATCATCAGGTTGAGGCCATCACCACCACCAAAGGCACACGGTTCTTTATCACAAACGAAGCTTTTTCGTACAAGCCTGTTGTCAGAGTCAGCCAGAAGATACATCTTGTCGACCTCAGAAGCTTCCTGGGAAATTACCTCGGACTTCCCTTACCCATCCCCGACGAGCTGAACAGTTTCATTATATCCCCTATCCCGGCAAACAACTATATCATGGTCCAGGGCCTGCCCGAACTTATTCCGGCAAATTATCTCATTGTCAACATGTCGGGCCGGATAGTAAAGACAGGTGTACTGGAATCCGATATATCCATGGTCAGCCTTTCGGGACTAAGCTCAGGCATCTATTTACTGAGGATAGGAAACGAAAGACTGTACGCGTACAAGATAGTCAAGGAATGAGAAGAACGGTATGCGGCGGGCGGTTCACGGCGTGAGCTTAGTCCCTTAAAGGGTTAAATTATTAAGGCTATAAGTGGTGAATATATGTTTTTTTTGTGATTTTTGATATTCTTTTTACAGTTAATGCCTGTATTAGGATTATCTTAATCCGCTCAAGATAATTACTGAAATTATTCCCTATGGAAAACGAAAAAGCTGTCATTGGTTTCCTGGGAGCCGGGGGAATAGCCCGCTCTCATGCATTTTCCCTCAATTCCCTAAAATATTATTGCCCCGATTCTCCCCCTGTGGAAATGGCTGCAGTTAGCTCTGCCCGCGAGGAAAGCATGGAATCATTTGCCGCCAGCTACGGGTTCCGGAAAGCCTGCCCTGTCGAAGAGCTGCTGGCAGACAAGAGTATAAACACCGTCTTCATACTTGGGCCAAACAATGTCCATTATAAGCATTTCAAAGCCGCCGCCGCTATGGACCATTTAAGGAGGATCTACCTCGAAAAACCTGTATGCTCGGGCAGTGAGGAAGAGAAAGGCATTCTTGAGATAATCAGTTCCCGTCCCGGATTGCAGGTTCAGGTCGGATTTCAGTATCTGTACACCTCGGCCGTCAGGGAGGCTCTCGCCTTCTGGAAGTCGGGAGCGCTGGGGAAACCAATTCACTTCGAATTCAAATATTATCACGGTGATTATCTTAAGAAATCGTACCGCGAAAAACGTGTCACCCGGCTCAGCCCGGCTCCCGACGGCGGGGCCATGGCCGACCTGGGATCACATATCCTGAGCCTTCTGATAGCTTTCATCGGTGATAAAGTGGAAATCACCGGAGCTGTTCAGGCCGGGGAATTTGATGACGTTCCGGAAGGATCGGACCTCTTCAGTCAGATATCTCTCTATGACAGGGAAAGCCATGCTGTGGGAACTCTTTCGGCAAGCCGTATCAGCTCAGGATCAGGCGACAGCCTTTCGTTTGAGATCTTTGCAACGGGAGGATCCATCAGGTTCACTTCAGAGAATCCCGGAGAGTTTGAGTATTACACGGAGGAATCCACCACCTGGTCAAGAAAGATAAGCGGAAGCAATTATAAGCCCCTCACATCCTTCCCGTCGGGCCATGTTCCGGGAGGCTGGCACAGGGCAATGATCCACGCGCACTATGTATTCCTGACAAACAGCCAAACAGAAGCAATAGTCCCCGGAATCATGCACGGACTTGCGGTTCAGAAACTTCTGAACAGCACGGCCGGACACCTGGCACGCTTCCGTGAACTAAAATGAGATTCCTTAAATTTGAACTAAGATCAACCTTGCCAATATGACCTCAAAACCTGCTTCCGTCAATGCCCCCCTTCCCGGAAGAATTGCATCGGTAGACTTTTTCCGTGGATTTACAATGTTCCTTCTCGCGGGAGAAGCAACACGGCTCTACTCTATTCTCGCGCGTTCCGGGAATCCGGTTGTTCATTTCCTTGGGAACCAGCTTCAGCATCATGAATGGCATGGACTCCATTTCTGGGATTTGATACAACCTTTCTTCATGTTCATTGTCGGAGTGGCTATTCCTTTTGCCGTTGCCAACAGGATCAGGAAGGGACAAAGCCTGAGAGAAATCAACCGGCATGCCTGGAAGAGGGCCTTCCTCTTGCTCTTCTTCGGCTGGGCTCTGTACTTTATCCAGGCCGATAAGCTGGTGTTCAGATTCCAGAATGTCCTTGCACAATTGTCCGTGACCTACATTGTCGCATTTCTGATAAGAAATAAAAGCTTCCGCTTCCAGATAATCTTCAGCCTGGCTATACTGCTTCTGATAGACCTTGCATACCGTTTTTTCCCGGTAGAAGGTTTCAACAACCCCTGGGTAATCTACGAGAACCTGGGCGCCTGGTTCAACAACAAGATCGAGGGCGTTGAGAAAGCCAGTGCATGGGCTACCCTGAACTTCGTTTCAACCACGGCTCACACCGTGTGGGGAGTCCTTTGCGGTAAACTGCTGATGAGCGATAAAAGCCATACTTACAAACTAAGGGCGCTGGCTATAGGCGGAGTGGCAGCACTGGCCGCCGGCTATGCCCTCGACCTGCTGAACATCACCCCGATAATCAAGAAGATAGCAACATCATCATTTGTTCTTGTCAGCGGCGGCTGGACAATCCTTGCACTTGCTTTCTGCTACTGGCTTATAGATGTGAAAAAACTTTTCAAAAAAGGCTCCTGGTTCTTTATCGTTGTCGGGATGAACTGCATATTCATCTATATCTTCTTCCACATAGGAGGAGCCGATTTCATCAGGAACATCATCCAGCCTTTCGTTAAACTTTTCTTCTCGTGGGGAGGAGAAACAACTGTCAAAATCCTGACCAGCCTGGGGATATGGGCAGGTCTTTGGTATATTTGTTATTGGCTCTATAAAAACAAACTGTTTATCAAAATATAAGGGAATAACCCTGTTTTAAATTTTTTCTGACAATCACATTATGAACAAGCGTTTAATTCTGAAATCGGCCGCTTTCTGCCTTACTTTGATCATTGCCGCCTCATGTTCTCAGGCTGATCAGGGAAACTCCGGAAGCCATAAAGGAGATAATAAAAAATCCGACGGGAGAAAAAGCAGACCTGTCGATTATGTCAATCCCTTTATCGGAACTCAGTATTTCGGACACACATACCCGGGAGCTTCTCTCCCCTGGGCTCTCGTGCATGTGAGTCCCGACTGCCACACTACAGGATGGACTTATGCCGCGGGCTATACCTGGGCCGACAACACCATCATGGGATTCAGCCATACACACTACAGCGGCGTCGGGATGACAAGCGGGGGCGACATCCTTTTCCAGCCCACGGTAGGGAACAAACTGCAAATAACGCCCGGAACTGCCGACAATCCGGATGAGGGATACAGATCAACCTTCGATCACTCTGAGGAAACGGCCTATCCCGGATATTACTCGGTTGTGCTCAGGGATTACAATATAAAGGTTGAACTCACTTCAACAAGAAGAGTGGCATTCCACCGCTACACCTTTCCTGAAACCACCAATGCAAATATTATCATCGACCTGGGACACCAGATCGGAACAGCCCCGCAGCCGGACGATTCTCATATCATGATCGCGAGCGACAGGCGCATCGAAGGCTACAGGAACAGTCCTACGGGAAAGGTCTTTTTCTGCGCGGAATTCAGCAAACCTTTTCTTTACTACGGTACCTTCGACCTCGGCCGCAGCACTCCCGAATCGGGAAGTGGCATCTTCCCCTACAAGAGCGGTGAAACAGGCAAAAGAATAGGAGCCTTCGTCAATTACAGCACTTCAGAAAATGAACGGATAACAGCATACGTGGCCCTGTCGTACGTGAGCCTGGAGGGAGCCAGGAAAAATCTTGAAGCTGAAAAGGGCGACGGTGATTTCGACAGAGTAAGGAAAGAAGCCCTTGAAACCTGGAACGCCGAGTTATCGCGAATTGAAATAGAAGGAGCCGGCCCTGAACAAAAGGAAATCTTTTACACCGCCCTGTACCGTTCGCTCCTTTCGCAGTACATCTATCAGGATGTCGACGGAAAGTATTTCGGGATGGACGGTAAAGTACACGAGGCTGCAGATTATGATTTTTACGGTTCCTTCTCGTGCTGGGACACCTACAGGTCGCAGCATCCCCTGCTTACTATCGTGGCTCCTGAAAGAGTCAACGATTTCCTCAAGTCGATAGAAGCCAAAATAAGAGACTTCGGATGGCTGCCGGCACAGCATTTTGCAAATATATACCGCGAATCGATGGTAGGCGATCACCTTGTTCCGGTTATTGTTGACGGATATCTTAAAGGACATACAGGCTTCGATGCCGGCTTCGTATACAATGCCATGAAGACCAAGGCGCTCGAGATGCCCAAACCTCCTGTCCCCCTGAGTTCAGGCCGCTCGGGACTCGAGTACTATCTCAAACTGGGCTATACCCCGGTTGACAAGGTGACGGAATCTGTTTCGAACACCCTTGAACTTGCCTATGATGACTGGTGTATCGCCCAAATGGCCCGCGCCATGGCTAAGGAGGACGATTACAGGATGTTCATGGAAAGGGCGAAAAATTATGTAAATGTGTGGGACAGCGAAACTGAATTCATGCGACCGCGAAAAGCGGATGGCACTTTCCTGGAAATGGCCGGAGAAAAAGAACAGGAAATAGTGGAAAAAGACGGGCACCGCTATTACCGGTATTTCGATCCCCTTCTTGTCGGCGTCAGGCCAAACCGCCATTACACCGAGTCGAACGCGTGGCAGTATATCTGGTCGGTACAGCACGACATAAACGGACTGATATCCCTTTTTGGAAGCAATGAAGGTTTCAACAGGAAACTTGATACATTCTTCAGCATGGATCCTTCCATTACCGGTCCTAAGTATATCGGTGTGGTTGGAACAATAGGACAATATGTCCATGGAAACCAGCCTTCGCACCATGTGGCGTATCTCTGGAATTATTCCGGAGAGCCCTGGAAAACACAGTATTGGACCAGGCAGATATGTGAACAGCTTTACCGGCCGGGTCCGGGAGGATTATGCGGAAATGAGGATATGGGATCCCTTTCTTCGTGGTATGTTCTCAGTTCGATGGGATTTTATCCGGTGACACCCGGAAACCCTGTTTACAGCATCGGAAGCCCTCTCTTCGGGAAAACCATAATCAGACCGGCTGAGGGTGTGGAATTCATAATTGAAGCGAAGAATAATTCATCCGAAAACAGGTATATCCAGTCGGCCACACTTAACGGCGAAACGCTTAACATACCGGAAATCAGTCACGCGGACATAAAGAAGGGCGGCAGACTCACATTTGTCATGGGCCCGGAACCCAACAAGGAACTATTCAAACTTCACCGCCCCGATTCCCCCGACAACAGGTAAGGTAATCTCAGTACCGTTGAGATCAACAGTAAGCCTTGTACCCGGATCGGGCCAGAGCGTGTATTCCCTGTCGCTTGAGAAAATCATAAGCGCTATCTGTTTTCCTGCCGGAATAATCTGATCGTCGGGCTCGAGCTCAAAAGTCATTTCATAGAAATGGCCCGCCTTAAGCGGCTCGCTTTCGGTCAGCGACCTGTAGTTCCGAAGGTCGGCCCAGCCCCGTGTTATTATGTTATCCGTCGGCCTGGGATTCCTCGATTCCGTCCAGGGCAGGCTTACAAGCCATACTGATAAATTGACGGCAGGCTTATCGCTCGAAGCCTTTATTTTTATCGAAGGAGTCCCCGAAATATGCAAGTCTTCCTTCAACGGAGGTGTAAGATAAATAAGCCGGTGGTCGGTCCATTCGGCTTTTGCAAGTGTACTGCCGCTGAAAGAGAAATTATCTACTAGAGTCTCACGGCTTTTCATGGAAGGCTTGTTCATAAGCAGCGAGCCGGCCTGAGGCGCACCCGGACCCAGGAAGAACCTGACCGGCGATGCTTCCGGATTCGGATAATCGGGATAGGAAGTCGGCTCCAGCCTGTCGTCGCCCTCACGTACAATCCATGCCTTCGGATCTTTTTCGACATCATTCTCAACCCCGAAAAGATAACGTGTGAACCATCTGTTCATCATCCGGAAAGGAGGCTCGCCTCCATGGCCTCCCTGGTGAAAATAAACCTGAAGCGGAACTCCCTTATTCTTAAGTACATCCATAAAACGGATACTGTGGCTTATCATCACATTCCAGTCGTTGAAGCCGTGAGCCATAAGTGTTGCCGCCCTGTAATCGTTCATGTAATTCATAAGGTCGCGCTCAGCCCAGAAATCATTGTAGTCGCCTGTTTTCCTGTCCTGTCTCGCGTGCATCACTCCCCGTTTTATAACACTGTCGCAATATTCGCAGTTATCGGGATTTGAATGGATGAAATCGTAAAGAACATCAACATCCTCGCCGATATAGCCTCCCGGACTGCGGACCAGACCGTTGGAACGGTAATAATGGTAATACGAATTGTTTGGAGCAACAGGGATAATGGCCTCAAGTCCCTCAACACCGGTAGTGGCAGCAGCAAAAGGTATCGTTCCGTTATAGGAGGTTCCGATCATACCGACTTTGCCTGTAGCCCAGTATGCTTTTACCTCTTCTGTTCCATCGGGAGTAGTGTAGGCTTTTGCCCTGCCGTTAAGCCAGTCGATAACCGCCTTCGGGGCAAGCGCCTCAATCCTTGTGCCTACCGTCGGACAGCCCTGCGACAAACCGGTTCCCGGAGCTGAGGAATGAACAACAATAAAACCATATGGTACCCATGCCCTGGTCTGGGAAGTGGATATCACCGGCCGCTGACCCCTCCTCTGAATGGGAGGCATCTTCGCCCTTTCCGGAGGATCGGCATCCAGTTCCTGCCTCACGTTCCAGAAATACTGACTTGCCGATGACCCAGTACCCGCGAAATATGGACTCGATTCGTATACAACGGGTAGCTTCAGACCATCTGTCTCAGTCTGCGCGGGACGGGTTACATCAACATGCATCCTGTCTTTCCGGCCATCACCGTCGGTGTCAAACTCAGTCTCTACCCAGAGATCATGACGTATCCATTCCTCAGGATCTTCAAATTCAGGTATCCTCTGAGCCTCACCGTTCAGGATAACAGGAACAACCAAAGACCTCTTCCTGCCGGATTCAAGGCTTGATTTATCTACAGTCTGGGAATTAATTCCTGACTGAAAAAATACAGCTGTAAGAGCTGAAATAAAAAACATTTTTAAAAACTTCGGCATATCTGATTTGGAATAAGATTCTTATCTTTTCTTTTACAAAGAAACTGATTTTCCCAGAATAAAACCCGGAAAAATATCAGCACAAAACAATGACTTCAGTGGCTTGATCACGGGAGCCGGTATCACCACGACAAGTAACAATCTCGCGGCATAACAGGTTTAAAGGTGCTATTGACTTTCATGGCCGCAGAAACAAATTAATAACAGCATAATCCTGCATTGCAGTACGATTACAAAAACCTAAGCCAGAGAGACGGTACAGACAGGGATTTAACGGAACATTTTCCTAAATTCGCATGTTCGTTGTTTAACAGTAAAACAAGCAAGAACCTGAAATTCTTTTTATCAGATAATTAATTTAAACTCCATGAAAAAACATCTCCTCCTATCACTGCTTGCACTGACAGTGCTTTCAGCTACATTATTCTCCCAGCAGGCCCTTTTCGGAGGGGCAACCATCACTTCTCCCGAGATCAATGCCGACAATTCAGTCACGTTCAGATTCCAGGCGCCCGATGCAAAGGAAGTAAAGCTGACAGGCGACTGGATGCCTGCCCAGGGCTGGACTCCGGGTTCGGAACTGATGACTAAAGACGATAAAGGCCTCTGGTCCTACACCACCGCCCCCCTTGCCTCCGACTTGTACAGCTATTCATTTATAGTCGACGGTATCAGAAATACCGACCCCAATAATGTCTACATGATCAGGGACGTGGCCACTGTAACCAACGTGTTTATCGTGGGAGGCGGAAAGGGCGACCTTTACCAGGTTAACAATGTCCCCCACGGAACGGTTGCAAGAAGATGGTACGACTCCCCCTCGCTGGGAATGAAAAGACGGATCACCATCTACACCCCGGCAGGATACGAGAGCTCGAAACAGAAATACCCGGTACTTTACCTACTTCACGGAATGGGAGGCGACGAAGAGGCCTGGATAAACCTTGGAAGAACATCCCAGATCCTGGATAACCTGATTGCCCAGGGAAAAGCCTTGCCAATGATCGTGGTGATGCCTAACGGGAATGTCGCTCAGGAAGCCGCTCCCGGAGAATCAAGCCTCGGTTTCCAAAAACCGACCATGCAGCTCCCGAATACCATGGACGGAAAGTATGAGGAAACTTTTATGGATATCGTGGCCTTCGTGGAAAGTAATTACAATGTTATAACAGAGAAATCGGGCCGGGCAATAGCCGGTCTGTCGATGGGAGGCTATCACTCACTGCATATCTCAAGATTCCATCCCAACAAGTTCGACTATATCGGTCTATTCTCTGCAGCAATAATGAACGATCCGAATAATACATCCAAAGTCTATGAAAATTTCGATAAAACCCTTCAGCAACAGCTTAAGAATGGCTTCAAACTATACTGGATCGGTATCGGCAAGACCGACTTTCTTTACAAAACCAACGTCGAATTCAGGAGCAAGCTCGACGCGATAAAATTTCCGTATGTTTACAGGGAAAGCGAAGGCGGACACACCTGGACGAACTGGAGAACCTACCTGTCGGAACTGGCGCCTCAACTTTTCAGATAATTAATTGAATAATAACAAAAATATAATATGACTGATTTTGAATTTTACAACCCGGTAAAAGTGTTTTTCGGGAAGGAGCAGTTCCCGAAAATCTCAACTCAGATTCCTGCAGGAAGCAAAGTGATGTTTCTCTACGGAGGGGGAAGCATAATGAAAAACGGTGTCTATGACAGGGTAAAGGCTGCACTGGAAAGATTTGAAGTTACGGAGTTCGGCGGAATTGAGCCCAATCCCCTGTACGAAACTGCCATGAAGGCTGTGGAAATAGCGAAGGAAAAGAATATAGACTTCCTTCTGGCAGTGGGTGGCGGATCGGTTATCGATGCCACAAAATTCATTGCCGCTGCCATCCCCTACAGATTCGGCGACCCCTGGAATATTCTTGCCAAAGGAATGCCCGTAGTTTCCGCTGTCCCCCTGGGAGTGGTACTTACTCTTCCGGCAACGGGAAGCGAGATGAACAAGAACGCGGTGATAAGCAGAAAATCCACCGATGAAAAGCGCTCCTTCGCATCCCCGTTGGTGTTCCCGAAGTTTTCCTTCCTCCTGCCCGATGCAGCCGGAACTCTTCCCAAACGCCAGGTAGCCAACGGTATCGTCGATGCATTCGTGCATGTCACAGAACAGTATCTTACCTATCCGGTCAATGCTCCCATTCAGGACAGATTCGCGGAAGCCATACTCGTTACACTGATAGAACAGGCGCCGGCGGTATACGAAAACCCAGCCGACTATGAGGCAATGTCGAACCTGATGTGGTCAGCTACCATGGCTCTGAACGGACTTATCCAGTGCGGTGTGCCGGGCGACTGGTCGGTTCACAGCATAGGACACGAACTGACTGCCCTTCACGGGATCGATCATGCAAGAACGCTGGCAATAGTGCTGCCAGGGCTCTGGAAAACCCTCTTCGAAGAAAAGAAAGGCAAGCTGCTACAGTTTGCCGAAAGAGTGTGGAAAATTACTGAAGGAAGCGATGATGAACGTGCCCTTAAAGCGATAGATAAAACAGTTGAATTCTTTGAATCGCTCGGAGTGCCGACCCGTCTGAGTGCCTATAACGTCAAAGCCGATACTATAGACAAGATAGTTTCGAGATTCGAGGACAGGAAATGGCTCGAACTGGGCGACAGGGGACTTACTACACCGGAAACAACAAGAAAGGCACTGACACTGCAGCTGTAAGCGCAAAGCGGTCGTACAGTCTTGCGGTCCTGCAGTCGTGCGGTCCTGCAGTCTTGCGGTCGTGCGGTCGTGCGGTCTCTTCGCTCTGTGCTCTGCGCTCTTCGCTCTGCGCCCTGTGCCCTGTGCCCTGTGCCCTGAGCCCTGTGCCCTGTGCTCTGCGCCCTGTGCCCTGAGCTCTGTGCCCTGAGCCCTGTGCCCTGAGCCCTGTGCCCTGTGCCCTGTGCTCTGTGCCCTGTGCCCTGTGCCCTGTGCCCTGTGCCCTGTGGTTTTCTTCTCGTTTTACAAATAGTTCTTCGAAAAAATGTATAAAAACACAAAAAGTCGTTTGTAAAAATGTATATTTGTACAAAATATCAGGAATGAGAAGAACCAAATGGGCGGAATTAGTTGCATGGAAAAACTCTCCAGGGAGGAAGCCCCTGATTATTCGCGGTGCCCGACAGGTTGGGAAGACCTGGCTGATGAAGGAATTTGGCAGAACTGAATACGCCCAGACTGTTTACCTGAATTTTGAAAAGAACCAGCGTCTGGCAAACCTTTTTGCCGGAGACTTTGATATTAAAAGAATTATCACGGGTATGCAGGCAGAGACGGGACTGATAATCAAGCCTGAAAATACCCTGATTATTTTTGACGAGATACAGAGCGCTCCCCGGGCTATGACTTCATTAAAGTATTTTCAGGAAGATGCAGGTGAATATCACCTTGTTGCAGCCGGGTCACTATTGGGAATGGCGCTCCATTCAGAGGCCTCATTCCCTGTGGGAAAAGTCCAATTCATGGATCTGCACCCCCTGACCTTCCCGGAATTTCTTGAAGCGCTTGGAGAAGATGGACTGGTACAAATACTGGGCTCAGGTGACTGGGAATTAATAACAGCTTACAAATCAAGATATATCGAACGTCTTCGTCATTACTATTTCGTTGGAGGTATGCCTGAAGTTGTTTCGCGGTTTAGCGGGAATGGCAGCTTCAGGGAGGTACGTGATATTCAGAAAGAAATCCTCAACGGTTACGATCAGGATTTTTCAAAGCACGCTCCTCCAACCATTATACCCCGCATCAGAATGCTCTGGAATTCAATACCATCACAGCTTGCAAAGGAAAACAAAAAGTTCATTTACGGACTGGTTAAAGAGGGTTCCCGGGCAAAAGATTATGAACTGGCACTGTCATGGCTGACCGATTGCGGTCAGGTGGAGCGGGTATACAGGGTATCCAAACCTGCCATCCCTCTGAAAGCTTATGAAGACCTGAGCGCCTTTAAATTGTTTCTGGTTGACATTGGATTACTATCTGCTATGACGGATATTGATCCTCATATCCTTCTGGAAGGCAGTAAAATATTGACTGAATTTAAAGGAGCATTAACTGAACAGTATACATTTCAACAGCTTGCAGCTTCAGGAGAGTTTGTTATTTATTATTGGTCCGCTGAACGTTCCACCGCAGAGGTTGATTTTGTTTTACAACATGGGAAAAATATTATCCCTGTTGAAGTTAAAGCAGAAGAGAATCTCCAGGCAAAAAGTCTGAAAGTCTATAGGGAAAAATATAATCCGGGAATTGCAGTCCGCACTTCCATGTCGGATTACCGCCGTCAGGACCAGTTTATTAATCTGCCGCTTTACGCGCTGAACCTCCTGGGTAACTTGTAAAAGATAAAACTACCTGCCCGACTTGCACAAACTGCACAATCGCAGGAACTCAAAAAATAATATCGTTTCAGGTAAAATATTTGTCGAATAACAATAAGCAGGATATCGTTTATCGATAAAAATTCGTGTGGTTTTCCTCGGTCCTGCGGTCTTGCGGTCTCTTCGTCTCCTCTTCTCCTCTTCGCCCTGCGCTCTGTGCTCTGTGCCCTGTGCCCTGTGCCCTGTGCTCTGTGCCCTGCGCTCTGTGCTCTGTGCCCTGCGCCCCGCAGTCACTAAAACAGACCGGGGAAGATTGCTGACACCGGAGGTGTCATCTTCCAATAGCCCGGGTATCGCCCCGGGAAAATGGCGCCCCACAACAGGTATAACCCCGGAGGGGTTGACTTCACTGCATTCGATTCGATATTCGAGGTTCAAGATTCAAGTCACATCAAACAGCTAAATCTTCATCGTAAAAGACTTGCATGACCTGCACGACTTGCACGACTTGTCACTGTGCCCTGCGCCCTGTGCCCTGAACCCCGTGCCCAGCACCCTGTGGCCTGAGCCCCGATCCGTCCGACATTACTGTCCAGCTCCGCCGCGGAGCCCTGTCCCCGCTTTCCCGGCAAAAAACTATCTCACCCGGAACGGATGGGTTTGCCTGGATAGTCCCCACCTGGAAAGGAAGAATAACAACCAAACCGGTCTCCCCGGTCTTAATATTCATCTTCCCTATGCCCGAAGGACCCTCTTCCATGTTACCCGGACCTATATTCGCATCGATCTTCATGCCTGAAGCTATCCTCCTTTCCGCTTCAGCCTTGCCTATACGGTAGTAAACCCAGTCCTCACCGGCATCGAGGGCCATGCTGCCGCCGGCACCAACCTCAGCCGGAATGGTTCCGCATACTCTCTGGTATTCATTTTCCGCCTTAAGCTGTCCGGCTTCGCTGTCGGCAAACAACCCTTCCAGATCGACCTCAACAATCTGAACTGGTCCGGGCTTCGTCTGCCCCACCTGGCGGAGGTTCATACGCATGAAATACAGCTTCATCGACTTTGAAGCAAGAGTCTGCACCCCCATGTAAGCGCCTTCAGTTACCTGGACTATGTCGCCGCTCTCTTCATTGACCGCCAGAGTCTCGCCCGGAACCCTTCGCGAACGGAACACAAGCCACTTCCCGTCGGCAGTCCACTGCCGCTGAGTATCGTAAATCTTTGAATTACCCAACTGGCTGCTCGTCAAAAAGGTCTGCTGAACCCCGGTAAGCGGATCAGTCACTACCTTCTTTTCCGAAGGAAAGCGGCGGCCGATCTGAGCCCCGGCAGGAAAAGTCAGAAGAAAGGTACTGAAAAGGATACAGCTGATAATCAGTGATCGCATGTCATTAGTTTTGGGGTCTTGCTGGTCTTGCTGGTCCTTTCAATTGGCAGGACTTGCACGACCTGCAAGACTTGCAAGACTTGCAAGACTTTTATTTAGACCAGCTTTTTATATTTAATTCGCTTCGGTGTTGTGTCTGCAACACGTCTTTTGTAATTTTCCTCGTATTCCGAGTAATTGCCTTCAAACCACACCACCTTTGAATCGCCCTCAAAGGCAAGCATATGGGTTGTAATCCTGTCGAGAAACCATCTGTCGTGCGAGATAATCACCGCGCAGCCAGCAAAGTTTTCCAGCCCTTCTTCGAGGGCCCTGAGGGTGTTAACATCAATGTCGTTCGTGGGTTCGTCGAGAAGAAGGACATTCGCACCCGACTTGAGAGTCAGGGCCAGGTGCAGCCTGTTGCGCTCGCCTCCTGAAAGTACCGCGCATTTCTTCTCCTGATCGGCCCCGGTGAAGTTGAACCTCGAAACATAGGCCCGGGCATTTATAAGCCGGTTACCCACCATAACATCGTTCTGTCCTCCTGAAATCACCTCATAGACCGTCTTCTCCGGATCGATCTCTGAATGAGCCTGATCGACATATCCCAGGACAACAGTCTCGCCTACTTCAAACTCTCCTTTCGTTGCTTTCTCCTGCCCCATTATCATACGGAAAAGAGTTGTCTTACCGGCTCCGTTCGGACCGATAACACCTACAATGCCATTGGGCGGAAGATCGAAATCCAGGTCCTCGAAAAGCAGCTTGTCGCCATACGATTTGGCCACGCCCTTTGCCCTGATAACCTTGTCGCCAAGCCTGGGACCGTTGGGTATGAATATCTCGAGCCTTTCCTCCTTGGCCTTCACATCCTGGTTGAAAAGATTTTCGTATGCGTTCAGACGGGCTTTTGATTTTGAATGGCGGGCTTTGGGCGACATCCTTACCCATTCCAGTTCCCGTTCAAGCATCTTCCTTCTTTTTACATTGCCTTTTTCCTCTATTTCCAGACGTTTTGCCTTCTGTTCGAGCCACGATGAATAGTTTCCCTTCCAGGGAATGCCTTCGCCCCTGTCGAGCTCCAAAATCCATCCCGCGACATTGTCGAGAAAATACCTGTCGTGTGTTATACAAATAACAGTGCCGCGATACTGCTTAAGGGTAGTCTCGAGCCAATGTACAGATTCGGCATCGAGATGATTGGTCGGCTCATCGAGCAGCAATATGTCGGGCTGCTTCAGAAGAAGCCGGCAAAGGGCAACCCTTCTCCTCTCACCTCCTGAAAGAATGCTCACACTGGTGCCGCTGTCGGGACATCTGAGTGCATCCATTGCCCTTTCGAGCCTGTGATCGATATTCCATCCGTCGGTGTAGTCGATCTTCTCCTGAAGCAATGCCTGACGGTCCATCAGTTGTTGCATCCGGTCGGGATTCTCATAAACCTCCGGATCCCCAAATTGCTCATTTATCGATTCATACTCCGATATAAGATCAATCGTTTCCCTGACACCCTCCTCCACAACCTCCCTTACAGTCCGGCTGTCGTCAAGAAGAGGATCCTGGGGCAGGTGACCCACGGTATAACCCGGAACGAAAGTAACTTCGCCCTGGTACTCTTTTTCAATTCCGGCAATTATCTTCAAAAGGGTGGATTTCCCCGATCCGTTAAGACCTATTATTCCGATTTTGGCTCCCAGAAAGAAGGAAAGGGATATGTCCTTAAGAACCTGTCGATGAGGAGGGAATGTCTTCCCAACCCGGTACATCGAGAAAATAATCTTATTGTCGTCAGCCATGGATAATTTTTTACGACAATTTAGAAAAAAAAGAACTCCTGTCAAATGCCTGCCCGCGAAAGGCTATGACCACGGCTGACGGAGAAAAGCAGCTCTGAATTTCAGACTACGACCGGGCCACTCTTACCGGAATTGGTTTTTTGGGCTTCGAACAGTTTGATCGTTTCGTCCTGCAACAGCACCCAGAGGGAATAGACTCCTATGAGAGTCCCGATAGGGATATTCAGGCATCCTACAGCCGCAATAATCATCACAATAATCCTTGCCCAGGGCTGAAACGAAAGAAGCCCTATACCGCCTACAAGCCCTAACGTAGACAAAAATCCGATGAGCAGTGGCAGGCTCGCCGATAAAAAGTTGATAACCATAGCGGCGATCTCTTCGTTGCCGACAAAACCATGAGCAAACCTCAGTGCAAAAAAGATTGCCATCGCGGCTATCAGACCAATAAAACCCATACCAATATGTATGGCTCCGACTACAGTCACATGTTTCTTCATTTTATTAATATCTTCCATGACAGTAATGTTTTAATTCCTTTTGATTTCAATTCCTGATAAATGACATCCTTTTTGAAGAATAGTTGCATCAAAATACCTAATATTGTTTTAAAATTTTCGTTTTTGAATTAAAAGAAAGGCACAATACTTGCATATGTTAATTTTGAAAAAACCCGGAATATGAAACGGATATTAGCTATCGCCACATCATTCATCCTTTTTTCCATGGCTTTCGTATCATGCGAACCATTGGGATCATGCAAGATATGTCGTGAAATAACCTACCAGACCGGGAAGGGGATAATCAGCGAAGGCCCCGAAATCAAGTATTGCGATGCCGACCTTATTGCTATCGAAACCCAGCGCGATGTCGTAATTGGCGACAAACGATACTATTGGGAGTGCAGATAATAAATCCTGACCTTTCAGCTTTGACGAACGTCCGTATTCTTTGACGAACGCCAGTTTTCTTTGACGAATACCTTTTATTATTGGGTCCCCGGCATTATTTTTGTTTATAAGTTGTTAATAACTGTGCTTGCTAAAAAGGCGGACAATTATTAGTTGTTGTAATTTAGTATCAGTCAAATTCAATTTTAAATGTCCTTGAACTTCAGCAGTTTAGAATTAACAGACAAGACCATTGTCATTGTCGAGGATGACGTACCTTCCAGCAGGTACTATGAAACCCTCCTCCTGAGCTCAGGGGCCGAAGTGGTAAAATTTCGTACGGGAAGGGATTTTATCGATTTCGTGAACACAGATAACAGAAAAATCGACCTGGTGATAATGGATTTCCTGATTCCGCTGGTTAATGGTATCGACTGCACCAGGATGTTTAGAAAAACAAGAAAGAATGTCCCGGTTCTGATGATCACGGCCTATTCATCCGAACAATCAAAATCAGACGCCTTTTTAGCCGGATGCACAGAATATATCCTGAAGCCGGTTTACCCGGAAAAAGTCTACGCCCTGCTTGAAAAATACCTCAAACAGGAAGAAAAGCAGCCCATTTACCGTTCCTGAGAATCGTTTTTATTGTTGCTTTCCTGGCATTTTCAATGCCGGCGGCAGATATTATTGCCTAATTCCCGAGAGCCCTTTGCCTGCCCACGTATTCCGCGTAGTATCCCTCAAGCTTCCCGTTGATCTCCCCAGCAATCTTCTCCTGACCGTATTTTTCGCAGAAAGCCGCTGCCCTTGCCGTGTACTGAATGGCTGACTGTATCTCATACTCCGCGGAACTCAGGACATACGGATTCTGCTTCAGGAAATACTCGAGCCTCCCAAAATAATAAGCGCTCATATCCCTGGTCAGCTCAACAGCCCTGGCAGAATCGCCTGCAGCAAAATATCCCTCTATCAGGTCGGTGAAATACGTATCGTAAGGGAATTTGTTAACCGGCAGCGACTCCATGCAGCTGTTAAGGACAGTCAGGGCCTTCTCATTCTTGCCTTCTGCTGCAAGTGACTTTGCCAGACGGGCATAGACCAGTCTGGACCTGATGACCATCAGAGTTCTTATATGATGATAGTCGAGGTTGACATCCGGATCGGCGGCTCCGCCCCAGACAAATTTGTTCGCAATGTTATCATACAGGATATCTGTATCAATACGCCCGTACTCATACCAGTTAGTGATTTCCGACTTGATGGGAACAAGCCTGTAGGCAAGCCCCTCGAGCTGGAAATATTCTTCAAGCCCCAGGGCATCATCATGATATCCGGTGACATAGTAAATGGGACGCTCCCAGTTGTTATGCGCGAGAATATCGAGAAGAATCAGCTGGCTCTTCAGTATAGAGCTTCCCTTCAGCTTGATATCAATATAAGGGACTATCTTGCCGGCATCCTCAGGCTTTACAGTCCCCGAGGCCAGTACTTTCGCCGAATCGACGGGAATCCTGATGGTCCTCGACGGGATTACGTCAAGTATTTCATTTGCAGATAACTGTATCTTCGTGGCCTTGTTATCGCTCATTATCCAGTCGATAACCGTGGAAATACTTACCGGGTCAGTCGTCTTTTCAACAATGAAAACCTGGTTGTTCACTCCGTCATAGTACTTCTGCGGAGGCAGGGTGACAGGCAGCGGGGCAGACTCATACACAGCCCTCTTCATCTGGTTGATGTACCAGTCGGTATTGAGAAGCATCAGATTGCAGACTCTTACATCAGTCCTTACTCCTTCCACTTCCTGTGCATACCAGAGGGGGAAGGTGTCGTTGTCGCCATTTGTAAAGAGAATGGCATTCGGGGCACAGGAATTGAGGTAATTGAAGGCTACATCGCGGGCAAGGTAACGTCCCGACCGGTCGTGATCGTCCCAGTTCTGAACGGCCATAAGCACCGGCACAACCATACACAGGGTGCCGGCAGCCGGGGCGGAAAGCTTCTCTCCAAGCAGGCCCGACAACGCTTCGTACAGGGCAAGCACTCCCAGACCGATCCACACCGCGAAGAAATAAAAGGATCCTGCATAGGCATAATCCCTCTCCCTGGGCTGGTTTGGATACTGGTTGAGGTATAACACTATGGCGGCTCCCGTCATCAGGAATAAAAGAAGCACCACCCACCAGTTTTTGAAATCGCGGTTGAACTGGTAGAATATGCCAACCAGCCCAAGCAGTAAGGGAAGAAGGTAATAAACATTCCGCGATGTATCCTCCTTCATACCCGGAGGCAGGTCGGGCGTTCCGGTACGGGGCTCGTCAAGGAATCGTATGCCGCTTATCCAGTTCCCGTTTATTGCCCCACCTGTGCCCTGGGTGTCATTCTGCTTTCCCGCAAAATTCCACATGAAATACCTTAAATACATGTATCCGAACTGGTAAGAGAACATAAACCTGAGGTTTTCACTGAACTTCGGCTTACGGATTATTTCCTTCTCTCCCGACTGTTTTGTTACCGCCACGGGAATCCCCTTAACCTTTCCCCATTCCTTGTACATCTCCTGATGTTCGCTCTGATCACTCCACATCCTGGGGAAAAATGTCAGAAACCTCTCATCATACACTCGCTCCAGATCATACGCGCTGATTATGTATTTCCCATCCTCAAGTACATATTTCGGCTTCCCGTCGGCATAATCGATAACCGGGGCATTGTAATACTGGCCCCGGAAAAGAGGACGCGATCCATACTGCTCCCTGTTCAGGAAATAAAGCAGGCTGAATGGATTTTCGGGCTGATTCTCATTGAGGGGAGGATTGGCATTCGCCCTTATAACTATTATCGCGTTTGCCGAAAATCCTATGAGGATAACCACCACTGAGGTGAGAACGGTGTTGAGTGTTACGCGGTTCTTACCTGCAAGGTACCAGATGAACCAGGCAACAGCGCCCAATACGGCAATATTCAGTACCATTGATCCGGATATCACCCATATGCCCGATAAGAGCATGGCAGCAATAGAAAACATGGCATTCCTTGTCCGCCTGGAGGAGTAAAGGGTAGTCCTGACGGCAAGGAAAAAGAAAACTACAAGCAGGATGAAATGGAATATCATACCGCTGTTGGCAGGCATACCGAGGATATTGACAAAGAACATGTCGAGCCTGGATGAAATTGTGACAAGACCAGGCATGATCCCGTAAAGCAGAAGAGCAAGCACTATAAACGAAATTCCCAGGGAAAGGACAAGACCTTTCCATGAAAACTCATACCTGCGGAAATAATAAACCAGCACAATGGCAGGGATTGCAAGAAGATTAAGAAGATGTACCCCTATGGAAAGCCCCATCAGGAAAGCTATAAGGATGATCCACCTGTTGGCATATTCTTCATCGGCAACATCTTCCCATTTCAATATTGCCCAGAAAACAAGTGCAGTGAAAAATGAGGAGGAAGCATAAACCTCTCCCTCTACTGCCGAAAACCAGAAGGAATCGGAGAAGGCGAAAGCCAGTGCTCCGACTGCGCCTGCTGATATAATTGCTGTTGTCCTGGCTGTTCCCGGTTCTTCGTCCTTCCCTACCAGCATTCTCCTTGCAAGATGAGTGATGGTCCAGAAAAGAAAAAGAATGGTGAACGCGCTTGCAAGAGCCGACATGGCATTGATGGTGGCTGCTACCTTCGTGGTGTCGCCAAAGGCAAATAAGGAGAAGAATCTGGCAACAACCATGAACACAGGGTTCCCTGGAGGATGCCCGACCTCCAGTTTGAAGGCCGAAGCAATAAATTCTCCGCAATCCCACAGGCTGGCTGTCGGCTCAAGGGTAAGAAGGTAAGTGATAAGGGCTGCCGCGAATACCATCCAGCCGGATATCGTTTCTGTCAGCTTAAAGTTTTTTCCCATCAGAAAGATCTGGTTTTTCCTGAAATTCATTCAAATGACCGAGCGGTGAAATTACGAAATTTTTCAGACTATGTGCAAATGGAGGCATACCGGCTAATTTTGCTACTTTTGCGCAAATTGCCCTCAATGAAATATCGGCCACTGGTATTAGTCATATATCTTCTTTTTACCGGGATTGCATCAGCCCAGTATTATAACACGGGCCAGGATCCGGCTTCCCTGAGATGGATGCAGATCGTTACCGACAGGTTCACAGTAATATACCCGAAGACATACGGCGATGCCGGAATTGATTTTGCCCGGTCGCTCGACAAGGCCTGGTCGCAGCTCTCTGAGATCTACCCGGTTAACAAGTTCAGGATACCGGTTATAATACATAACCATACAATCAAATCGAGCGGATATGTTGCCTGGTCTCCCAACAGGATGGAAATCTATCCCACACCCGAACAAAATTCCATCCCGCTCGATGCAAACACCCAGCTTGCCATCCATGAGCTTACCCACGTGATGCAGATGGAATCTCTCAAAAAGGGCTTCACAAAGGCAATGTCGGTTCTGTCAGGACAACAGTTCACGGGAATGGTCTCGGCATTGCTGCCTCTGTGGTACCTCGAAGGCGATGCCGTCTTTACTGAATCGGTGCTGACAGGCTCTGGGCGCGGAAGAACACCTTCATTTCAGAAACATCTCAAGGCCCTGATGCTGGAAAAGGGCAATGTATTCTCCTACGACAAATCAGTCAACGGGTCATTCAGGGACCATGTTCCCGACCACTACCATTACGGCTACCAGATGATGGCATGGTCGTACTACGGATACGACAAACAGATATGGCGCAAAGCCCTCAACCTGACCGGAAATGCTCCCTTCCTGATTAATCCTGTGAACATTAGCCTCCGAAAGTCAGCCTCGCTGACCAAAAAACGGCTTTTCGACGAAACTTTCGATTCGCTAAAGACAATCTGGACAAAGGATGATGCCAGATCGGCAAGCCTGAACTATACTGTCCTGAATCCCGACAAAGGAAAGGAATTCATTTCTTACCATTCGCCTGTCCGGGCTGGCAAGGATACCATAATAGCAGTAAAAACTTCTCTTTCCGAGCCCGCATCATTCGTCATGATAAGGCCCTCGGATAACAGCGAGAAAAGGATCCACTTCCCGGGTTATATCAATCCTTATTTCATATCCTGCGGAAACGGAAAGCTTGTATGGGTCGAAACTCATTCCGACCCAAGATGGGCAAACAGGGAGTGGTCGGAGATAATGCTTATGGACATCAGTACAAACAGGGTAAGGCGGCTGACGAAAAAGACCAGGTACATATCAGCTTCCCTTTCTCCCGATGGAACCCTTGTGGCAGCCGTCGAAAACAAGCCCGGCAATGTTAACACACTGAATATCCTCGATGCTTACAGCGGTGAGAAACTTCATTCAACAGGCACTCTCGGCAATACCCCGCTCCAAAGGCCGCAGTGGGACGATACAGGAAGAAATATTACCGTGATCAATATGGATGAAAAGGGAGAAGGCATACTCCGCTTCAACCTTGAAAACAAAAGCTGGCAAACGCTGGTGGAGACAGGTACGGACGACATCCAATCTTCATTCCTCAGAAACGATTCCCTGTTCTATATAAGTTCCCTGAACGGCACTGACAATATCTACCTCCGCAAAGCCGATAATTCAGTAACTCAGCTGACTCGTTCGAGATTCGGAGCAAGCGATCTCAGCATAAACGGTTCGGTGATGCTTTTTGCCGACTACACTTCATCGGGAAACAATATAAGCAGCGCCGTGATACCGCGGGAACTGGCCGCTGAACCCATAGTACATTCCCATGATTCCTACCTTATTAACCGCTTTGACGCTCAAACGCCTCCGGCCGAAAGCATCTCCGGCAACGTTTACCACCCGTCACCATACAGAAAATGGAAGAAGCTCTTCCGTTTCCACAGCTGGATGCCATTCTATACCGATATTACTAAAATACAGGAGGATCCTTTCTCTGTAACTCCGGGCTTCACCCTGATCACTCAGAACAACCTCAGCACCCTGATATCCACCTTTGGATATGAATACACGGCGGACCAGAGACATAAACTGCATTCAAATATAAAATGGATGGGATGGTATCCCGTCATTGAGACGGGTATTGAATACGGCAACCCGGTCAGCGTGGAAAAGTTCGGCAGGGATGCTGCCGATCCCGACATACTCTCCAACGGATACTCCTGGGAAAACAAAATATCCCTCCCCCTCGTGTTCAGGGGAGGAAGTTTTACAAGGCAACTTTACCTGTCAGCTTCTTCCTCAATAAAAAATGACTACATCTACCTTCGCGAAACCAACAGCTACGATAAACTGCAGAACCAGTTGACGGGAAGGGTCTATTTTTCAAATTACAGACGCTATGCGATCAGGGATATTTACCCTTCATACGCACAGACCATCGATCTGAATTATTCCGCTTATCCCTTCGATAAAGGCATTTACGGGGATATTCTGTCGGGGAAGCTTTCACTGTATTTCCCGGGATTACTGAAAAACCATGGCTTCAGGCTGAGATTGGAAGCCGAGCAACAGAATCCTGAAAAGTTTGTTCTTAGAAACAGAATTGGTTTTGCCAGGGGCTATATAGGAGCCAGAAAGCCTGATATCGATGAATGGTATGAGAATATTGTCTCCATGCAACTGCTTACCGCTTCGGTCGATTACTATATGCCCATTGCCTATCCTGACTTCAGGCTGGGGGGAATACTGTATATGACAAGGATCAGATCCGATTTTTTCTATGACCAGTCGGTTGGATCTGACAGTTATACTTTTGTTTCCGTCCTTGATGAAGGAAGAAGAATCATCAGGAATGAATACCATAATTACAGAGAGAAATTCGAGTCGTTCGGGATTCAGCTGATGACCGATTTCTACCTTTTCAGAATACCTTTTATGATGTCATCGGGTGTCGAGGCTTCCTGGCGTGATATCGGGGAAACCCCATACCTTAAAATGCTGTTCAGCATTGATATCTTCGGTATGAATATAGGCAAAGGAAAAGGGATAGCGGGACACTGGCTCTGACTCTAAAGCTCCCTTGCAGTTTTCATTATAAGCTTCCAGGCTTTCTCAACATGCTTCGGTGTGACATTTGTCTGACCGATAACCATCCGCAGCGTGTAAATCCCGTTGACGGTGGTATGAGTGAGGTAAATCTTCCCCGTGTCATTCAGCCTGTGGTTCAATGTTTCATTGATCCGGTTGATCTCATCGTCGTCCTTTCCGGCAGGCCTGTACCTGAAACAAACCACGTTCAGCGTGACCGGAGCAAGAATCTGGAAATCATCTTCGCGTATTATAAGTTCCGCGAGCCGCTTGGCTACCCTTATATGTCCTCGCACCTTGTCACGAAGCCCTTCAACACCATACATCCTCATTACGCTCCAGAGCTTGAGGGCCCTGAACCTTCTCCCCAGTGGAATTCCCCAGTCGCGGTAATCATTCACCTCACCCCTGGTCCTTGTCCGGAGATACTCGGGCAGTATCTCGAATGTCCTGATCAGATAAGCAGGGTTCTTAACGAAATAAGCCGAGCAGTCGAAGCCGGTGAACATCCACTTATGAGGATTGAAAACTATTGAATCGATGAATTCCTTTCCATCAAGCATCCACTGGTACTCCGGAAGGATAAGGGCTGTACCACCCATCGCGGCGTCGACATGAAACCAGATACCGTTCTCGGCGCATATCCTGCCTATCGACTTCAGTGGATCGATGGCGGTTGTTCCGGTTGTGCCAAGTGTGGCTATGACACAACAGGGCTTCAGACCGGCTGATTTATCATTCTCTATGGCTTCCCTGAGTTTCTTCACATCTATGGTGAAATCCTTCCTGACAGGTATCTTCACCATGTTTTCCCTCCCGATACCGCTTATTTTAACTGCTTTTTCTATTGAGGAATGTGTCTGCTCGGAGCAATATATCCTTAATCCGGGAAATGAAGCCGCACCTTCTTCATTGATCCTGAAATCGGTGGCTTTCTCCCTTGCTGTAAGAATCGCGGCAAGGGTCGAAGTCGAAGCCGAATCCTGAATAACTCCTTCGAAGGTATTGGGAAGCTTTATAAGATCCCTCAGCCAGATCATCATCTTCTCTTCGAGTTCAGTGGCTGCAGGCGATGTTTCCCATATCATGCACTGGGCTCCCAGGGTCGCCGTTATCATCTCGGCAAGTATGGACGGGCCGCTGGTATTAGCCGGAAAATACGCGTAGAAATTGGGGCTCTGCCAGTGACTCATACCCGGCATAATGATCTCGTCCAGATCCTTCATGAACGATTCAAACGACTCAGGCTTTACAGGAGGATCATCGGGCAGTTTAGTGAATACCTCTCCCGGCTTTACAGACGATTTGACCGGATACTTCTCAACCTCATCCATATAAGTGGCCATCCAGTCGACCAGTTCATGGGCGTGTTTCCTGAATTCATCGGAAGTCATCAGAAATGAGTTTATTTTACCGACTCGGCCAGCAGGATGATCTTGTTGGCCTTTACTTCAATAACACCGCCGTTGATCTCAAATGATGATTCAGTATCTGCAATATCGACAAGGATCACCGGTCCGTTCTCCAGGGTTGAAATAATAGGGGCATGGTCCTTCAGCACCTGAAAAGAACCTTTCTTTCCGGGAACTCTTACTGATTTGACCTCCCCTTCATATACTTTTTTATCGGGAGTGATGATTTCTAGCTTCATTTTGAATTCGTTGCTCGTTAATGTTAAAGCGTCGCGCGATTGTGCGGCGCGCTTACTTCGACTGCGCGAGTATCCTCTCCCCTTTTTCAATCGCGTCCTCGATGGTACCGACAAGCATGAATGCTGCTTCCGGATACTGGTCCACTTTTCCTTCAAGGATCATATTAAAGCCCTTTATGGTATCCTCTATCGATACAAGAGCTCCCTTTATGCCCGTGAACTGTTCGGCCACATGGAAAGGCTGTGAGAGGAACCTCTGAACCCTTCTTGCCCTGTGCACGGTCAGCTTGTCCTCCTCCGAAAGCTCATCCATACCGAGGATGGCAATGATATCCTGCAGCTCATTGTATCTCTGAAGGATCTGTTTGACGCGCTGGGCGCAGTTGTAATGTGCTTCTCCAACGATGTTGGCAGTAAGTATCCTGGATGTCGAATCAAGCGGATCAACAGCCGGATAGATACCGAGCTCGGAGATCTTACGGCTCAGAACCGTGGTGGCATCGAGGTGGGCAAATGTTGTCGCGGGAGCGGGGTCGGTAAGGTCATCGGCCGGTACATATACTGCCTGAACAGATGTGATGGAACCATGACGCGTCGATGTAATACGCTCCTGCATTATTCCCATCTCGGTTGAAAGAGTAGGCTGGTAACCCACGGCTGAAGGCATACGGCCCAGAAGAGCAGAAACTTCCGATCCGGCCTGGGTAAAACGGAAAACATTGTCCATGAAGAAAAGGATATCCCTTCCGCCACTCTTTCCGTCACCATCCCTGAAGTGTTCTGCTACCGAAAGTCCGGAAAGTGCAACCCTTGCCCTTGCTCCGGGAGGCTCATTCATCTGGCCGAAGACAAGTGCCAGTTTCGATTCCTTGAGAGCATCCATATCAACCTTCGTGAGATCCCATCCTCCCGATTCCATATTCTCAATAAAATCCTTGCCATAGTCTATTACACCGGCTTCAAGCATCTCGCGCAGAAGGTCGTTACCTTCCCTGGTCCTTTCTCCGACACCGGCAAAAACCGATAATCCGGAATAGGCTTTGGCAATATTGTTGATAAGCTCCAGGATAACAACTGTTTTTCCTACTCCTGCACCGCCAAACAGACCGATCTTCCCTCCCTTGGAATAAGGCTCGATAAGGTCGATAACCTTAATCCCCGTGTAAAGAACCTCCTTTTCCGTTGACAGTTCATCATATGGAGGTGGTTTCCTGTGGATAGGATATCCTCCCTCCTTGTCAAGAGGACCTATCCCGTCGATAGCATCACCGGTCACATTCATAAGTCGTCCCTTGATCTGGTCACCTATCGGCATCGTGATAGGCGATCCGGTAGCTATCACATCCATGCCCCGGCGCAATCCGTCAGTTGAGTCCATAGCAATGGTCCTGACTGTATTCTCGCCGATATGCTGCTGACACTCAACGATAAGGGATGAGCCGTCATTCCTTTTGATCTCGAGGGCATCATAAATATCAGGCATCTCAGCACCCTGCATGTCAAACACCACGTCAACCACCGGGCCGATGATCTGGCTTATTTTCCCAGTATTCTTTGCCATAAATCCGAATTATTATTGTTGTTTAACTAAGTTTTCCTTAAAATTCAATTCATTATATCCTTAATGATCCCTCCCCATGAGCGATCCTGCCATCTGGATCAGTTCAATCTTTCGATCGGCCGCCGCTCCGGCTTTCTCCAGAAAATCCATGGCGGTACCGTGATAGTCTTCCATCTGACTCTCTGCAAATGCCCTGATCTTGAGCTGGTCATAAAAATCAGTCACTTCCTTCACCTTGACAGCCGGATCGTTCCCGGCTGTATATAACTCATTAAGCTTCTTCCTCTGATCGGCCGTGGCAATTTCCATGGCTTTCACATAAAGAAAGGTCTTCTTGCCGGCGATAATATCTCCTCCCGTGGTCTTGCCGAATACCTTCTTATCGCCATAGGTGTCCAAAATATCATCCCTGATCTGAAATGCAAGCCCGAGATTCCTCCCGAATTCATACATCAGGTCTGCTTCCCTGTCGTCAGCTCCGCCGAACAATGCCCCTATCCTCGCGGATATGGCTATCAGCATTGCCGTCTTGAGTTCAATCATCCTGATATACTCGTCCCTCGACACGATCGTGGCTTTTTCAAAATCCATATCCAGCTGCTGACCTACACATACTTCTATCGCGGTCTTGTTGAAGATCCTGAAAACCTTCTGCAGCAGGTGGGGCGGACTCTGGAGCAGGCAATCATTGGCCATAAAGGCCATAATATCGCCAGAGAGTATCGCCTGATTGACGTTCCATTTCGTGTGAACAGTGGGAAATCCTCTTCTGACTGAAGCCTTATCCATTATGTCGTCATGCATTAGAGTGAAATTGTGAAAGATCTCCAGTCCCGTGACCGGTATCACAGCCTCATCTATCTTGTCACTGTACATGTTACACGCGAGCAGGGCCAAAACAGGCCTGAGTCGTTTTCCTCCTATGGAAAGGACATACTTCACCGGATCAGTCAGCCTTTCCGACTCATGATTGTAGGCAAGGTTGACAAGTGATGTGTCGATTATTTTCTTCAGTTCCGGTTGAGTATACATATCCCTTCAGCTATCAGAATTATATATCTTATCCCTTCAGCGCCTCTGCACCGCTAACAACTTCAAGTATCTGGTTGGTGATGGCTGCCTGCCGTGCCTTGTTATACTGCAGGGTAAGATCTTCTATCATGGTCGTGGCATTATCCGTAGCCTTGTGCATTGCCGTCATCCTGGCCCCGTTCTCGGCAACAAAGGAATCGAGTACAGCCTTGTAAAACTGTATCTTCAGCGATTTCGGGATGAGTTCCTTAATTATCTCCTCCTTGCCGGGCTCATAAATGTAGTCGGTACTGAGAAAAGTCTTAAATTCTTCCTCAACCGACTCAACAGGAAGAAACACCTCCCTGGTAAGCTGCTGAACAGCCGCGTTCTTGAAATGGTTGTAAACCAGCTCCACCCTGTCGTATTCGCCGGTGGTGTAAGCCTGCATAACCCTTTCGGCAATGCCCGCGGTCCCTTCGAAGCTGAGATCGTTGAGAAGATCATTGTATTCGGCAACTATTGGAAACTTCTGCTTCCTCAGGTTGTCAAACCCGTTCTTGCCTATCGTAAGGAATCTGACATTGCCATTTTTGTACTGGTCGAGATAATCCTCGGCAACAATCCTCCTGGCTTCCTTTATCACGTTCGAATTGAAAGCGCCGCACAAGCCGCGGTTTGATGTTACAACCACTATCAGCACATTTTCAGGCTCTCCTTCCCTTGCCGCGTAGATATTTTCAACATCCATCTCCGCGAGACTTTGTGAGAGATTCACAAGTATGTCGTGAAGCTTGTTTGCATAAGGTCTTAGCCTGACAATCTTATCCTGCGCTCTCCTCAGTTTGGCGGCTGATACCATCTTCATCGCCGATGTTATCTGCCGTGTCGACTTGACTGAGGCTATCCTTACCCGTATTGCTTTTAAATTGGACATTCAAGTTTAAGTTTTTCAGTTTCCCCGGCCGGTTTAGGGTTTGTATTTTTGTGCAAGTTCTTGAGCGGTCTTCTCAAGAGTGGCGGTAATATTGTCATTAATTACGCCTGCTCCGAGCTGGTCGAGCACATCCCGGTGCTTCAGTTCAAGGTATTCGAGATATTCATTTTCAAATTCCTTTACCTTGTTGACAGGAACGTCTTTCAGCAGTCCCATTGTTCCGCAGAAAATTATTGCGATCTGCCTTTCAACCGGCATGGGAGCATACTGACCCTGCTTCAGGATTTCAACGTTCTTTGCACCCTTGTTGAGGATTGCAAGCGTGGCTGCATCGAGATCGGAGCCGAATTTCGAGAAGGCTTCGAGTTCGCGGTACTGTGCCTGGTCAACCTTAAGGGTACCCGCGATCTTCTTCATCGATTTGATCTGGGCATTACCTCCTACCCTCGACACCGAAATACCGACGTTGATTGCAGGGCGCACACCCGCGTTGAAGAGGCTTGATTCAAGGAATATCTGACCGTCGGTGATAGATATCACGTTGGTAGGAATGTACGCGGCCACGTCGCCCGCCTGCGTTTCAATAATAGGAAGCGCTGTAAGCGATCCTCCTCCCTTTACCATATGACGTATCGACTCGGGGAGATCGTTCATATGCCTGGCAACGTCGTCCGATTCGATTATCTTGGCTGCTCTTTCAAGAAGCCTCGAGTGCAGGTAGAAAACGTCGCCCGGGTATGCTTCACGTCCCGGGGGACGGCGCAGCAGAAGTGAAACTTCGCGGTACGAAACGGCCTGCTTCGAAAGGTCATCGTAGATGATCAGGGCATCACGGCCGGTGTCACGGAAAAACTCCCCGATGGCAGCCCCGGCAAAAGGAGCATAGAACTGTGATGCAGCCGGGTCGGAAGCCGTTGCAAGCACTATCACCGTATAGTCGAGAGCTCCGTGTTCCTCAAGTGTCTTGGCTATATTCGCAACAGTCGAGCCTTTCTGACCTATTCCCACGTAGATGCAGTAAACCGGCTCGCCCTTTTCATAATTACTGCGCTGGTTTATGATGGTATCAATGGCTATGGCTGTCTTTCCCGTCTGACGGTCGCCGATAATAAGCTCACGCTGCCCCCTTCCGATGGGTATCATAGCGTCAATAGCCTTGATCCCCGTCTGCAGCGGCTGCTTGACTGGCTGACGGAATATAACGCCCGGTGCCTTCCTTTCGAAGGGCATCTCATAAAGCTCACCTTCAACCGGTCCCTTACCGTCAAGAGGCTGTCCGGTAGGTGTGATAACCCTTCCCAACAAGCCTTCTCCCACCTTTATGGAGGCTATCCTTCCCGTACGCTTGACTATGTCGCCTTCATTGATCTCCTGGGTCGGACCGAGAAGTACAGCGCCAATATTGTCCTCTTCAAGGTTTAATACAATCGCCTCAATGCCATTCTCGAACTCTATCAGCTCATTCGACTCTGCATTTGACAATCCGTATATGCGGGCGATACCATCGCCAACCTCAAGGACTGTACCAACCTCTTCAAGCTCAACGCCTGTCTGAATGCCTTCGAGCTGCTGTCTGAGGATTTTTGAAACTTCTGCTGGTTTAATACTTGCCATATTTTATTGCTTATAATTCCTTTATGCTTAAATATGTTTCTCAAAGGTTCCGGTAACAAGTTCCAACTTAATCTTCCTTAACTTGTTCCTTATGCTTGCATCAACATAATTGTCCTCAACCTTGAGAATGAATCCGCCGATAATGGACTCATCAATGTTTTCCTTAAGATCGACCCTGGTATCAAACAGTTTCTCAATCAAGTCGGAAACCTTTTTCTTAAGTTCGGGATCAACCTTCACTGCCGTGGTAAGTACCGATTCCGTCACTCCCTTGAATTTTCTGGTCCTGTGAGTAAAAACCCTGGCAATGGAAGGAAAAAAACGCTCCCTGCCATTCTTTACCACCAGATCCACAAAAGACAGTGTCAGAGGATTAATATCCTTTCCCAGGATGTCCTTAAGCGTTTCCGCCTTCTTTGCCGGCCTGATCACCGGGTTTGTCAGTAATTCCTTTATTTCAGGCAGAGTGCATATCTCGCCTATCACTACCATATCCCGGTTAATCGTGTCGAGAATGTTCCTGTCGAGAGCCGACTGGAAAAGAGCTTTCGAATACCTTACCGAAATTCTGCTTTCGTTCATTATACTCTCAAACTTTTAGTTCTTTTTAAGATCGATATCCTTCAGGTAATTGTCGATAAGCTTTTCCTGTTCCCCTGTATGCCCGAGCTTTTCCCGAAGCAGCTTTGAGGCTATATCCACCGACAGGGTCGCGACTTGTTCCTTTATATCGGCAAGTGCCATTGCCTTCTCCCTTTCGATGCTGATTCTGGCTTTTTCAGCTATCTTCTCTGCTTCCTCGCTGGCCTTTCCCTTGGCTTCTGCTATCATTTTGTCGCGAACCTCACGGGCTTCCCTGAGAATCGATTCGCGCTCCTCACGGGCTTTCCTGAGGATGGCTTCATTGTCGCTCTGAAGTTTGACCATCTCCTTTCTGGCCTGCTCGGCAGAGGCAAGTGAACCCTTGATCATCTCCTCCCTCTGCTTTATCATGTTGAGAATTGGCTTCCACGCTAATTTCGCCAGAACAACAAAGAAAATGGTGAATATCACAACAGTCCAGAAGAGTGTCCCGATAGCTGGAGTTGTCAGACTATTACTGGCTAAGATCATATCTTGTGTTTTAATTGTTTTCAATAAAGAAATCCTGAAACCAACCGTTGCAGGATTTCATTTCCTTTTAGGCAATAAGAGCAACAACAACGCCAAAGAGGGCAACTCCTTCAATAAGAGCTGCCGAAATGATCATTGCCGTCTGAATTTTTGTTGCTGCCTCAGGCTGCCGGGCTATAGCTTGCATAGCTGATTCGCCAATCCTTCCGATGCCGACACCTGCTCCGATAACTGCGAGCCCTGCTCCGATTGCTGCCAATGTACCTGTCATAATTTTAACTTTTAATTAATGAATATTTAATGATGTTCATCCTCCACTGCTATCCCTATGAAAAGGGCCGACAACAGAGTGAAAACATATGCCTGAAGGAATGCCACCAGTAGTTCGAGGCAATCCATGAAAAGCACGAATATAAGTGAAACGGGAGCCATAGCCAGTGAATTGAAAATAAAGATCAGGGCTATAAGGCTGAGCACTATTATATGACCCGCCGTAATGTTCGCAAACAATCGGACCATAAGCGCGAAGGGCTTCGATAACATACCGATAATCTCAACGGGAATCATTATCGGAAGAAGCCAGAAAGGAACCCCGGGAGCGGCGAAAATATGCCTCCAGTAAGTTTTACTCCCGTTAAACTGAATCATGAAGAAAGTGAAAAGAGCCAAAGTCATGGTGATGGCAATATTGCCCGTGACATTGGCACCGAAAGGGGGTGGAAAGGGAATCAGCCCCATAAGGTTGTTTATAAGGATGAAGAAGAAAACCGACAGAAGATAGGGCATGAATTTATGCGCTTTCTTTTCCCCTATATTCGGAATTGCAATATCATCCCTGACAAAAAGCACAATCGGCTCCAGGAAACCCTGTATCCCCTTCGGATGACTTATCCCGGTCTTTTTGTATGAACGGGCAAGGGCAAGAAACAGCCAAAGACCTATCAGGGCGGCTGCCATCATTCCCAAAACCGTCTTGGTAATGGAAAAATCGAGCGGCATATTCTCCATATCTACTGTACCGTCCGATTTTACCTTTACAATCCTTCCTTCAAGCTCGCCTTCCTCCTCAAGCCGGAATCCATTGTATTCCTGCCCATGAGCAAACTTCTTTGACGAAAACACATGTAGCCCGCTTCCTTTTGAATAAAGAATCACAGGAAGATAGAGAGAAACATGTTCCCCGTTTTTCTTAGTCAGAATGTGCCATTCGTGAGAATCGGCAATGTGACCGAGAATGAATGAGCTGGCATCGAATTCCTCTTCTGCCTGCACCGCGGGATTTGACTCCTGTTTCGGGGCGGAATATCCGCAAATGGTCATAAAAATAAACAGAAGTCCCGTAAAATATATCCTTTTCAAATCGATCAAGATTTTATAAAGATTTGGTTTTTAGGTTCTTGTACATCGCAAGTGTCGTGAACACCGTGAACAGTAAATATAATATAAAAAACATATACAACGAATTGAAGGTGGTTTTTTTGCCAATAATGAACCAAAGTACGGCAAGCACCAGTTCAAGAAGGAGTTTGAGACTGACAGCAACAAGGATGTGTATTGTTCTGGCTCCCTGATCTTTATTAAGACCGCTGAAGAAAATCAGCATGATCACGACCGATATGAATGTAAAAAACAGGGTCAGTAAACCCAGGTCGTTCAGGGAAACGACCACTCCGGGCAGTTTTCCCAGGAGATATCCCGCGCCAAAAACCGTTGCATCCAGCAACAGCAACCGTATAAACCACTTTTTGAAATTTTTCAAGATACAAGCATATTTTTAAAATGAGTACCGGGTTTATTAAATGAGTGCCGGGGAAGGGGGGTCGAACAATAAAGAATAAGAGTTTCAGTCATCATTGCCGAAAGTCAATTTTTTTTAATGAAATCCCTGAGTGAGGTGTAAAGGGCGGCAAAAACGCCCAGAAGCGACAGAACTATAGTGAAAACCGGGGTTTCAAGCTTAAGCACCTTGTCGAGTTTTACCCCACCCCAGACGGTTATCAAGATGATGGTCAACATCTGAAAAGCCATCCCGGAGTAACGGGCAAAATTGTGCAGTCCGTCACTTAGAGGTTTTTTCTCCGGCTCTTTCTCCTGCTTTTTCTGTTTCTTTTCCGAAGCTGGCTGGCTCATTATTTTCGCTTTCGCTCATTTTGCAGTTTCCGGTGAACTTTGCTCCCGGTTCAATAGAAAGCTTGAGAGTAAGAATTTCCCCGGTAATCTTTGATTCGGCTTTCAGGGTAAGTAGCTGACTTACGGATATCTTTCCTTCCACCGAACCGGATACTTCCGAGTTTTTACAATATACTTCCCCTTTCACCTTGCCTGTCGGACCTATAACAACTTTCCCTTTTGTAGAGAGGTTGCCCGACAGGAATCCGTCTATCCTTATGTCGCCGTTGGATTTAATGTCACCCGTTATTTCGGTGCCGTTGCTTATCAGATTTACCGCGTTATTCTCCGGTTCGTTGTATTTTGCCATTTTTTTCAGGATTACGCTTACAAACATAATAACTCGCAATTATAAAAACTATTGCGGTTAAAAATAAATTTGCGGAAAATAGCCTTTTTGAATGAGAATCTCCCTGAAAATACTGGTAAAAGTAAAATAATTTTTACTTCGGGTCGTAAGCCCATTTGAGGTAAACCGACCCCCAGGTAAAGCCTCCGCCGAACGCGGCCAGTATCAGTTTATCGCCTTTCCGGAGTTTCTTTTCATATTCCCACAGGCAGAGAGGAATGGTAGCGGCAGTGGTATTGCCATAATTTTCAATGTTCACCATTACCTTTTCAGGGGGAAGTCCCATCCTCCTTCCGGTGGCATCGATTATTCTCAGGTTGGCCTGGTGGGGAACCAGCCATGCAATATCTTCAGGTTTGAGCTTATTGCGAACCATTATCTCCACGGCAACATCGGCCATTTTAACAACGGCAAACTTGAACACGCTCTGCCCTTCCTGGTAAACAAAATGCTCACGTGCTTCAACGGTTTCATGCGAGGCCGGTTTCACTGATCCCCCCGCCTTCATATGCAGGTATTTCCGTCCCGACCCGTCGGTGTGCAATATGTAATCCATTATTCCGTAATTCCCCCGGGTGGGTTCAAGCAACACCGCCCCGGCTGCATCACCAAAGAGAGGACAGGTAGTCCGGTCGGTGTAATCGGTTATGGATGACATTTTATCTGCTCCCACCACAACTACTTTTTTGAACTTTCCTGTATGAATATATGCCGCGGCAGTCTGCAGCGCAAAAAGAAATCCCGAACAGGCAGCTCCAAGATCAAAACTGAAAGCATTTTTTATCCCAACCTTGTCGGAAATAATGTTTGCAGTTGCAGGAAAAACCATATCGGGAGTGATAGTGGCACAAATGAGCAGATCGACTTCATCCGGAGAGGTCTTTGTCTTTTCAAGCAATCCCCTCACTGCATGTTCTGCAATGTCGGAGGTGCCCAGGCCTTCTCCCTTAAGGATACGCCGTTCCTTGATCCCTACCCTCTGCATGATCCATTCATCCGAAGTGTCAACCATCTTCGAAAGTTCAGTATTTGTCAGCCTGTATTCTGGAACCCATGCATGGATACCGGTTATGACAGCCCTGATTTTAGCCATTTTGTTTTCAGATTGCTTCCAAGATCTTCTGAGCAAGATTTGCTTTTACAACCGCCCGTGTCTGAAGGATCATGTTCCTTATAGCCTTTCTCTTCGAAATACCGTGACCTATAACAACGTTGGCATTGATCCCCACAATCGGAGTTCCCCCTATATTCTCGAAATTCAACCGTTCGAAAAAAGGGTGGGTAACATTTATCTTCCTGGATAACATGTATGTGGCTTCAGCCTGCTTCAGTACTATATTTCCTATAAATCCGTCACAAACAACCACATCGGCCCTATACTCGTGGAAAAGCGAATGCCCTTCAATGTTGCCGGCAAAACTCAGCCCCGGATGTTCCTTCATAAGTTCATAGGCTGCTTTCACAGCGGCAGTGCCTTTTGTCTCCTCACGCCCGATATTGAGCAGACCGACGGTGGGATTTGGTATTCCCAGTACACAACGGGCATAAATGCTTCCCAGGATACCGTACTGAAGAAGAACGTCAGGCTTGCTGTCGGTATTAAGCCCGACATCAAGCATGATGGAATTGCGTCCGTCGACACAGGGCAGGAGGGTGGCAAGAGCCGGCCTGAAAACCCCGGGTATTACATTAACCGTATAACTTGCCCCTACAAGCATGGCACCGGTATTACCCGCGCTGCAAAAACCATCAAGCTCCCTGTGCTTAAGCATCCTGAAACCGACCGCTATGCTCGAGTCCTGCTTATGTGAGTAGGCCTTGGCAGGATGATCACCCATCTCAATAACCTCTGTCGTGGGAACGATTTTCAGTTTCGGCGACGAAATATTCATCGAGGCAAGTTTCCCTGCAATAGCCTCCCCGTCACCCAAAAGCACCAGTGTGTCATCGGACGATAGGTTCTCAAGGGAATCTACCACTCCCTCTACAATTACACTGGGTGCATAATCCCCACCCATGATGTCTACGCCGATATTCATAGCTTGTCAGGTTTCCTTATAAATATCAGGCAGTGGCTTCTTTCTCAATAGCCAGCTTGCCTCTGTAAAAACCACACTCAGGACATACCCTGTGATACAGAACCGAAGATCCGCAGTTGGAACAACTTGCCATCGTGGGTGCAGTTGCTTTGTAATGTGTCCTGCGCTTATCTCTCCTGGTCTTTGAGTGTTTACGCTTGGGATGTGCCATTTTACTCTTTTTTAATTTTCATTCATTAATTTCCTTAATCCTTCCCATCCGGGATTCAATCCTGCTTCATCATGTACAAGATGTTTCCTGAGCTTTTCAAGCATCACGGGATTACATGTGCTGTTACCATTCGCATCGTCGGGATGCGTCCTTCGGATCGGAAGCGACAGATGAATAAATTCATAAAAATACTGCTTCAGATCCAGCTCGTTTTCCTCCCACGAAAGTGTTATAATATCAGGATCGCTCTCATCTCTCTCAAAACCGTACCTGACAATCAGCCGGTTACTGCAGTCAACCGGGTGATCAAACTCATCCAGGCACCTGTCGCAACTGATCCTTACCTCCCCGGTAATCATGATGCTGATTTCAGTGTGGGACGATTCCCTGTCAACATTAACTATCGCTTTAAGCTTTCCTTCCTTTATCTCAGATTCCTCAAACAGATCAAAAAACGCCTTGTCTATCTCAAATTCATATACATAATGCCCGCTAATGTTCGCTCCGACCGGTATGGTAAAATTACGAGCCATCGCTGTAAAATTTGGTGTGCAAAAATATAAATCCTTATCCAATTAAAAAAAATTATGAACAAAAAAGTAACACGATGCTTTAATAATCAGCATTCGCCGGTAATTTAACGCGGTTTACCGATTTGTCGTGGCACGCGTATTAGTAATATTGTATTATTGACCCGGAAAACATCTTAGATCATGACAAACAGGGATCACTTTAAAAAAAGAGACAAGGAACTTCATCCGCGAATAAGCTTCGGACTGTTCCTGATAACACTCGGTCTCGCGATGCTGGTCGCCACAAATGACCTGCTCGGACTGGGAAGCGTGAGGGAATACTTCACATGGGAAACCCTTCTGGTTTTTATTGGTGTCCTCCTGCTGCTGAACCTCCAGTTTACCGGCGGACTGATTCTCGTGGCAATCGGCTCATGGTTCTTTATTGAAAACAGGGATTACGTGATCCCTGAACTGATAAGAACCATCTACTGGCCATCACTGGTGATACTTATCGGAATAGCCTTTATTATTTCATCCCTTTTCAGAAGAAACAGAAAACAATCATGAACAACGGCTATTATGAATAAAGTTAATGAAAAAAAAGATACAGATTAAATTATAATTTTATAATCTTCAACAAAATGGAAACTATGGACGACTTCAGGGACGACAGGGGAAAGCTTAAAGGAGATGATTCAAAAAGGCAGTCTCACTTTAACAGCGTCAGCAACAGGGTATTGATTGGCGTCATTCTGGTTCTGGCCGGACTTCTCCTGATAATTAGAAATACCGGAATCATACCGGATTTCATCAACAATGTCATCTTCAGCTGGCCCATGCTCCTTGTTACAATCGGCCTGATAATGACACTCGGGGCAGGTGAGAAAACAGCAGGGATAATCATAATGGCCGTGGGGGGATTTTTCATGATCCCGCGGATATTCAGGGAAACTTTCCACATGTACAACATGTTCTGGCCTTCAATATTTATAATAGTCGGAATATTGTTCATAGTATCCCGGCGGGGAAGCTGGAGCCGCTCGATCCCGGGCCGGAAAGGCATCACGGGAGATGATTTCGTCGACTTTGTTTCAGTGTTCGGAGGCGGAGAAAGGCAGGTTGTCTCCCAAAATTTCAAAGGGGGGAAAATTACAGCCATTTTCGGAGGTATAGAACTTGACCTGACACGCGCGGCACTTGCCCCGGGTGTTTCGGAAATTGAAATAGCCTGCGTGTTCGGAGGCACCACACTGATAGTACCCGACGACTGGAATGTGACACTGGAAGTTACCCCCGTCCTGGGTGGATTCAGCGATTCACGCAAACTCCATGCAGGCAGAACTGTCGATCCGACTAAACACCTGGTAATAAAGGGCGCCGTAGTGTTAGGGGGAGGCGAGTTAAAAAGTTATTGAAAAATATGCTGAATGAAGCACCCGATTCTTAATAACCGGACAAGACTGATAATCTGGTGGATGGCATGGCTGTTGATAACAGCCGGCCAGATCCTGCTCTACTGCTTCGCCTATGGAAGCTTCACCAAAACAGCCATCCCCGACGGAATCGTGTCTCTTGCAATATACGCCGGGATAGGCCTGTCGCTCTGGTACCCATTCAAATTCTTCAATGCCAGCGGCAATAAAAACATGCAGGTGACAGGCAACTTCATCCTTAGCGGAGTGATGTCGGTGACTCTCTGGATACTCGTCAACAAATTGCTGGTTTCAGCCATACTGCCCGAAGGAAACGATTACCAGGATTACTGGAACTCCTCTTTCCCATACAGGATAGGAACAGGTGTCTTTATCTTCGGCATTATCATCCTGGTTTATTATCTTTTCGAAAGCCTCCAGACGCTTTCAGATAAAAAGGCAAGGGAAGCAAAGCTGGAAAGCCTGGTGAAGGAGACTGAACTGAAATTGCTGAGATCACAAATCAACCCCCATTTCCTCTTCAACAGCCTGAACTCCGTCAGCTCACTCACTATAACCGACCCGGAAAAGGCAAGGGATATGGTTATCAAACTTTCCGACTTCATGCGCTACGCCCTCTCAAAAAAGGACGAACAACCGGTTTCGCTCAGGAGCGAACTCGAGAATCTCAGACTGTACCTTGAAATCGAAAAGGTACGATTCGGCGACAGACTTTCAACGGAGGAAAACATAGACGCTGAATGTCTCGACGTAAAGATGCCCGTGATGATTCTCCAGCCGCTTTACGAAAACGCCATCAAACATGGAGTGTACGAAAGCACCGAACGCGTTAACATAAGAACAAGCGTAAAGTGCAGGAACGGATTCCTCGAAATAGTGATAAGCAATAACTACGATCAGACCGTCACCACTCCGTCAAAAGGCACGGGAACCGGACTTATGAACGTGTCGAAAAGGCTCGATATCTTCTATTCCAAAAGGGCTTCCATGAAAACAACAAAGGAAAACGGTATCTATACCGTCTCACTTTTCATTCCTACAGAGCTGTAAATTCAGGGAAACAGAATATATTTGCCTGTATGAAAAAGATCCGGACCGTTATTGTAGAAGACGAAGCCCCTGCCAGAGATATAATAAAACATTATCTCGGCGATCTTGATTATATCGAGATTATAGCTGAATGCTCCGACGGCTTCAGCGGCCTGAAAACCATCTCAAACCTGAAACCCGACCTTGTCTTTCTCGACATCCAGATGCCAAGGCTTACCGGTATTGAAATGGTGGAGGTGATGACAGAAAAACCTGAGATTATCTTTACCACCGCCTATGACCAGTTTGCAATAAGGGCTTTTGAACTCAACGCCGTCGACTATCTGCTGAAACCATTTCAGAAAAGAAGATTCCTTGAAGCAGTCAAAAAAGCCGCCGACAAGATACAGAGCGGTGCTGGAAACCAGAAAGCGGCCAGCGAGCTACTTCAGCAGCAACCCGAAAATGCAGCTCCTATAAACAGAATCGTAGTCCGCAAGGGAAATGCAATTAACCTAATACCGGTAGAGCAGATCAGGTTAATTGCATTTCCCTTGCGGACTACGACTCTGTTTACAGGAGCTGCGTTGTCGGGTTACTGCTGAAGGAGTTCG
>JAAYQC010000019.1 GCA_012519515.1 Bacteroidales bacterium | reverse complement strand
GACTATGACTGTTCCGCTTAAGGCTGCCTCGGGTTGGGTTATTTCAACCTGTATCTGCCGTTCACAGTTATTGGCATCCCGAACGATAATGATGTAATCGCCGGCTGACAGGGATCCAAATGAACCGTTATCCTGGAATGGTCCAGTATCCAGACGGTATGTATAAGGAGACACGCCTCCCGTGGCAGTGACCGATACTGAGCCTGTATTCTCACCAAAACATCCCACATTAGTCTGATCGGATACTGAAACACTGAGCGGTTCGGGCTGATTGATGACAAAGGGAATATTAAAGGTGCATGACGCGGCATCCCTAATCGTAATATAATGATTTCCAAGCGATATGCCTGAGAAAGTTCCCCCCGGCTGATATGGGCCTCCATCGAGTGAATAGGCATATGGCGGCTGACCTTTCCCTGTATCGGCTATAACAGTGGCTGATCCGTCAGATCCACCGTTACATCTTATATCCTCAGTGCTGACCAGGTGCCCCGAGAGATTAGAAATAGATACATTGAGCATTACCGAGCCGGTGCATGTTGAATTATGGCCAACGGAAACCTCAATGCTTCCTTCCTGTTCATTTCCCCATCTGACAGTGACATAATTGTCAAAGGTGCTCCCTCCTGCTGCTATTATACCTCCGGTCACTTTCCAGTTATGATAGGCATACGATTCAGTAAGAGTATAGGTTTCTTCAGAATTGGAGCAGGAAACAGTTTTAGGGTTGGCGAATAAGGGCGAGGGGATCGGAGTAATCGTAACTGTATCGGCTATTGTTGATTCACACACATTTCCGGGGAAAAGATCGTTGGATACCCTGATGGTTGTCATGACTATTCCCTGCACAACACCCAAATCCCATCTTACCTGTATCCTGCTAGTATCCTGGTTGCCGGTCAGGATTGTTCCATTTGTTACCGACCATGTGTAGTCTGCATTTGTCTTGTGATGAACCGAATATGCCCTGACCTCTCCTTCACAGGCTTCAGAATTCCGGTTTGTCTGGTTATTGAAAATGGCACTCGTCTTGTTGATAAAAATCTCGGAAGAGTCTATACAGCCGTTTCCGTCAGTTACCAGAAGACGGATGCCATAATAACCATTCGGCATAGTGTTGTTGAAAAAAGGCGTTTTCCTGGTGCTGGTGCCCGAAAACTCCAGAGATGGAGGAAAAGGTATGATCTCCATGAAAGGAATGCTTTCCGGATCGATTCCTTTCCAGAAATAAGAATAGTTACCGTCTCCTCCTTCAGTGTCGGAATCAAACAGAGCCAGGGTTGGCGACATATCGCAGGAGCTAAGATACATTCCGGCAATACTAAGTGTTGATTCAACATTTATTTTTACATTACGGGAGGCTGAATTTCCATTTTCATCGATAGCAGTCAGGACCACGGTCTGTTCACCGAGATCGCTGCAGGTGAAAAAAGAAGGCGATACCGAAAGACTTACTGTCCCGCAGTTATCGTAAGAACCGTTATCTATATCAGAAGCTGAGAGTGATGCTGAGCCACCTGAACCAAGAACAAGTGTAAAAGGTTTCACATTTATCACAGGAGGTGTATTATCCTCGACTGTCACAATTGCCTCACATGTTGACGACAGACCCTCATCATCCGTCACTGTCAGCACCACCGTGTTCTGGCCGAGTTGTGAGCAATTGAATGTATTGGGAAATACCGACCTGGTCACAATAGAACCATCCGGGTCGTGTGATCCGTTGTCTATATCCGTGATGTCTATCACAGCGGTACCCGAAGAACCGAGCTGGACGGTAATGTTCCTGCACACCGCAACCGGCGGGAGTACAGGATTCTGAGCCAGTATATTACTTCCTGCATATACCGAAAGGAGCAATAAGAACAACAGAAAGATTTTCTTCAGCAGATTCTGTTGGGATTTTACATCAGAACAGATTCCGGAAGAACTGCCAGCCAGTTTCATACAGGTCAGATTGAGATTTGAAATACAAAACACATCTACTAGTATATCAGACAAATAATCCAAATAGTACAATTGAACAGGCTCTCCTTTCACCCAAGATTTTACCTATCCATTACAATAAACGTGAATTTATGCAATTTGATACTTTATCAGGCATCATTTTTTCACATATTCAACAATTTAAATGAGTTGTTAATAAAAGAGGTATCTTTAGTTTTCGAAACATCCGGAAAAATATTGATCCTGTTTTTTTGGGAGCAATTGTTTGCAGAGATTAAAATCTGGATTATATTTGCACCCGTTTTGGGGCGATTAGCTCAGCTGGTTCAGAGCATCTGCCTTACAAGCAGAGGGTCGGCGGTTCGAATCCGTCATCGCCCACAACTTAAAAACCGGTACCATGACAAGCGGTACCGGTTTTTGTTTCTTAATCCACACCAGGTGTACAAAATAAACCCGGCTCCTTGTTCCGGGGAGCCGGGCATCTCACTAATAGGTCCCTGATACCTTTTAAAAATCCATTACGACAGAGGATCTCAGCCTGTTGCCATCAGATCGTCCGTCTTTATCTGTTCCATGAAAGCACCCGGACGTATAAGTTGCATTTTCTGAAGGAATTGCATCCTTGCAACTTCGTCGGGCACCCATATGTTGGTTTCAATCCAGGTGGCGTTGTCAATCCTGACAAACTTTGTGTTTTTCGATTTAGATCTCCTGGCTTTCATAATGTAATTTGTTTTATACTTTTTAAACGCCACCAGGGCTTATATATTGCACATAAGTAGAGTAATCCGGCAATATTTGAGCTTCGCCAGAGCCGGTTAAAAACTTGTTCCATTTATTTGTTTCATTGGATTAAAATAACTTACTTTCACATCATAAAATTCCGCCTTATGCCTGACAATTTCTTCAATCTGAGCAATCCCGATTTTCTCGGTATACTCTTTAGGTTTTTAATAAACCTTGTTTTCCTTATCATTCTTATAAGGGTAATCTATTTCCGGTATACCAAGAAGGAAAAATTCCTCTTTACCTTCTTCATGCTCGGCATAACTGTGTTTTTTATCAGTTCAATGCTTAAATCGGTTTTCATAGAGTTTGGAATGGCGGTTGGATTGTTTGCCATCTTTACCATACTGCGGTTCAGAACCAGAAATTTCAGTCTCAAGGACATGTCGTACATCTTTACCACCATTGGCATATCCCTGATCAACTCCCTTAAGCTTGTCGGTTTTCCGATGCTGGGCGTCATTATTTTCAATATCATCATAATAGTCTCCGCAATAATTCTCGAAGAATTTGCCCTTAAGAACAATACAACTACCTACACTATAATTCTTGAGGACATGGAGTTGATAAAAACCGGGAAGAAGCAAAAGATACTGAAAGAACTTTCTGATCTTACAGGCAAAGATATACTCAGATACAAAATCAGGAGGATTGATTACAAGAAGAAAGTTGCCGCCCTGGATATTTCCTACAAGGATCATTCCATTAAACAGTAATCATTGTACTTGATTCCTGCAACAGCAGGAAGTATAAAAAGCAAGAGGCTGTCCGGGTTCGGACAGCCTCTTTATCATTTGATTACCAGATTCTGGTATTACAACACATTTACTAATTCTTCACGCACCTGATGGATTTTCCGGCTCTTTTGTCAGCATTCTGTCTCTGGACACCGTTCTGAGTGTTTGCAAGCTGCCTGATCATAGCACGTGGGCTATCTTCAGTTGAAGTCCAGAAATATGCAACTTTGCCTGCATTCTCGAATGGGCCTCCATCATAATTTCTGTAGCCGGCAGGCACTGCATTGAAACCGCTTGAATTGGTGCCATTACCGTCGCTGGCCCAGCCTGACTCACTCTTCATCCGGGTTCCCTGATCTGTACCACGCCAGCTGCTACCATCTGCCTGTTCCGGCGTCATACCAAGGGCCATTTCCAAATTCTTGAATTCAGCGTCAGTCGGAAGATGCCAGCCGGTAGGACAAATATTGGCATTACTGGCTGCATACCAGTTGTACAGAGCTCCGTACAGTTCTTTATTATCTATTGAACCACCATACCAGCAATAGGCATCAGTTGACAGGGCTGCCCATGCAGCGTTATCATGACCGGTCGGAATATCCCCGCCTCCATTGTATTTAGTGGTGGCCAGGTTTTCAGCCATCCAAAGGGCAGATCCTATCTTTACAACCTCATAAAGGTTATCATCGGCATCCCTGAGAAGGGTATTGAATATTACAGCATCACCATAGCTGATACCTGCAGAATTCTCGGCATAAGCCCTGACATAATATGTAGTACCCATTGTCAGGTCCGTCAGATCTGCCGTGAATGTTCCGGTACCATCTCCAAGCTCAGCTTCAGCAGACCCGTCGTCAACAGTAGGATTCTCAGAAGTACCCCAGCAGATACCTCTTTCGGTAATTGCCCCACCATTAGTGGCAGTGACATTTCCGCCAACCTTGGCTGCGACATCGGTTATTGAGCTGACTGCACCTGTGGAGACATCAGGCTCAGTAACTGCCAGTGTTGTAAACTCCACCTGTG
>JAAYQC010000152.1 GCA_012519515.1 Bacteroidales bacterium | reverse complement strand
ACAATTCAACATGGGTAACCGCCGCCGGGGTAAGCAACACCGTGGGCTACAATCCGCAGGAGTCGGCAGCCTATTTTCCCGGGCATCAGTATTTTAGGAGAGTGGTCTACTCTGGCAGCAATAATGTCTGCCGTAATGCGAGTGAACCGGTGCTTCTGAATTATTATCCGGCAATAAGTTCCAACAACATTATCCCGTCCGATCAGACCATATGTTCAGGATCAGCCCCGGCAGTGCTGACAGGATCGGCTCCCCTGAACGGCAAGGGACCGGGTAGCTATACCTTTACCTGGCAGGACAGTACAGGCAGTCATTCATGGACGAATATACCGGGATTCATCGATGTTGCTTCACAGAATTTTGCTCCTCCGGCTCTTACCGATTCGGTGAGGTACAGGAGGATTGTCCGCTCGTCGGCCTGCATTAGCATAAGCAACACTGCAAGGATCAATGTTCATGCACCGGTATCGGATAATACCATCTCACTCCTTTCAGGAGGGCCTCCCGATACAACAATATGCATTGGTATCACTCCCAACCGGATAACAGGTATGAATGTCTCGGGGGGGACAGGTCTGCCCGGTGATTATGCCTATTTGTGGTTCTCGTCGACCGACTATAGTAACTGGACTGAAGTGGCGGGTGCCACAGGACGTGAATATCAGCCCGATGCTCTTACGACAGGTACCTGGTTCAGGAGGAGGGCAGTTTCGGGAGAATGTGTTTCGGAAAGTGAACCGGTGAGAATAAGCGTTTTACCGCTAATAAGCAACAATATCATTGCAGGCGACCAGGTCGTTTGCAAATCGGATATACCGGCCGTTCTTGGCCAGGCTTCAGGACAGTCCATTTCGGGCGGTTCGGGAAAATATATTTACCAGTGGCAGCAGAGTTCCGATGGTTCGTCGTGGATTCCGGCAACCGGGGTCAACAACTCGTCCAACGGCTCCTATCAGCCGCCTGCCATGAGCAACAACATCATGTACAGGAGGTTTGTTGCTTCCGGAGCCAACAATTGCTGTTCGAGTATTTCGAATGTTCTCGAACTTGTCAAGGACTCATTGCCCCAGGGATACACGATCAATGCTGGAAAGGATACTATCATTCACAGTTTTGATCGTATAATAAGACTTCAGGCCAGCGCTCCGACGCACGGGGGAACAGGCAAATGGACCCTTCTTAACGGCTCGGGCAGCTTTGACAACGATAATACTCCGAATCCCCTGGTATCGGGATTGTCGGAGGGCTTGAATACTTTCCTGTGGACGGTTACAAGAGGCGCCTGCAAGCTTGAGGATGAGATTCAGGTAACGGTTTTGAACCTGTTTATACCTGAAGGATTTTCGCCTAACAATGATCCGGGAGGTTATAACAATACATTCAGGATCAAGGGCCTTGATACGGATAAGCAGTTGGCTGAACTGACGGTTATAAATGGTGCCGGAATTGAAGTGTTCAGGACCTCAAATACCGGCGGCAGTGAATGGGTCGACTGGGACGGAAAGAATATGAAGGGCAACGATGTTCCGGAAGGCACCTATTATTATTTACTGAAGCTTATTTCGAAGGAAAATAACCAGGTTTTCAAGAAAAGCGGCTTCATAGTATTGAAAAGATATTGATTGGATGAACTGTCTGGTTATATATAAAATCCGTTCAGGGATCAGGTCGGCGGCAGTGAAATTGCTTCTTGCATTGCTGCTGATATCCGGCGCGGATCTTGAAGCCCGGGTTCCCGATTCATCGAGGATAAACCTTGGATTTCCTATTTACAGCCAGTATCTCCAGAACGGGATGGTAATCAATCCGGCCTACGCGGGAACCAGGGAGGTTCTGAGCGGCATATTGTCGTACAGGATGCAGTGGATGGGGACCAGCGGCCTCCCGCTTCTTCAGTCGCTGTCGGTTCATTCGCCCATGAAGAATGATAAGGTGGCTCTTGGAATGACAGCCCAGTTCATGAAATTCGGGGCTACCAGGTCGACAAGCCTTCATGGCAGTTATGCATATCATATAAAGATGAAAAAGGGAAGACTCTCCATGGGCCTTAAGACGGGAGTTGACATATCGAATACAGATTATACCGGTTTGCTCCTGATCGATCCGGGAGACCCGGTATTCCAGGCCAACGAGAAATCACTTGTACTGCCGAATGCCGGTGCAGGAGTTTATTATTTCTCCGACAGGTTTTTTGCCGGGATGGCTGTTCCTTCATTCCTGAATTACAGGCGTAACAGCAACGGGACGGCATCACCATACCATGATTTTACAAAATATGAGTTCCTGGTTACCGCGGGTGGGCTGATAGGGATATCCCCCGTTCTTAAGTTCAAGCCCTCCGTCCTGGTGGATTATTCTCTCGGCGATTCGAAGCAACTGAGGCAGTTCGACATAAACGGCAACTTCATCATTGCCGATCTTATCTGGGCCGGGGGTTCATGGAGGGTAACGGAGCAGGTTGCGGTGGGCATTCTGCAGGTTCAGCTTAATCATCAGCTTATGTTTGGTTTTTCGTATGATTATCCGTTCGGACGGATGAATTCCTATACTAAGGGTTCAACCGAGTTTGTTTTGAGATATGAATTCCGGTACAAGGTTAGTGCCGCCAATCCAAGGTATTTCTGATGTCATGAAGAAGGTTCTCCCCATATTGACCCTTTTGATATCCGTTTTGACGGTGGACACTGTCGTGGCACAGGAAGCATCTCCGTTTGAGATCAGGCGGCTCTCTTTCAATATGTCAGGATACAGCGATATCTCACCTGTAATGACTCAGGAAGGCATTTTCTTCTGCTCCGACAGACGGCTCAGTGCTGTAACCGACAGGACTTCGTTTGACAACAGGCGGCTTTACAATATATATTATGTTGCTCAGAAGGAGGGCGATTCCGACTGGGGCAGACCGGTGCCGGTAAAGAGCGACAGGACAGCCCAATTCAACACCGGACCTCTTTGTATTGCACCTGACGGGAAGACGGTTTATTTCACCAGCGAGATAGAAACGGGAGTGCCGTCGAGAAGCAGGAAGTTCCGTAATCACAGCGGGATATTCAGTGCACAGCTCTCAGGCACCCAGCTTGTTTCAATAGAAGCCTTCAAATACAACGGGACCGATTACGACATGGGCCAGCCTTCCATCAGCGACGATGGCAGGTTTCTTTATTTCGCATCCGACATGCCTGGAGGTTTTGGTGGTTCCGACATCTGGTTCTGTGAATGGATAGACGGCGACTGGAGCGCCCCGGTTAATCTCGGTGCAGAAATAAATTCAACGGCAACCGATAATTTCCCCTGCATTCATTCCTCGGGCAGGCTTTATTTTTCATCCACCAGACAAGGAGGCGCCGGCGGTCTCGATGTATATTATTCCGACATGATTGACGGCGACTGGACTGCACCGCTTAGGCTTCAGGCTCCTGTCAACTCTTCTTCGGACGACTTTGCGTTTGTTGCCATGCCGGACCTGAAGAAAGGCTATTTCGCATCGAACAGGAGAAGGAATGATGATATTTATGAATTCACCATGACGATAGTCAGAAAGGCCGACTGCGACATGCTGGAGTTTAACAACTACTGTTATGAATTTATTGAGGAGAATGCTGTGAAATACGATACCATTCCATTCAAGTATGAATGGCGGTTCGGCGATGGCCACACGGCGGTTGGCCGGATAGTGGAGCATTGTTACGAAGGACCGGGAAGATACCTCGTTCAGCTTGATGTAACCAACCTGGTCACAAATGAAGTGAAGACTGATCAGAAATCGCAGTTGCTCATTATAGAAGCGGTGGAGCAGCCATACATTAGTTGTCCGGACTATGCCGAAACCGGGGAGATGCTGAAATTCAGTGCCGACAGCACCAATCTTCCCGGATGGGACATCTCACAGTATTACTGGAGTTTTGATGATGAGACCATCGGGATGGGAAGGAATGTTATGAAGACATTCACAAGGCCGGGAACATACAACGTTCAGCGGATAGTTTCCACAAAGGCCGGAGAGGGCGGAATGGTGCGCGAAGCATGTGTGACAAGGAGCATAACGATAAGAAAAAAAGAATAACTGTTATAAACGCCATATATAATAAATGAAATTAGGGAGTAGAGTTAAAAAGTTGATTGCTTTATTAATGCTTGCCATGGCTTTCTCTCCTGGGTTGGTTCATGGTCAGGCAGTTCCCGGAAAGGATGAAAACATTCCTTTCCTGGTCACCTTCGGTAAGTTTGGTGAAACTTCCTGGGGTGATGACGACTTCGTTTCTATTTTCTTCTTTACCATACCCAAAGATTTTAACAGGCAGTTTTACATAAAGGTATTCGATCCCGACTGCGGAGGGCAGCATGACGAGATCCAGGGAGTGTTTGATACAAAGACTTTGTTTTCGGTGTATGGAGGAAAGGGTGTTGATCCCGACAAGAATGTAGAGTCGAGGGGATTGAAAGACACTGACAATTACAAGCAGGGCAATCTCCTTGCCTCGAAGGTTTTCGGCAACGAACCGACATACGACAACCGCTATTATGCATTCGGGCCCTTTAATCCTACCGAAGGGGACTACAATGAAAAGTGGAGAAGCTATATCTTCAAGATAGTTTGTGAAGGAATAAGCGGTGACGACGGTAACCTTTACAGGTACTTCCTGAGCAGCGACAAGAACAATGATATACCCATTGAGGGCGCCAATGCCTTCACATACGAGTACACCTTCAGGATGTGGAATGACAACAAGAGCATCTCGCATATCTATCCCTATGTCGACACGGGTATTGTCTCCATAAAGCAGAGGAATTTCGACTGGGATGATGACGGCATCATTCTCGTGGTATCGACTTACAAGCAGGGCTTGCCCGTCCCCGTTTCGAATGAAAATGATACTGTGGAGTCGGTAATTCCCATTGAAGCGGCTGAGATCGGGAAATCACTTGATTTTCAGTTTCACAAGAAGAAGGAGTTTTTGGTGAGGAACAACAATGTGGTTATCGCGCTCGAGAACCAGCGTGGCGATGCCCTTCAGTTCTTCAGTTCGCCAATAGGCGGTGTGCCGGTTTATCAGCCGGTGATTTCGGTAAGGAAAAAAACCAAATAGGTAAAACTCATATTATGTTTATTCATAGAATCAGGTTTGGCGTGCTGGTATGCCTGTTGTTGTTTTCGGAAATCGCATCCGGACAGGTTTACAGATTCAGGAATTACGGAATTGAAAATGACTTGCCCAGCGAGGTTGTTTACACCCTTGTTCAGGATAACAATGGCTACCTGTGGGTCGGGACCTCCGATGGACTTGCCCGTTTTGACGGTTTCAGCTTTTTCAGGCTTAGTTTCCGGGATTCTTCAGACCTTCGTTACCCCACGGTTTCGATGAGGGACAGCAGGGGAATTCTGTGGTTTGGCTGTAACGACGGAACACTTTTTCATGCTTCCGGTAATGAGCTTCAGGAAACTGTGCTGCCCGGCTCATCAGGATCGGGTATAAGTTCGCTACTGGAAGGCAGCGACGGCGCAATATATGTTATATCTCAGAGAATGCCGCTTTTTGTGGTAGATCCTGATAATCCCGGTGAAGGCAGGATGATAGAGTCGGAAGCTGATCCTGCAATGTTTTCAGCTGCTATTGCCTCTTCGGGCGAGCTTCTGATCGGGACACAGGAAAACATGCTTGTGTGCAGGATAGAAGGCAATACACTGGTCATAAAAAATACGATTGAAGGATTTGACTATTCGAGGGTAATGTCCATAACGCCGGTAAAAGACGGGAAAGATTTCATGGTGGGAACCGATGGCAACGGCCTGTATCACTACCGGCATTCGGGCGAAACGGGAACCCTGTCGCGTTTCGGAGGATCGGAGTTGCCTGAATCGCTTCCGGTAAAGTCAGTGATGCGGGACTCACATAACAATTTCTGGATTTCCACTTCCGGTTATGGTGCAGCCAGGATAAAGCTGAATGCAGATGGCAATTCAATTGTTTCCCTGCGTTTCCTGGATAAGTCGGCAGGGCTTGAGGGAGAATACGTGATGACTGCCTTTGAAGACTCGGAAGAGAATATCTGGTTCGGCTTTAACGGCAACGGTCTTTCCATCATGACTTCCGATTCATTCGAGTTCCATGTTCCGGGAGGCAGTAATATGCCCGCCAGTATTATTTTTATAGGAAATCTGGGCGAGGATTATATTTTCGGGACTTCTTCAGGTTACTATACTTACAGTCTTGACGGGCGGAAGGCAGTGTCATTTACTCCTCTTTTGTATCGGGGAGGCCGGATTGAAGCCAGGTCGTATTATATCGACAATGAAAATAATATCTGGATAGGCACAAAGGGAGATGGACTTTTCGTGAAAAGCCCCGGGAGCGGAATAACAAGCTTTTACCGCTCAGGTGGTATGGGAGCCGACAATATTACGGATATCAGGATGTTCGGCGACAACATTTGGCTCTCGACCGTCAACGGAGTGTATATTATATCGCGGCAGACGGCGGCTCTCAGGGAGAGTTACGTGATGAACACAGGTCTTGCCCACAACTACATAAATCAGACCCTTCTTCTGGAAGACGGCAGCGGCTTTGTGGCAACCAACAGCAACAGGCTCGACAGGATTGATCCCGATTCGGGGATAATAAAATCCGAATTGTTAATGTACGGTACCATTCTCAACAAGGCTCTTGCTATGGACCGCGACAGCCGCGGGGCTGTATGGGTGGCAACCGAAGGCAACGGGGTGTTTGAATTCTATGCCGATTCAATAAAGTCCATGACCACCGCGGGCGGACTCATGTCAAACTATGCTTATGCCATCCTTGCCGACAGTAAGGACGAAATCTGGATAAGCCATCAACAGGGTATTTCGAGGTATAACCCGAGAAGCGGAAGGACAAAAGTGATCAGCACCAGCTTTGCAAACGGCGCGACCTGCAACGAGGGAGCCATTTATGAATCGCCCGATGGTAAAATCCTGATCGGCACGACGCGGGGAGTGATTGTCTACGACAGGGAAAAGGACAGGAGATCGGATCTGGCTCCGCGGAATAACATAAACTCGGTTACCATAAATGATGTGGTTTATCCCTTCAGGGAGTCATATTCCCTTCCCTACAAGAAACGCTATGTTATAAAGGTTAGCTATACCGGGATAGATTTCAGTGAGCCTGAGAAAGTGTTTTACAGCACCATGCTCGAGAACTACGACGATGACTGGACAGAGCCCTCGTCTTCGCGCGAAACGGTCTACAACCTTCGCGACGGGAAGTATAAATTCAATCTTTTATCGGTGAACGAGGATGGTATCACCCAGGATAAACCCCTGGTTTTCACCATCAACATCAAGAAGCCCGTGTGGCGGTCGTGGTGGTTCCTGCTGTCGATGCTGTGCCTGACGGCCGGGGTGGTTGTACTCATAATACACGAGAGGGAGAAAGCTCACCGCAAGCTTCAGGAATACCTCGAATCGGAACTGGCTGCCAGGACGGAGGTTGTTATTAAGCAGAAGTCGGAGCTTGAAGCACAGAACCTTGAAATAACCGACAGCATCAACTATGCAAAGAGAATACAGTCGAGCATACTTCCTGATCTGAAGCGTCTTAAGAAACATTTCGGGGATGCTTTCGTGCTTTTCTACCCGCGCGACATAGTGAGCGGCGACTTTTACTGGTTCGATCAGCTGAGTGATGACCATTTCATCCTTGTATGCGCCGATTCAACGGGGCATGGAGTGCCGGGAGCATTCATGTCGATGATAGGTTCCACCCTTCTTCAGGATATTGTGAGCAGGCAGCGTATAAGCAAACCGTCGGAGATACTGTCCATACTCGACAAGCAGGTATTCTCGACTCTCAACCAGAACCTCGAAATGGGAGTCTCAAATGACGGTATGGATATAGTGGTCTGCGAATTTACCATGAACAACAGGCACGTAAGGTTTGCTTCTGCAATGAGGCCTGTACTCATCGTCATCGGGGGAGAATCCTATTATATAAAGGGTAACAGGGCTTCTGTCGGAGGACAGATGGTTGCAGAAAAATACTTCGACGATCAGGAATACTATCTGAGCGAGGGTGATTCCATCTACCTTTTCACCGACGGTCTGCCCGATCAGTTTGGAGGTCCTGAAGGTAAGAAAATGAAGATCGCCCGTCTGAGGTCGTTCATAGAAGATACTTACAGTTTGGATATCAAGGATCAGGGAGAAGCCCTGGAGAAGTATTTTGCTGAATGGAAAGGTGATCACGAGCAGGTTGATGACATCCTGTTCATGGGAATCAGGGTTTAGGCCTGCTATCGGCGAAGGGATGTATTATGTATTATAGGCGATGTGTAAGCAATTAGCAATTTACAATTAGCAATTAGCAAATGACGCAAGACCGCAAGACCGCAAGACTGCAAGACCATGTCTTTCTGAGTGGAGAAGTGCTCCCGAGCAAGTTGACGCCATCCTGTTCGGGAATCAGGGTTTAGGCCTGCTATCGGTGTAGACGCCGGGATAAAAGAGCGGTATGATGGAAGTGGATTCGGTGTTGCTTAGGTTTCCCTTTCTGTCGCGGACATAGAAATCATATGAGATCGAGTCTTCTTCGGAGTAAATCAGGTAACTGAAATCGACACTAATGTCACCTCTCAGTATTTTGTTTCTTCCCAGCCTTTCCATGTATGGGATTCTGAAGCCTTCAACTCTGAAGGGATCGTTATCGGGAGCCGGAACAAGTTTACCGTCCTCCATCCTGAAGAGTTCGATAAAAAGGTTTATCTCTTCACCGTTTTCAGTGCCTTCCGGGGCATTGAGCCCGAGGTCTCCGTCTCCGTCCTCGAAATAAAAGTTCAGGCGTCCGACCATAACATCATTGCCAAGCGAATCGACCGATTCAAAAACTGTGAAGTTTGTATATTTGATATATGGTTCGGGCGGGAGACTCTCGATCTTTCCGCACGATGTAAGGAAAACCAGTTGGATCAGTATGGCGGCCGTGATGGATCTGAACATCATATTTACTTGAAAACACCTCATAAAGTACAAAAATCACACCAAAGTAAGCTATTTTTTTCTGAAATATATCCTGATGGGCACTCCGCTGAAGTCATATTTCTCCCTTATCCTGTTTTCAATAAACCGCTTGTAGGGGTTCCTGATACCGGAAGGGTAATTACAGAAAAATGCAAAAGCGGGAGTATACACGGGCAGCTGTGTTACATACTTGATCCTGATATGTCGGCCGCCCGTTGCCGGAGGCGGGTAGTCGTTCACTATCCTGAGGAATACCTCATTCATTTCGGATGTGGGTATTTTCCTTTTTCTGTTGTTGTTGACCCTGTCTATTTCATTGAGTATCCTGTGGATTCTCTGCTTGTTTGTAGCTGAAATGAACAAGATAGGGTAGTCGGTGAATGGTTCCGTCTTCGACCTTATCTCCTTTTCCACAGCCCTGGCAGTTTTGTTGTCCTTTTCAAGCAGGTCCCATTT
>JAAYQC010000151.1 GCA_012519515.1 Bacteroidales bacterium | reverse complement strand
CATAACATAAGGATTACTGTATCATACTCTCATTACAAAATCATCTGGATATGATATGCTCCGAAGGAGCATCCATCAACCGGCAGCTTCTCTGAAAGAGAAGAATCTTAATAACCTCCGGTGAAACCGGAGGTACGGCACCCCCACGATCGTTAAGCTCCGAAGAGCCTGCCCCGCTTTAGCGGGGAGCGTGCCCCGTTTTAGCGGAGAGCGTGACTTCTTTGGGAAATACCTTTCATCAATATTAATACCCGCCATGTGTATATGACTTCTGTATTCTTCTTCAAATCAGGCAATACATGTGGCTGTTTATATTTCAAAATTTCTCCTGAAAATCTTTCCGGATTTATATTCCTTTGTGGGTCAATCGATATTATTCATGTACATTTAAGTTTATAAATCAATCAGGTTGATTGACTCAATTGTTATATACGGTTGTTTATTACATAAATCATAAATTGATACGATTTTATTATATATTGTATTGAATATCAAAACATAATTACTATAATACTTGTTATATTTTCTTAACCTATACTATCAATGAACTTTAGAAAGCTTTTGTTTTTCACGGCAATCATAGCTGTGAATCTGGGTATAATCCTGAGTTGTACACCGAAATCCCCTCAGGATGCCCTTACCATTCATGACAAGGAAATCAACGAAATCATCGAAGGGATGACCCTTGAAGAAAAAGTAGAAATGCTTCACAGCAAAACCATCATGTCATCAGAAGGTATTCCGCGTCTTGGAATTCCCGAAATTAGATATGCCGACGGACCGTTTGGTAAAACCGGCCGGCAACACCACCGCCCCTCCCCCGCCGCCAACCCAAATACCGCAAATGAGGCGTCCGCAATTTAGTCCTAACGCCCTTTATTCTGAAGGTCTGCTTGTGGGATACCGCTGGTTCGACGCCAAAGAATTACCGGTGATGTACCCTTTCGGCTATGGTCTGTCGTACGTGGATTTCAACTATAGCGACATGAAGACCAATAAGAAAAAATACGGATCAAAGGATATCATCAAAGTTAGCTTTAACATAAGCAACACTGGCGATATGGAGGCCGACGAAGTGGCCCAGCTATACGTGAGCCGTGTTGAAGCTACAGTTGAATGGCCTGAAAAAGAACTGAAGGCTTTTAAAAGGGTGACAGTTGGTGCAGGTGAAACGGTAAGCGTGACCCTGGAGATTCCCGTTGAAGATCTGCGTTACTGGAACATAGATACCGGACAATGGCAACTCGAAAACGGAAAGATAGAACTGCTTCTGGGCAAATCGTCACAGGAGATAGTATCGAAATTATCTGTGGAAATTTGAAGCGAAAATCATTTTTTAAACAAATCCGAAAAGTATTCCGGCATGATACAAACGGAAGGATATCTAATGACTAGATTTGTGCATTAAAACCAGCAGTTATCTGCATGGATGCGCAAATAACCATAATTGGAGCCGGTGTTGCAGGCCTTGCTATTGCCGAAAGGCTAAGCAGGGAATTTGGCGATGTTTACCTGGCGGAGAAGCACAGGACATTCGGACAGGAGACCAGCAGCAGGAACAGCGAAGTGATACATGCAGGAATCTACTATCCGAAAGGCAGCCTCAAATCGAAACTGTGCCTTGAAGGAAAACGGATGATGTACGATTATTGCAGGAAACATGAAATCCCATTCAAAAAATGCGGAAAGATCATTGTGGCAACTACGGAAGATGAGATCAGAATCATTGAGGACATACTGGATACTGCAGCCGGAAATGGTGTGAATGATCTGGAACTGATTGACAAGGACAGGATCGCCGAACTTGAACCTTCGGTTTTTGCACTAAAGGCTGTCTGGTCTCCTTCAACAGGTATTGTCGACACTCACTCCCTGATGAAGAGCCTCGAGACAGGAATCATTCTTAACGGAGGACTGATCGCCTACGACAGCGAAGTTACCGGAATAAGAAAGATTGCCGGAGGATATGAAATCACTATCACTGACTCCGATAAGTCATCCTTCACCTTTACTTCCAGGATGGTCATTAACTCGGCAGGACTGGCTTCCGACCTGATATCTGAGATGGCCGGCCTGGCTGATGAAAAATTGCGAATCAACTTCTGCAAAGGTGAATATTTCAGATTGAATCCACCGAAGAACCGGCTTATAAACCGTCTGGTGTATCCGGTTCCGGCCCATAATCTTGAAGGAATTGGAATTCATGTGACGATCGACATGAAGGGAGGAGTCAAACTCGGACCGGATGTAAGCTGGCTCAGCTCCAATGTATTCGATTACAAAGTCACGGCTTCAAAGCAGAATGAATTTTTCAGGTCGGTAAGAAAATTCCTGCCCTTTCTGGAATATGATGACCTGTCGCCCGAAATGACCGGAATAAGACCCAAAATACAGAGACGGGGAGAACCGGCAAGAGATTTCTATATCCGGGAAGAGTCGCACAGGGGAACGCCCGGCTTCATAAACCTGATCGGTATTGAATCGCCCGGTCTGACATCATGTCTTGCAATAGCAAACTATGTAAGGGAGATGATCAGCATTTAGTTAATTTTTCTAAAATTCTCCTGAAAACCTTTATGGATTCTTATTCGTTTGTGTGTCAATCGGGATTTTTCACTTACATTTAATCCCTCAAAAAACAAAATAAATAAAATATGATGAAAACTTTCAGATACTTTATATCAGCCCTTGTGGCATTAATAGTCTCCTCTTCATTGCTGACCCTTCAAGCCCAGGAAAAAGCCTCCGTCAATAATTATGTGCCCGAAGTGGGCCAGCAGGGTAAGGATGTAGTCTGGGTTCCCACACCGCAGGAACTTGTGAACAAGATGCTTGAAGTTGCGAAAGTTACTCCTGCCGACTATGTCATCGACCTGGGTTCGGGTGACGGCAGAACGGTTATTTCCGCGGCCAAAATAGGAGCAAAAGCGACCGGTATTGAATACAATCCCGACATGGTAGCCCTTTCAAAGGAAAATGCACTGAAAGAGGGTGTCGGCAACAAGGCAGAATTCATTCAGGCCGACCTGTATGAGACTGACCTTTCAAAAGCAACCGTTATAACAATGTTCTTACTTCCGGAAATTAACCTGAAACTCCGCCCCAGGATACTGGACCTCAAACCGGGAACCCGCATAGTGTCAAACACATTCACAATGGGTGAATGGGAAGCCGATCAGGAAGTTACTACCGAAGAAAACTGGAACAGCTGGAACACCGCCTATCTGTGGATAGTACCGGCAAAAGTCGGTGGCAAATGGAAGATGGGTGACGGGGAACTTGAACTGACCCAGGAATTTCAGTTCGTCAGGGGAAGCTTCAAAACCGGAATCAGATCGCAGTCGGTTACCGACGGACGACTTGAGGGAAATAAACTTAGCTTCAGGATTAACAATGACGTCTATACCGGGGTTGTCAGTGACAGGACGATCAGGGGAACAGCATCAAACACCGCTGAAGGAAAAACCTGGGACTGGACAGCTACCAGGTAAAAATCGGGTGCAATCAGGATTTGCTTCTCAGTAAGGCCTGAAGGGCTGATACTTCATCCCTGAGACGTGCTGCTTCAATGAAATCAAGTTCGGAAGCAGCTTTCTCCATGCTCTTTCTGCTTTTTTCTATTGCTTTCTCCAGAGCAGCTTTGTCCATATATTTCACAACCGGATCGGCTGCTATATCAGGTTTTTCCGGTTCAATATAGGATTTCACACTCACTCCCTTCCTGCTTAAACCACTGAGAATTGTCCCTGTTTTCTTGACTATCTGAGAAGGAGTAATTCCCATCTTTTCGTTGTACCTTAGCTGCTTCTCCCTTCGCCTGTTGGTCTCATTGATAGTTTCCTTCATGCTTCCGGTTACTATGTCGGCATACATAATAACCTTTCCGTTAAGATTCCTTGCAGCACGTCCTGCCGTCTGGGTAAGCGAACGGGCGGATCTGAGAAATCCTTCCTTGTCAGCATCAAGAATGGCCACCAGGGATACCTCCGGAAGATCGAGACCCTCCCTCAGGAGATTGACTCCCACGAGCACGTCAAAGTCACCGGAACGCAATCCTTCCATTATGTCTATCCTCTCCAGGGTTTCAATGTCAGAATGGATGTAGCGGCATTTGATATCATATCTTAGAAGATAGGCCGAGAGTTCCTCAGCCATTCTCTTGGTAATGGTTGTTACAAGAGTTCTTTCCCCGGCTTTGGCCCTGGTCCTGATCTCCCCCATCAGATCGTCGATCTGGTTCATGCTTGGCCTTACCTCTATCGGCGGATCAAGCAATCCGGTCGGCCTTATTACCTGATCTACAAAAACTCCCTCACTTTTTTCAAGCTCATAATCGGCCGGGGTGGCACTGACAAAAATCGTCTGTCCGGTCAGGGCCTCAAATTCCTCTATCCGCATCGGCCTGTTGTCAAGGGCTGCTGGCAGTCTGAAGCCATACTCAACCAGCGTCTGCTTCCGCGAATGATCGCCGCCGTACATGGCCCTGATTTGCGGAACGCTTACATGGCTCTCATCAATAATAGTTATAAAATCATCCGGGAAATAATCAAGCAGGCAGAACGGGCGGGTTCCCGGAGCTCGTCCGTCAAAATACCGCGAGTAATTCTCAATACCGCTGCAGTAGCCAAGTTCCTTTATCATCTCAAGATCATATGAAACCCTCTGTTCAAGCCGTTTGGCTTCTTCAGGCTTGCCGGTATCCCTGAAATGGCTTACCTGTCTCAACATATCATCCTGTATCAGACTGATGGCCTGGTTTATTCTCTCGCGCGTGGTCACAAAAATATTTGCAGGGTAAACTATGTATTCATTAACAGTTTCCAAACGGTTGCCGCTTACGGGATCAAACAGGGATATCTCCTCTATCTGGTCCCCGAAAAACACCACTCTTACCGCGGTGTCGGCATAGGCAGGCAAGATATCGATGGTATCCCCCCTTACCCTGAAAGTCCCGTTCCTGAATTCAAGTTCATTTCTAGAATATAGACTGTCAACCAGCTTCCGGAGAAACAGGTTCCTGGCAATGTTCTGCCCGGCTCTGATATAAACAGTGTTTGAATGGAAATCCTCAGGATTTCCAATACCGTAAATACAGGATACTGACGACACTACAATGACATCCTTCCTTCCCGACAGAAGGGCTGAAGTAGCACTTAGCCTCAGCTTCTCTATTTCCTCGTTAATAGAAAGATCCTTCTCAATATAGGTGTCGGTGACAGGAATATAGGCTTCAGGCTGGTAGTAATCGTAATATGACACGAAGTATTCAACCCGGTTCTCAGGAAAAAACTGCCGGAACTCACCATAAAGCTGTGCTGCAAGGGTCTTATTGTGGCTTAACACCAGTGCAGGCCGCTGAACTTTTTCTATGACGTTGGCAATGGTGAAAGTCTTGCCTGAACCTGTAACCCCCAACAGCGTCTGATAAGGCATACCCTTTTCAAGACCCTGCACAAGCTGGGATATCGCCTCCGGCTGGTCTCCCGTCGGCTGAAAATCAGAAACAAGTTTGAATTCCATAGAAACCCAAAATTAACGCTTCTTTTTATTAATATGATTTTTTCGGTTCTTTTGTAAGCCGGATCAACATATTGAACAATTGCCATCCGTTGAATAATTGCCATCCGAAGCAAAATCAGCCTGCCTGCCTGAGCCGACCCACATGAAGAGCCTTTCCGAATGATCCTTGTAATAACTTGTTCATCAAAAAATTCAGCGCCAGTCAATAAATTACCAAAATCTTCAATAGTCCTGAAAAGTTTATCAAAAATCATTGGTAAATCAGCTTGTAAATACTAACTTTATAAAAGTTTTATCAGCCTTTATGCAAAGGTCATATGCATGAATTGAAATGAGAAGATTACTTGTTGTATTGCTGCTTGCTTCTGCTTTTCTGGGTTTGCAGGCACAGGATCATACAGTCACTCTTTCCGTAAGTCCCGCGGATGCCGGAACAACAAGCGGAGGAGGAACATTTGCCACAGGTACGGAAGTCACTGTTTCTGCCAGTCCGGCTGCTGGCTACCAGTTTGTAAACTGGACTGAATCCGGCGTGCAGGTTTCGGCAACTGCAAGCTATACTTTCACAATCGAGGCAGACAGAGCGCTTGTTGCCAATTTCAGCCTCCTTCAATACAGCATTTCCGTGTCGAGCAGTCCGGAGGAAGGCGGATCGGTAACAGGAGGAGGAACTTATGACCACGGGGAACAGGTAACAATTACAGCCAGCCCCTCAGCAGGATATTCGTTTGTCAACTGGACTGAAGGTGGAGCAGTTATCTCAACAAACGCTACCTATACATTCACGGTAAATTCAAACAGGAGCTTCCAGGCAAACTACAGCCAGAACACATATACCGTAAGTGTTTCAAACAACCCATCTTCCGGAGGCACGGTAACAGGAGGAGGAAACTATAACCACGGGGAACAGGCAACAATTACAGCCAGCCCGGCAGCAGGATACGCGTTTGTCAACTGGACTGAAGGTGGATCAGTTATCTCAACAAATGCCAGCTATACATTCACGGTAAATTCAAACAGGAGCTTCCAGGCAAACTACAGCCAGAACACATATACCGTAAGTGTTTCAAACAGTCCATCTTCCGGCGGCACGGCAACGGGAGGAGGAACATTTGCCCACGGGGCACAGGCAACAATTACTGCCAGCCCGGCAGCAGGATACGCGTTTGTCAACTGGACTGAAGGTGGATCAATTATCTCAACAAACGCTACCTATACATTCACAGTAAACTCGAACAGGAACTTTCAGGCAAACTTCAGCCAGAACACTTATACGGTCAATGTTTCAAACAGTCCAACCTCCGGCGGTACGGCAACAGGAGGCGGAAACTATACCCATGGGTCACAGGCAACAATTAGCGCCAGCCCCTCAGCAGGATATTCGTTTGTCAACTGGACTGAAGGCGGATCTTTTGTCTCAACAAACCCCAGCTATACATTCACGGTAAACTCAAACAGGAGCTTTCAGGCAAACTACAGCCTGAACTCATATAGGGTCAGTGTTTCAAACAGTCCAACTTCAGGCGGAACTGCAACTGGAGGCGGAGACTTTACCCACGGATCACAGGCAACAGTTAGTGCTAACCCATCATCAGGATATTCGTTTGTCAACTGGACTGAAGGTGGATCTTTCGTCTCAGCAAACCCCAGCTATACATTCACGGTTACTGCTGACAGAACTCTCGTTGCCAATTTCAGCCAGATAGTTTACAACGTTTCTATTACCTCTTCACCGACATCCGGAGGAACTACAAATGGAGCAGGACCATACGGATCAGGATCAACAGCAAATATAATTGCTACACCGGCAACAGGATACCGCTTTGTCAACTGGACCAGGAACGGTGCAATCGTCTCGACATCAGCCAATTATTCATTTACCGTCACAGGAAACACGACACTGGTTGCCAATTTTGCCGTAGCCAGCTATACAATCACCACTTCCGTAAACCCGGCAGGAACAGGAACTGCAAGCGGTGGCGGATCATTTAACCACGGAGCCTCAGTGACTGTAAGAGCTACACCGGCATCAGGCTATCAGTTCACTAACTGGACTGAAAACGGTACGGAAGTTTCGAGAACAGCCAACTATGTTTTCACGGTAACGGAAAACAGAAACCTACGGGCTAATTTCAGCCAGATACCCAGGCTGCTTTCCCTTACCGGACCATCAGGAACAGCCCTGAACAACAACGATGTTCTAGACCTTGAAAATTCCGATGGCGGATCACTTGTAATAACGGTGAGTGCCAACGCGGATTGGACAGTTGCAGAAAACTCACTATGGTTCAGTGCGGTAAAGGAAAGCGACACCCGCCTGAGATTAAATTATATGGACAATATTTCTGTTGTCGATAAGGAAGATCCGCTTCATGTCACTACAGCCATGGGCGCTCAGATGCGGATTATTATAAGGCAGAGAGCCAGGGTGTCCCAAATTAGTCTTAGCGGTTTCGGGAAAACAGAATTATACCCTAATCCCGCCGGCGACAAGACTCTGCTGCGGTTTGCAGAAGAACACAAGGGCAAAATAAGGATATCAATAATGAGTTTTCAGGGAATCCTGGTAAAAACTGAAGAGTATTATGACATTCAGGCTGATCAGACAATAGAACTTGATCTGGCAACCGTGCCCTCCGGACAGTACCTGATGCTCATATCTGGCGAAGATGGCCATAAGACATTACAGCTGATCAAACTCTGATCATCAAAATATAAACTGCACGATCCGGATTATTTCACGTCATCAGCATTGGCAATCTCCTCCTCTGCGATTTCAATCTCAGATGAATAATCCTCATCCAATCCCAGAAACAAGGATTCCATGGAGTTATGTCCTTCACTGCCAATAAGCAGCCTCCACATGGGTGATGCTGATTTTCTGGCTTCAAGGAGATAATAACCGGTAGCTTCCACTATCTCCAGGGGTTTACCAAAAAGATTGATCGTGATCTCAGGTCCCGAATAAACCTTCAGATCAGAGTTCTCCGAGATACTGGGTGCGGAAAAATCAAATACTCCGGAAGCAACAGGAGGAATTGCCGACCATTCTGAATTATCATAGTGGAGTTCAGAAGTAATGACCCTGTCCTGTCTCACTCCTGATGTGACGGCTCCGGATACAATGCCTGAAAAGCCGCATATTATCCTTACCTCAGGAGTAAACACCAGACCGTCGACTGTTATTGGTGTATGAACGAATTCAGCGGCAACATGACGGCGTCCGCCACTGAAGGCGCCATTTGAAGAAACAGTTATCTCATCAACCTTGTTCAGTGT
>JAAYQC010000150.1 GCA_012519515.1 Bacteroidales bacterium | reverse complement strand
TAACAAGGATTTCGAGATTCTTTGTATCGTCGACATTTGCAGGGCGGTGGAGTGTTATAACAATGTAATAACCTGTTTGAAGTCCGGCTGAATCCCAGATTGCAGGTTTAATGAATCTGTGGCGGTGTTTAAGCAGAGTGTCGATCATGGTGTTACCGACGAAGAAAACATTTTCCCTCTTCGCGCCGCTCCTTATGAGGTTATCGGTTGCTGTTCTTGTTGTTGTGAAGAAGTAGTTTGTAATGCTGTCGGTAACTACGCGGTTAATTTCCTCTGGCATGGACCAGTCGCCCGATCGTATTCCTGCTTCCACATGTGCTACCGGGACCAGCATTTTCCGTGCGGATATTGAGCAGGCCATTGTTGATGTGACGTCACCTACTACGATACAGAGGTCTGGTTTATCAGTAAGCAGCAGTTTTTCATAGGCTATCATGATAGCGGCAGTTTGTTCAGCCTGGGAACCGCCGCCGGCATTGAAATTCACGTCGGGGTGGGGGATACCCAGCTGGTCGAAGAAGCTTCCGCTCATATTGGCATCGTAATGCTGACCGGTATGAATGAGCCGGTATGAAATGTTTTTGCCCTTGTCCTGAGCCAGTTTTATAGCTTCGATAATCGGGGCTATCTTCATGAAGTTTGGCCGGGCACCGGCTATGAGATCGATTTTCATTATAATACTAAGCGCTTTTGAAAGAATTAATGAACACCGCAATTTAATTATAACTCCATTTGGATATTAATTGTTATAACGGTTTTTGTTTTTGCTTGTATCTGAACTTAAGATATAAGCTCTTTCATCGTCTGATAAAAACGTGACTATTAATAAAAAAGGTGGCATAAATACCACCTTTTTCAATATTAACAAAAAAAGAACTATCTGTTGAATTTTATTTTTTCTACATACTTTTTGTTGCCTGCCCTGACTTCGACAATTAAGAGTCCATTTTCAGCCGGATCAACTGCAAATTGCTTCAGATCACCATTCCCATTCCATTCAAGATTATTTACCTGAAAGATTTTTCTCCCTGTTAGCTCATATACTGTAACGGAACAGGGGAGATTGCCATATTCATCCGACAGGCTTAATATATTCAGACTGCCGTATGAAGCATAAATATGGAATTTTCTTTTGTTTGTTGTAATAACAGGAATATCTGTTGTCTGATTTGCAATGGAAAGGATGAATCTGTTTTCAGTAATTCCTGCTGGCGCTTCGAAAGTAAATATTTCACCCTTTTTCAGGTCAATGCTTGTGTTTGTCGAGAGATCTCTGAGAGTTATAGAATAATTATCGAGTCGCTTTAACTCATTTGAGCACAATTTATAAGTACCTCCTTTAACAACTTTTATTCCCAAAGCTACATCAACCTTTGATTCAGGAAAAGGAATAGCATTAATTGAATAGTCTATGTCGTCAATTGTTGACCAAATATTTATATCACCGGCATTTTTGCTGAACTTATAAGCATCAAGTTCCTTATCGTAAACCGGAGAAGCATTTTTGCTAAACCTAACAACAAGATCCGTGCTGTCAATCGAATTCTTAAGTTGAATTCTGACAAATGAAACAGTGTCCTTTTTTTCTGTTGTTTCTTTTGTACCCTTTTTGTACCTGTATTGATCCAGATTATGCGTTCGGGCTTCTGGCGGCATATACACGTCTGAGTTGGCAGTGGTATGTACAAAGAATCCCTGCAAAGGGGGTATTGTACCTGTACCTCCGTCAATACCAATACCTCCTACATAAGCAGCGACCTTACCGTTTACAGTAAAATAAACTGCATTATTAACGGAAGTTGGAGTGTGATTGGCAATAATATAATCCCAGTCGATACATGATGCAAAAGGATTGCCCAGCAGGTTAAAACCTTGAGAATTCGGGTATCCGGTGCCACATGTAACAGGAACCTCAATGCCCTGAATATTCAGGTTTCCGGATAAGGAAAATGTTGATCCACTCGCAGAATAGTAATTATATCCTTTACCTAATTCAAGAGTGCTGAAAGTTGGTCCAGTGATTAATTCAGTCGAATACCTATACCCGTCATATGCGACCCACCCGGATTCATTTTCTTCGTTAACTACAAGGTTTTCTATGTATTGTGCAAGATCCAAAGTTGAAAATGATGTAGCACTGACATTGTTGACAGGAACAGAAATATAATGCCATTTGTAGTTTCCCTCAGCAGTAGTACCACCGGAAAGATAGAGCCTGGTTACAGTTGTGCCTGCACCACTGTAATTACTGTGATATAATGATGCAACACCTGATTCATTGGGATAGGATTCCAATGTTAATGAGCCGTTATTTACGATGTTGTCAACCGTGACACTGGTTTGAGGATTAATTGTAAACGACCCACCTGAATTAATGGTGAGTGTTGTAGCATGAGCGAACTGTAAATGACATCCGTTATACTGACCGGGCGAGATTGTAAGCGAAGCTCCGGAAGCTATTGTAATATTTTGGGCATAGATTATACCATTGGGATAATTATCCGCATACCAAGTCAGGGTACCGGATATTGTGCCTGTATAAGGATTGCCTATTGTTCCATTCCCGGTTTGCGCGAGTAGGAAAACGTGGGATATAAAAGGAATTAATAGAATCAATATCAACTTTTTCATATGATTTTAGTTAATTCATCTATAACTATATAAAAAAATAAAAATGTTATTTCTTGGGTAACCTAAATAACAGGAACTAAACAATACAACAAATATAGGTATTTGTTTAATTACTTGTTACAATTTGAGATCAAAATGATAATCCATGAATATGGATTAATTATTCAACAAAATAAGGTTTTGCTCTTTGCGGCCATG
>JAAYQC010000149.1 GCA_012519515.1 Bacteroidales bacterium | reverse complement strand
GTTCGAATCCCTTCATCGGCTCTTGAGAGAGTTGCATTTGTATATCTTAGGAGAACAACTCTGTTTAATGGGGAGATACCAAAGCGGTCAACTGGGGCAGACTGTAAATCTGCTGGCAAATGCCTTCGTAGGTTCGAATCCTGCTCTCCCCACGTAAACAGGGAATCCCGTATCAATGGCTGATGCTCTTGCCCCGGTACGGAACTCTATGGATGATATTAAGCGGGAGTAGCTCAGTTGGTAGAGCATTAGCCTTCCAAGCTAAGGGTCGCGGATTCGAGCTCCGTCTCCCGCTCACTTTTTTGAGGCCAGAGTAGCTCAGGGGTAGAGCACTTCCTTGGTAAGGAAGGGGTCGGGGGTTCAATTCCCCCCTCCGGCTCAATGAAAACAAAAGATGTAAAAAAACTGATATAATAAACTTAAATTTAATAAGCTTGGAGTTATGGCAAAAGAAAAATTTGACAGGTCGAAACCGCACGTGAACATAGGTACTATAGGTCATATTGACCATGGTAAGACCACCCTGACAGCAGCAATCACCATGGTGCTTTCTAAAAGAGGTCTCTCTGAAATAAGGGATTTTGATTCAATTGATAATGCTCCCGAAGAAAAGGAAAGGGGTATTACTATCAATACTTCTCACGTTGAATACCAGACAGCAACACGCCATTATGCACACGTGGACTGCCCCGGTCATGCCGACTATATTAAGAACATGGTTACCGGAGCTGCCCAGATGGACGGAGCTATTCTTGTTGTTGCAGCAACCGACGGCCCAATGCCGCAGACTCGTGAGCATATTCTTCTTGCCCGCCAGGTTAACGTACCACAGGTGCTGGTATTTATGAACAAAGTCGATATGGTTGACGACGAAGAACTTCTCGACCTTGTTGAAATGGAAGTCCGCGACCTGCTGAATTTCTACAAGTTCGATGGTGACAATGCACCGGTTATTCGCGGTTCGGCTCTCGGGGCAATGAACGGCGAAAAAGTATGGGAAGACAAAGTGATGGAACTCATGGATGCAGTCGATGCATTTATCCCCGTCCCTCCGCGCGACAACCAGAAGCCTTTCCTGATGCCCGTCGAGGATATCTTCTCGATCACCGGACGCGGTACAGTTGCTACCGGACGTATCGAAACTGGTGTTGTTCATACAGGTGATGAACTTGAAATAGTGGGGCTCGGTTCTGAAAAACGCAAAACAGTTTGCACAGGTGTTGAAATGTTCCGCAAAATTCTCGACAGGGGTGAAGCAGGCGACAATGTCGGACTTCTTCTCAGAGGCGTTGACAAGAAAGAAATCAAGAGAGGACATGTCCTTGCAAAACCGGGAACCATCACACCTCATACCAAGTTCAAAACTGAAATTTACGTTCTGAAAAAAGAAGAAGGCGGACGCCATACTCCATTCCATAACAAGTATCGTCCTCAGTTCTACATCAGAACCCTCGACATAACAGGCGAGATCATGCTTCCGGAAGGAAGGGAAATGGTAATGCCGGGCGACAACGTGTCAATCACGGTTGAACTTATTTACCCCGTCGCTATCAACGTTGGTCTCCGCTTTGCTATCCGCGAAGGCGGCAGAACAGTCGGAGCAGGCGCCGTAACAGAAATTTTGGAATAAAAGTTTTGGATATATCAGCGCAGCATCGTTCGGGTAATGATGCTGCTTTTTCCCACACGGGTGTAGCTCAGTTGGTAGAGCACTGGTCTCCAAAACCAGGTGTCGGGAGTTCGAGTCTCTCCTCCCGTGCTAATTAAAATGTTGATCCGACTTTTAAAATTATATACGGATGAATATTAAAGCATATTTCAAGGAGTCTTATACTGAACTGGTCCACAAGGTAACATGGCCAACATGGAGCGAACTGCAGAACAGTGGCGTGCTCGTGCTGGTGGCTACCCTGATAATAGCAATTATCGTGGCTATTATGGACCTCGCTTTCAGTAAGATTATGGAATTTATTTACAGTTTGTTATATTAAATCAAGAGGTCAATCCCGATGAGCGAGAATGTTAAGAAGTGGTATGTACTTCGTGCTATTGGAGGGAAGGAAAAGAAAGTTAAGGAGTATATAGAGAATGAAGTGGCCCGCCTTAAACTTGAAGAATTTGTCTCTCAGGTTCTGATCCCAACCGAAAAAGTATACCAGATACGTTCAGGGAAAAAAATCAGCAAGGAAAGGACTTTTTTCCCGGGTTATGTTCTGGTTGAAGCTGTCCTTACCGGTGAGATCCCTCACCTTCTGAGAAATATTCCGAATGTTATTGGTTTCCTTGGCTCACAGGACGGGGAACCCGTACCTCTCAGGAAATCTGAAATAAACAGGATTCTGGGAAAGGTAGATGAACTAAATGCCAGCGATGAGGAACTGAATGTTCCTTTCTTCGTGGGCGAAACAGTGAAGGTTATTGACGGTCCGTTCAATAGCTTCACAGGCATCATTGAAGAAGTAAATGATGAAAAGAAAAAGCTCAAGGTTATGGTTAAAATATTCGGAAGAAAAACCCCCCTTGAACTCAGTTTTATGCAGGTAGAAAAGGAAAATTAACTAAGGATATTTGACGGTTATAATATTTATAATGCTTCCTGAATAACCGCCAAGCTTTCGCAATAAATACGCAAATTTTAAACTATGGCAAAAGAAGTTGCTGGTATTATCAAGTTACAGATTCGTGGCGGAGCAGCTAATCCATCTCCACCGGTAGGACCCGCGCTGGGCTCCAAGGGTGTGAATATTATGGATTTTTGCAAGCAATTCAATGCCAGGACCCAGGATAAGGCTGGAAAAGTGATACCGGTGGTGATAACGGTTTATGCCGACAAATCATTTGATTTCGTCACAAAAACCCCGCCGGTCGCGGTTCAGCTTCTAGAGATTGCCAAATCGAAGAAGGGCTCCAAAGAACCCAACAGAAATAAAGTGGCATCCGTTTCATGGGACCAGGTCAAGGCAATTGCTGAGGAAAAAATGGAAGACTTGAACTGTTTTACGCTCGAGTCGGCCATGAACATGGTAGCTGGTACCGCCAAAAGTATGGGAATCGCCATCAAGGGCGCCCCAGGTAAATAATTAATAAACAGAAGAAATGGCTAAACTTACCAAAAACCAGAAGCTTTCCCAAAGTTTAATAGACAAGGAAAAGCTTTATACGTTGACAGAGGCATCGGCACTGGTTAAGGAAATAACCAAAACGAAATTCGATGCTTCCGTCGATCTGGATGTAAGGTTAGGTATCGATCCGAGAAAATCAAACCAGATGGTCCGCGGTGTTGTCTCCCTTCCTCACGGAACAGGAAAACAGACACGCGTGCTCGTGCTTTGCACACCCGATAAGGAGGCTGAAGCAAAAGAAGCCGGAGCAGACTATGTGGGCCTTGACGAATTTATTGAAAAAATCAAGGCTGGTTGGACGGATGTCGACGTTATCATAACCATGCCATCCGTGATGGGCAAAGTCGGTCAGCTGGGTAGAATACTCGGTCCGAGAGGACTGATGCCGAACCCGAAAAGCGGAACTGTCACCATGGAAATTGGCAAGGCTGTTAAGGAAGTGAAACAGGGTAAGATTGATTTCAAGGTTGATAAAACCGGAATCATTCATACCTCTATCGGAAAAGTCTCTTTCGAGCCACAACAGATCGTTGAAAATGCCAGGGAGTTTATCAATGTGGTAAACAAACTGAAACCGGCTGCTGCTAAGGGAACATACATCAAAAGCGTGTACCTCTCAAGCACAATGAGCCCGGGTATTAAAATCGATCCTAAGGGTATTGACGATTAATCAGTAATGTAAACTCGAAAAAAACATGAGACGGGAAGAAAAAAATACTATCATAGACAGCCTCGCTGAGAAACTAAAGGAGTACAGTCACTTTTATCTGACTGATACCGCTCAGCTGAATGCCGCTGACACAAGCGCACTCAGAAGGAAATGCTTTGAAAACAACATCAGGCTTATAGTTGTTAAAAACACCCTCCTGAAAAGAGCGCTCGAAATGTCCGAAGGTAATTTTGAAGAACTGTACCCGGTTCTGAAAGGTACTACATCCATCATGTTCTCAAACACCGGAAACTCCCCTGCAAAACTTATTAAGGATTTCCGCAGACAACATGATAAACCTGTCCTTAAAGGCGCTTACGTTCAGGAATCAGTCTTTATCGGCGACCAGATGCTCGATGCTCTCGTGGCCGTTAAGACAAGAGAGGAACTGATAGGAGATATTATTCTCCTGCTCCAGTCCCCGGCCAAAAACGTTATTTCAGCTTTACAGTCAGGTGGAAATAAATTGCACGGTGTTCTGGAAACACTATCAAAAAAAGAAAACTAATTAAGTAAATCAAATTAAAATTCAATAGAAATGGCAGATCTTAAGAAATTTGCAGAAGAACTGGTTAACCTGTCTGTTAAAGAGGTAAACGAACTGGCTAAAATACTCAAGGAAGAATACGGTATCGAACCGGCAGCAGCAGCAGTCGCGGTTGCACCCGCTGCCAGCGCGGAGGCACCCAAGGTTGAGGAAAAAACCAAATTCGATGTTATCCTCAAAGCACCGGGAGGTCAGAAACTACAGATAGTAAAACTGGTTAAGGATATCACCGGCCTCGGACTGAAGGAAGCTAAGGCAGTCGTCGACTCAGCCCCGGCTCCGGTTAAGGAAGGTATATCAAAAGAAGAAGCAGAAGCTATTAAAGGTCAATTGATTGACGCGGGAGCTGAAGTTGAACTTAAATAAGCTATACCTGATTCTCGGGTTCCAGGTTTAGTCCCGGCTTTTCGGGACTAAGCCTTTTCGTTCTTTTAATTGTAAGTTCACTTAATCCTTTTATAAATGTCTTTAAAAAGTACTGAAAGAATTAGTTTTGCATCCAGGAGCAACCTGCTCGATTACCCCGATTTCCTGGAAGTTCAGCTGAAATCATTCGGTGAGTTTTTCCAACTTGGTACAACCCCCGAAAACAGGAAGAAAGAAGGACTATTTAAGGTCTTTACAGAAAATTTCCCGATAACCGATACAAGAAATAATTTCGTTCTCGAATTCCTTGATTATTATATCGACCCCCCACGCTACACAATTGATGAATGCATTGAACGCGGACTTACATTCAGCGTTCCCCTTAAGGCAAAGCTAAAATTATACTGCACTGACCCGGAACATGAGGATTTTGATACCGTGATCCAGGACGTATACCTCGGCACCGTACCATATATGACCGAAAGAGGTACTTTCGTCATCAACGGCGCTGAAAGAGTTGTGGTGTCGCAGCTGCACAGATCTCCGGGCGTATTCTTCGGCCAAAGCATCCATGCAAACGGTACAAAACTGTATTCGGCCAGAATAATCCCTTTCAAGGGATCATGGATAGAATTCGCTACCGACATCAACAATGTTATGTATGCCTATATCGACAGAAAGAAAAAACTGCCGGTAACAACACTCCTCAGGGCTATCGGTTTCGAGAGCGACAAGGAAATACTCGAGATATTCAAGCTCGCCGAAGAACACAAAGTGTCAAAGACAAACATCAGAAAGCTTGTAGGACGTAAACTCGCTGCAAGAGTGCTTAAAACATGGATTGAGGACTTCGTTGACGAGGATACAGGAGAAGTGGTTTCCATAGAAAGAAATGAGGTGATCCTCGACAGGGAAACCATAATAGAGCCCGAACATGTCGACCTTATAGTCGATTCCGGAGCAAAGGCAATTCTTCTCCACAGGGAAGACACTACTGTCTCCGATTACGCCATTATATACAATACCCTCCAGAAAGACCCCTGCAACTCCGAAAAGGAGGCAGTTGTTTATATCTACCGCCAGCTGCGGAATGCCGAACCGCCCGACGAGTCAACCGCAAGAGATGTCATAGAGAAACTTTTCTTCTCCGACAAGCGCTACGACCTCGGGGAAGTGGGCCGCTACAGGATCAACAAGAAACTGGGACTCGAAACCGATATGTCGGTCAAGATCCTTACAAAGGAAGACATTATAAAGATCATTGGCTACCTGATCGAACTCATCAACTCAAAGACAGAAGTTGACGATATCGACCACCTTAGCAACAGAAGGGTACGCACAGTGGGCGAACAGCTATATGCCCAGTTCGGCGTCGGTCTGGCACGTATGGCACGTACAATCCGTGAAAGGATGAACGTAAGGGACAACGAGGTGTTCACCCCCGTTGACCTTATCAATTCAAAAACACTTTCATCGGTAATCAATTCATTCTTTGGTACAAACCAGCTCTCACAGTTCATGGACCAGACCAACCCTCTGGCCGAAATGACTCACAAGCGCCGAATGTCGGCACTGGGCCCCGGAGGTCTCTCGCGCGAGAGAGCCGGATTCGAGGTGAGAGACGTGCATTATACCCACTACGGAAGGCTTTGCCCGATCGAAACTCCTGAAGGTCCGAATATCGGACTTATTTCGTCGCTCTGTGTCTATGCCAGGATAAATGAACTTGGTTTTATTGAAACTCCTTACCTTAAGGTCAAGGATGCAAAGGTTGATCTCAGCAGAGACGGTGTCATCTGGCTAAGTGCCGAGGAGGAAGAAAGAAAGATGATCGCTCAGGCCAATGCCCAGATACTCGAGGACGGTCGTTTCGCGGATCCGAGGGCAAAATGCCGTTACGAAGCCGATTATCCTTTCGAGGAAGTGGAAAATGTCGACATGATGGACGTGGCTCCAAATCAAATCGCCTCAATAGCCGCTTCACTTATCCCTTTCCTCGAACACGACGATGCCAACAGGGCCCTCATGGGTTCCAACATGATGCGTCAGGCAGTGCCCCTTATCAACCCGGAAGCGCCTATAGTGGGAACCGGTCTCGAGGGAAAGGTTATCAGCGACAGCAGGATTCTTTATACCGCTGAAGCCGACGGAGTGGTAGAATATGTCGATTCAAACGAAATAGTTATCAGATATACAAGGACGGATGAAGAAAAATTCGTCAGCTTCGACGATGATACAAAGCGATATATCCTTCCCAAATACAAAAAGACAAACCAGAATACCTGTATAAACCTTGTTCCTGTTGTCAGGAAAGGTGAGAAAGTCACTAAAGGACAGGTGCTGACCGAAGGCTATGGAACCAAGAACGGTGAACTGGCCCTGGGACGAAACCTCAAGGTGGCATTCATGCCCTGGAAAGGCTATAACTTTGAAGATGCCATAGTGATATCTGAACGGGTAGTGCAGGAAGATATGTTCACATCAGTCCATATCGACGAATACCTTCTTGAAGTACGGGATACAAAACGCGGCCTGGAAGAACTTACCTCGGACATCCCGAACGTGAGCGAGGAGGCTACAAAAAACCTCGACGAAAACGGCCTTATAAGGATAGGAGCCCATATCATGCCGGGCGATATCCTTATTGGCAAGATAACTCCCAAGGGAGAATCAGACCCTTCGCCCGAGGAAAAACTCCTCAGGGCCATCTTCGGCGATAAAGCCGGTGATGTCAAGGATGCTTCACTTAAGGCCGGCCCTTCACTGGAAGGTGTCGTTATAGACAAAAAGCTCTTTACACGTGCAATAAAAGACAGGAAGGCAAAAGCCATAGAGAAACCTATTATCGACAAGATAGAAGCCGATTTCCAGAAAAACTCCGATGAACTTAAGGCAAGACTCGTCGATAAGCTTTTCATTCTTGTAAATGGAAAAACTTCACAGGGAGTGAAGGATTATCTGAATGTCGATGTGATACCTAAGGGCAGTAAATTCACCCTTAAACAGCTTCAGGACATTGACTTCCTCAATGTCAACCCCAATAAGTGGACCACTGACAAGAAGAAGAATGACAGTATTAAGCAGCTCCTTCATAATTATATTATCAAGTACAAGGAGATCGATGGTACATTCAAGCGCAAGAAGTACAATATTACCATAGGTGATGAGCTTCCGGCAGGAATCGTACGACTGGCCAAGGTTTACGTGGCAAAGAAACGCAAGGTGAAGGTAGGAGACAAGATGGCCGGCCGTCACGGAAACAAGGGTATCGTGGCGAAAATAGTCCGCCAGGAAGATATGCCCTTCCTTGAAGACGGAACACCTGTCGACATTGTTCTGAACCCGCTCGGAGTTCCTTCGAGAATGAACCTGGGACAGATTTACGAGACAGTTCTTGGATGGGCCGGACAGAAGCTCGGCTTGCAGTTTACCACACCGATCTTTGACGGCGCTGAAATCGAAGATATTACCGAATATACAGAAAAGGCAGGACTCCCGAAATATGGAAAGACCTACCTCTACGACGGCGGTACGGGCGAAAGATTCGACCAGCCTGCAACAGTCGGTGTGATCTATATGCTTAAGCTCGGTCATATGGTTGATGACAAGATGCATGCCCGTTCAATCGGACCGTACTCCCTTATCACACAGCAGCCACTGGGCGGAAAAGCACAGTTCGGAGGACAGCGCTTCGGCGAAATGGAAGTATGGGCGCTCGAAGCATTCGGCGCTGCACATATTCTTCAGGAAATACTCACAATCAAGTCGGACGACGTTATCGGACGTGCAAAAGCTTATGAAGCAATAGTAAAGGGTGAACCGATGCCTCAGCCGGGTATCCCCGAATCACTGAACGTACTGTTGCATGAGTTGAGAGGACTGGGACTGAGCGTCATTCTTGACTAAGCGGCCTCTTTATATAATATTAATGGAAAAATAAATTACAGTATATGTCATTCAGAAGAGATAACAAAACAAAAACAAGTTACTCAAAGATCTCCATTGGTCTCGCTTCACCCGAGGAGATACTCGATCGTTCAAGCGGCGAGGTGCTGAAACCTGAAACAATAAATTACAGGACCTACAAACCCGAACGTGACGGACTCTTCTGTGAAAGGATCTTCGGACCAGTCAAGGATTACGAATGCCACTGCGGAAAATACAAAAGGATAAGGTACAAGGGTATAGTGTGCGACCGCTGCGGTGTTGAGGTCACTGAGAAGAAAGTACGCCGGGAAAGAATGGGACATATAACGCTTGTGGTTCCGATAGCCCATATATGGTACTTCCGCTCGCTTCCAAACAAGATCGGATACCTCCTGGGGCTTCCAACCAAAAAGCTCGATTCAATAATCTATTACGAAAGATACGTGGTTATCAACCCGGGAATCAAGGCAGCGGACGGTGTTAAATACCTCGACTTCCTGACCGAGGAAGAATATCTCGAGATAACCGAGTCGCTTCCCAAGGAAAACCAGTATCTCGAAGATACGCATCCTGACAAGTTCATAGCCGATATGGGAGCCGATGCTCTTCATAAATTGCTCTCCAGGCTCGATCTCGATGACCTGTCATATTCGCTGCGTCACAGAGCAAATACTGAAACCTCGCAGCAGCGTAAGAATGAAGCCCTTAAGAGACTTCAGGTTGTTGAGGCATTCAGGGATTCGAGAAATGTAAACAAACCTGAGTGGATGATAATAAAGGTGGTTCCGGTGATTCCGCCCGAACTCAGACCTCTTGTCCCGCTCGATGGCGGTCGTTTCGCGACCAGCGACCTTAACGACCTTTACAGAAGGGTTATCATCAGAAACAACAGGCTTAAGAGACTTATAGAGATCAAAGCCCCGGAAGTAATCCTCAGGAATGAAAAAAGGATGCTTCAGGAAGCTGTCGATTCATTGTTCGATAACTCAAGAAAGGCCAATGCAGTTAAGACCGATGCCAACCGCCCCCTGAAATCGCTCAGTGACAGCCTTAAGGGTAAACAGGGAAGGTTCCGTCAGAACCTGCTTGGAAAAAGAGTCGACTACTCAGCCCGTTCGGTAATCGTGGTCGGACCTGAACTTGACCTTCATGAATGCGGCCTTCCCAAGGACATGGCGGCGGAACTCTACAAACCTTTCATTATAAGGAAACTTATTGAGCGGGGAATAGTAAAAACCGTCAAGTCGGCCAAGAAGATTGTCGATCGCAAGGATCCGGTGGTCTGGGATATTCTTGAGAATGTTCTCAAGGGACACCCGGTACTGCTTAACCGTGCACCTACACTGCATCGCCTCGGGATACAGGCCTTCCAGCCGAAACTCATTGAAGGAAAGGCTATTCAGTTACACCCGCTGGTATGTACCGCATTCAACGCCGACTTCGACGGCGACCAGATGGCTGTTCACCTTCCGCTTGGAAATATTGCCACCCTTGAGGCTCAGATGCTGATGCTTGCTTCGCATAACATCCTGAACCCTGCCAACGGGGCGCCGATAACCGTTCCTTCACAGGACATGGTCCTCGGACTGTATTACATTACAAAGGGAAGAAAAAGTACAGCCGAAGGGAAAGTAAAGGGAGAAGGACTCACTTTCTACTCACCCGAGGAGGTCAATATTGCATACAACGAGAGAAAGGTCGACCTTCATGCCTATATTAAGGTGAAAGTCAACGATATGGTTGATGGAAAGCTTGTCAACCACCTGGTAGAAACCACCGTGGGAAGAGTGATATTCAATCAGCTGGTTCCTGAAGAGGTTGGTTTTATCAATGAGTTACTTACAAAGAGATCGCTCAGGGACATTATAGGTAAGGTGCTGAAGCTTTCAGGCACTGCCAAAACAGCAGCTTTCCTCGATGCAATAAAGAACCTGGGGTTCAACGCGGCATTCCGCGGCGGGTTGTCTTTCAACCTCGATGATGTGATCATCCCCGAGGAAAAGGCCAAATTTGTGACAGAAGGCTATGAGCAGGTGGATGAAGTGCTTAATAACTACAGCATGGGCTTCATAACCAACAATGAACGCTATAATCAGATAATTGATATCTGGACGCATGTCAATGCCCGACTGACCCAGTCGCTTATGAAACAGCTGTCGAACGACAAGCAGGGATTCAATTCCGTTTTCATGATGCTCGACTCGGGAGCAAGAGGTTCAAAGGAACAGATCCGCCAGCTCTCAGGAATGAGGGGGCTTATGGCAAAACCCCAGAAATCGGGAGCCACAGGTTCGGAAATTATCGAAAACCCTATCCTCTCCAACTTCAAGGAAGGTCTTTCGGTTCTCGAGTACTTCATCTCCACACACGGCGCTCGTAAAGGTCTTGCCGATACCGCCCTCAAGACAGCCGACGCCGGTTATCTTACACGCAGGCTGGTCGATGTTTCGCAGGACGTCATTATCAATGAGGATGACTGCGGAACCCTCAGAGGTCTGGTAGCCGTCGCGATAAAGAAAAACGAGGAGGTCGTTGAATCGCTTTATGAAAGAATCCTGGGCCGCACAACCGTCCACGATGTTTTCCATCCTCTCACGGGAGAGCTTATTATTGAAGCAGGACAGGAACTCACTGAAGATATTGCAAAGAAGATTGAGGATTCCCCGATCGAACAGGTTGAGATTCGTTCGGTGCTGACCTGCGAATCGAAAAAGGGCGTTTGTGCAAAATGCTACGGACGTAACCTTGCAACCGGGCGAATGGTACAGAAAGGCAAAGCTGTCGGCGTCATCGCTGCACAGAGTATCGGCGAACCGGGTACACAGCTTACACTTCGCACATTCCACGTTGGAGGTACAGCGTCAAATATTACCACTGAATCGCGTCTTGTTGCCCGTTACAGCGGTATTGCCGAAATAGAAGAGCTCAGAACGGTAGCCAGAAAGGATGCCGAAGGAAACGAGGTCGATGTAGTTATCGGGCGTCTTGCTGAAATGAGGATTATTGACAAGAAAACCGGAATCGCTCTCACAACCCATACAGTACCTTACGGATCAAAACTGTATATCAAACCCGGACAGGAAGTTGAGAAGGGCAAGCTGATCTGCGAATGGGATCCCTTCAATGCCGTTATCATTTCCGAACTCAGCGGAAAGGTAGTATACGAACACCTTGTTGAAGGTGTTACCTACAGGGAGGAATCTGATGAACAGACCGGCTTCAAGGAAAAGGTCATCATCGAGAGCAGAGACAAAACCAGGAACCCTGCAGTTAATATTGTCGGCCGCGACAACGATATGACAAGGGTTTACAACCTGCCGGTGGGAGCTCACCTGGTCATCGAAGCAGGCAAAATAGTTGAGGCCGGAGAAGTTATCGCCAAAATCCCGAGAGCTGTCGGAAAATCGGGCGATATAACGGGAGGTCTGCCAAGGGTAACAGAATTGTTCGAGGCACGTAACCCCTCCAACCCGGCAATAGTTTCGGAAATAGACGGAGAAGTAAGCTTCGGCAAGATAAAGAGAGGAAACAGGGAAATAGTGATCAAGTCAAAGACGGACGAGATAAAGAAATACCTCGTTCCGCTTTCAAAACAGATACTTGTTCAGGAAAACGATTATGTGAGAGCCGGTGTTCCCCTTTCTGACGGCGCGATAACTCCGGCGGACATCCTTGCCATCAAGGGCCCCACGAAAGTACAGGAGTATATTGTCAATGAGATACAGGAGGTTTACAGGCTCCAGGGTGTAAAGATTAACGACAAACACTTTGAGATCATAGTCCGCCAGATGATGAGAAAGGTGGAGATTGTTGATCCGGGTGACACTAAGTTCCTTGAACGTCAGGTTGTTGATAAGCTTGATTTCATGGATGAGAACGACTGGATCTATGGCAAGAAGTATATTGTCGAGGCCGGCGACTCCCAGACCCTGCGCCCGGGTATGATTGTAACTGCCAGAAAGCTGAGGGATGAGAATTCGATGCTGAAGCGTCGCGACCTTAAGACTGTTGAAGCAAGGGAGGCCGTTCCTGCAACATCAAACCAGGTACTTCAGGGTATCACCAGGGCAGCGCTCCAGACAAACAGCTTCTTCTCGGCAGCTTCATTCCAGGAGACTACCAAGGTACTCAACGAAGCAGCTATCCTTGGAAAGGTTGACAGACTTGAAGGACTGAAGGAAAACGTTATTGTCGGGCACCTCATACCTGCTGGAACGGGACAGCGTCAATACAACAGCATAATCGTCGGATCGCTTGAGGAACTCGAGTCTCTTACAGATACACCGGTTGAGGAAGAAGAGGAAGTAAGATAGTAAAACCAATATTTGAATACCATGTCAGATCCTAAAAACCCCAATCAGATCAATATCGAACTGAGTGAGGAAGTGGCTCAGGGAATATATTCAAACCTGGCAATAATCACACATTCTGCATCCGAATTCGTGATCGACTTTGTGAGGATAATGCCCGGAATCCCGAAAGCTCAGGTAAAGTCAAGGATAGTCCTTACACCTGAGCATGCCATGAGGCTGGTTGATGCACTGGAAGACAACATAGCCAAATATGAAGCTGTTCATGGCAAGATAAAGGATGTCAAGGGCTCGGCACCTGCTCTGCCCCTGACCTTCGGAGGGCCGACGGCACAGGCCTGAGGAAGGTAATAAACATATATAAAGACTCTGATGACTAACTTTAAGGAAGACCTGATCAGGGTTAAGGCTTTTGTGTTTGACATCGACGGGGTCCTTTCACTTCAGACTATAAGCCTTAATGGCCGCGGTATACCCAGGCGTACTGTTAATCTGCGCGATGGCTATGCAATCCAGCTGGCAGTCAGGAAGGGTTATCGCGTGGGTATCATTTCAGGCAGCAACGCGAAGGATTACATCAAAAGACTAAAGAGCCTCGGTGTAACCGATGTTTATCTCAACAGCCGGGTGAAAACAGAACACTTCAATGACTTTTGCAGCAAATATGATATTAAGCCTTCGGATGTGATGTTCATGGGCGACGATATTCCCGATTATGGCGTTATGAAAATTGCAGGTGTCCCGGTATGCCCTGCAGATGCCGCCAGTGAAATAAAAAATGTTGCTTCATACATTTCTGACAGGAAGGGAGGAGAGGGCTGCGTCAGGGATGTGATAGAACAGGTTTTGCGATTGCACAATAAATGGATGGATAAAGATGCATTTAGCTGGTAAGGAATGAAAACGTTTCTAAAGCTTGTCCGCTGGCCCAATCTGCTCATTGCAGCCTTTACAATGATACTGATGCGCTATGCCGTTATAGAGCCGGTCATCAGCAAGATTACCGTTTCGCTTTCCGGAAATCCGGATGAACTGGTACCCCTTTCACTCAAGTTACCATGGTACGACTTCCTGATACTGATCATTGCAACTGTCAGCATTATGGCAGGAGGATATGTGATTAATGACTACTTCGATATCAGGGCCGATCTTATAAACAGGGGCGAGGTTATTGTCGGTACAAGAATCCCCAGAAGAAAAGCCTTGCTGTGGCATAATATCCTCAATTTTATTGGAGTGTCCTGCGGATTCTATATTTCCTGGAGAGCCGGTTACTTCTGGATGGGAATACTCTTCCTGATAGTCTCGGGTTTGCTTTACTTCTATTCCGCAAGCTACAAAAGGCAGTTTCTGGTCGGCAACCTTGTGGTGGCAGCACTTATTGCCATGGTACCTCTTCTGGTAGTGCTATATGAGTGGCCCGCGCTTTACAGATACTATGAAGTAAACGCCGTTTCAGCACCCGATATAAACATCATCTTTTACTGGGTGGGCGGTTTTGCGCTTTTTGCCTTTATAACCACACTCACAAGGGAAATAATCAAGGATATTGAGGATTTTGAAGGCGACCTGGCTTATGGAAGAAATACCATACCCGTGGTGACCGGTATCCTTACGGCAAGAATCATTGCCATTGTTCTGATTGCCGTAACAATTATCATGCTTTATGTTGTGTGGAAAATGTTCCTGAATGACAATATAACGCTGCTTTATATTTCACTTGCCATAGTCATTCCCCTGATCGTGGTTATCCGGATCCTGGCTGCCAGCCCGGGCAAGAGCCGGCTTCACAAGGCAAGCACTCTGATGAAAATTACCCAGTGTACCGGTGTCCTCTATTCGGTTGTGGTAAAATTGATCCTCGATCTTAAGCTGGTATGACATGCTGATAGATGAACTCAACAAATACAGGATAATACTTGGTTCAAAATCTCCCAGGCGACAGGAACTTCTCAGAGAACTCGGCCTTGAATTCAAGGTTCAGACAAAGGACTGGGAAGAGGATTACCCATCATATCTGAAAGGCGCAGAAATCGCTCTTTATGTAGCCGGGAAAAAAGCAGAAGCGTTTTTGCAGGAACTGAAGGACAATGAGATAGTAATAACCGCCGATACAATAGTCTGGTGCGACAACGAGCTGCTTCCCAAACCTTCCGGCAGGGAAGATGCGTTCAGGATACTCCGGAAAATCTCAGGAAATACCCATGAGGTGATAACCGGAGTATGCATTCTTTCATGCCTGAAATCAGTATCCTTCCATTCAGTTACCAAAGTCACTTTCTCTGAACTTACAGATAAGGAAATAGATTATTATATTACTAAATTTAAACCCTGGGACAAAGCTGGTGCATATGGGATTCAGGAATGGATCGGAATTGCCGCATGCAGCAGAATAGAAGGCTCGTATTTTAACGTGGTCGGCTTGCCGGCCGAACAGGTATATCACGAATTGAAAAAATTTGTATGATGAAGAAAACTCTGCTAACACTCATTCTTGTTCTTTCATTCAATGGCCTTTTCGCGTCAACACCTCCCGACGAAGGGATATGGATTCCCATCCTGATAGAAAAATACAACATCAAACTGATGCAGGAGAAGGGATTCAGGCTGACTGCCGAGGATATTTACAGTGTAAACCGGGCCAGCATGAAAGACGCCATTGTTAATTTTAACGGTGGATGCACGGCTGAATTCATTTCAGGCAGCGGACTGCTTATCACTAACCATCATTGTGGTTACGGCCAGATACAGAATCACTCCACGCTTGAGAACGACTATCTCACCAACGGCTTCTGGGCTATGTCGCGCGAAGAGGAACTTCCCAATCCGGGTGTCACGGTAACACTGCTGAAATATATGGAAGACGTGACGGAAAAGGTACTTAAGGATATCAGCGACGATATGCCTGCAGAGGAACGTGATAAGCTTATTTCATCACGTATTGCCGACATACAGGCGAAAGCGGAGCAGGGAACGGACTACAGGGCGGTGGTCAGACCCTTCTTTATGGGCAACCAGTATTTTCTTTTTGTAAATGAGACCTTCAGAGATGTCAGGCTCGTGGGCGCCCCGCCTTCAGCAATCGGTAAATTCGGCGGAGATACCGATAACTGGGTATGGCCAAGGCATACAGGCGACTTTTCATTGTTCAGGGTTTATGCCGGAAAAGACAATAAACCGGCTGACTATTCTCCGGATAATGTGCCTTACAATCCGGCCTATTACTTCCCGGTGTCGCTGAAGGGTGTTCAGGAGGGTGATTTCACAATGGTGTTCGGTTATCCAGGAACCACTTCCGAATATGTGCCGTCATATCATATCGATATGGTTAAAAATCATATCAACCCTGCAATGGTGAGTATCAGAACCAGTAAGCTTGAAATTATAGACAGGGCCATGGAATCGGATCCTCTTATCAGAATCCAGTATTCGTCAAAGAAGGCCGGTATTTCCAATGCATGGAAGAAATGGACAGGTGAGATACTGGGACTCGAAAAAATGAACACCATTGGGAAAAAGCAGGAATTTGAAGCAAGACTCACTGACTGGATAGAAGCTGATAATCAGAGAAAACTCAGATATGGTGATATACTGCCGAAATACAGCGAGGTTTACGAGGGTCTTAAGGAATATACGCTGGTAAACAATTACACCGGCGAGGTATTCAACGGCATTGAGGCAATTGTGCTGGCACGCCGGACCTATGAACTTGCATCCCTTTTTCAGGGAGGAAAGACTCCTGACCAGAAGACTGTTGAAAGAACAAGGGAAGTCCTCAGCGCTTATGCTGAAAGATTCTTCAGGAATTACGACAGAGCAACCGATCAGGAACTTTTTTCCACTCTGCTCAGCCTGTATGGCGAAACACTCGATCGTAAATGGCTTGCACCAGAATACCTGAAGCTTAAGGCAACCGCGAACGGCGATTTTAAAAGTTTGGCCCCGAAATTTTACGACAGCTCGGTGTTTACCGACAAGCAGCGGTTTGATTCCTTCATTAATGGTTTCGGGAAATCATCCCTGAAAAAGCTGGAAAAAGATCCGTTTTACATGCTGGCGATAGATGTTTCACGCTTTCTTGGAGCAAACGTACTTCCTGAACTGACGCGTCTTACAAACGAACGTCAGACACTGAACAAGCGCTATATGACTGTCCAGATGGAATACGACAGCACCCGGATCTTCTATCCGGATGCAAATTCCACTCTCAGGGTTGCTTTTGGAAATGTAATGGGATATGAATCCAGGGATGCCGTCTGGTTTAAACCGGTTTCAACCCTGAAAGGGATAATGGAGAAGGATAATCCGGAAATTTACGACTACAACGTTCCTGCCAGGCTGAAGGAGCTGTATGCAAACAGGGATTACGGACGTTACGGTAGTAGCGACGGGGAGATGCCCGTGTGTTTCATTGCCAGCAATCACACCACGGGTGGCAACTCGGGAAGCCCGGTCATCAATGCCGACGGCTTTCTGATAGGAATTAATTTCGACAGGGCCTGGGAAGGCGTGGCCAGCGATATGGCTTTCAATCCTGAACAAAGCCGCAACATTAGCATTGATATTAGATTTGCCCTGTTCATCATTGATAAGTTCGCGGGTGCCGGTTACCTGCTTGATGAAATGACTATAGTTGAATAACCCGGAGATCAACCGCTTTATCCGATTTGATTCTGAATGGTGGCGGTTAATCTCCGGGTTGGCCTGACGGGCAAGGGAATCAATATGCCCTGATTCTCTTCAGTTTTTCAGCATATTCCTGATAAACTGCTTCCTGTGCAGCTATCTGCTCCTTTACCTTTTCCTGCATCCTTTCATTCCTGGGAATATCGCCGGTTGCACGGTCAATATTTGTATCGGCCTTGCCTATCTTCTTCTCGGCTTTCTTTATGTTTCTCTCAGCAGCTTTTTTGCGCTTCTCAAGCTCCTTTATCTGTTTTGCCAGTTCATCCTTTGCAGGTCCTTCCTCCATGGTTAACAGCAGGCGGTTCTGCTCCATGATGGAGGCATTGACAGTGTTCAGTTCATTGGTCTGAAGCGTGATATTCTCATTCTCGGAAGATATCGTGCTGCTGCCTGACTGAATGCTTTTATGCATCTTCGATTTATCCTTTTCAAGTGATGACAGTTCCTTCTGGAGGTCCTTCAGCTTCTTTTCCTCAGCATCAGCCTGACTCTTTGCCACGTCTATATACTTGTTCTTGGCAAATTCCTTAATGAATTCCTGGGCGCTGATAAAAGCCGGGCTTCCCTTTGCACTCTCGATATACTCATCTTTCTTTAACTCAAAGGACGCGAACAACTGAAGCTCTGAATCGAGCTTTGCAAGCTTGCTGTAAACATTGATGTTTCCGGGATCTATCTTCTTGATCCTGGCTCCGAATATCGACATCTCACCATTCTCGTTGACCACCTTTGATTTGGTGCCCGATTCGAGCTGCTTGATCCAGTCCTTGAGAACAACATCAAAATCCGCTTCAGGTATGGTCACCGACAGGCAGGGAAGAACAGACTTTCCTATCTGGATAGAGTCCTCTCCAAGGATTATGGGCTTCTGTGCATTTACTGCAAGAAAGGGCAGTAAAAGAAAGAACAAAATGCTAAACTTAATTTTCATCATAATATAATTTTGATTTTAATGGTATGATAGCCTGCCCCGCTCAAGCGGGGGAACCCATATGTTTGAAAATTATATAAATACGTGTTTGTGTATGCAATACATGTGGGTTTCATGGTTTTAAGGTTTATAACGCAAACATAACTATTTTCTAAATATCCAAATAAACAGATAAAAGCATAAGCAAAGATAACAAAATATTAAAAGCGGTATCTGCACACCTTGATGTTTGCAAAAACCGGACCGCAAAACCTGCGCCCTGTGCCCTGCGCTAATTGTTAATTGCTAATTGTTAGTTGTTCATTGACAATTGCTATTGTAAGCGTTTTTTAGTCGACCTTGCGTCTCGCGCTATTTACAAATTGCCAATTGTTTATTCTAGTCTATCTCTTTGATTTGCTTTTCCAGGGTAGGTATATCTTCTGTAATAGTTCTCCATACAACCTCAACATCTACTCCCAGGTAGTCATGGATGAGCTTGTCTCTCATTCCGGCAATTTCTCGCCAGGGAATTTCGTAGAATATCTGTTTGGTATCAGAAGATATCTTCTTTGATGCTTCTCCGATAATTTCAATGTTTCTGATAACAGCATCCTGTACTAATTCATTGACCGAAAAATCTTTCAATGATAATCCATTGGTGAACTCCTTGATTTTTCTTATACAATCGAGGATGTGCTCGATATATACCAGATCGTCTTTTTCCATTACAGTATGCTAATCAGGTCTTTTTTGATGCTTTTCCGGACTCTCTTGTTTTTAATAGCACCAGTTGTGATCAAATCTACTTTAATTCCAAGTAAATCCGAAAGTTCATTTTCAAGTTTTATTAAAGTTAGCAGTGAAGGTGCTACTTTAAACTTAACAAGGATATCAATATCGCTTTTTCCAGTGGATTCGCCTCTTGCAAATGAACCAAATATTCCTACACTGACAGGTTGATAATCTTTTAAATGACTAAGGATAATATTTTTAACATTCTGTTGGGTCATAATTGTGTTTTATACAAAGCTACTAAAATTACATCATCTGTGGTGCAATTACAAGTTGAAAGTGAAAAGTCGAAAGTTGAAAGTTGAAAGAACGGCACGCGGCTAGCGGTTCGGGATTGAAAGTTCGAAGTTCGGGGTTCAAGGTTCAAAGATTAATATTTAATTGAATTATAGCAGTTCAGGGTAAAGCGTTTAGGGTTTAGGGTTTAGCGTTCAGGGTTTAGGGTTTAGCGTTTGGCGTTTAGGGTTCAGGGTTTAGCGTTTAGAGTCAGTTAAACATCTCATTATAAGAGACTTGCATGATCCCGCGGAGCGGGACTTCGTCGTTTCACTCCTCAGCTTGCAGGACCTGCAAGACCTGTCACTGCCCCCTGCGCCCCGTGCCCTGTGCTCTGTGCCCTGTGCCCTGTGCCCCGCGCCCCGCGCTATATTCTGCCCCTGGTTCATAAATATCGTATTTTAAGCCGGATTAGACTTAATTTTTATTACCTTTCAGCGATAATCTGAGCCAATGATCAGGATAATTGCAGATAACAAGATTCCCTTTCTGAAAGGAGTGCTTGAGCCCTGGGCTAGCGTTGAGTATCTTCCCGGCAGTCAGATTGACAGAAATGCTGCCATGCAAGCAGATGCCTTTCTGGTAAGAACCCGGACGAAGTGCAACGCGGATCTCTTGTCAGGTACGCCGGTAAAGTTCATCGGTACCGCCACAATTGGATTCGACCATATAGACACCAGATGGTGCGAAGAAAACAATATCCGCTGGACAAATGCCCCGGGTTGTAATTCGTCCTCAGTTATGCAGTATATCGCCTCCGCGCTGATGCAAATTTCGTTTGAATCGGAATTGTCGCTAAGCAGGCTTACTTTAGGTATTGTTGGTGTTGGAAATGTTGGATCAAAGGTCATGAAACTGGCTCAGAATCTTGGAATGAAGGTTTTGCTCAATGACCCTCCCCGGCAAAGAAAGGAAAATAACGAAATCTTTGTTGATCTCGACCAGGTTCTTGCGAAATCGGATATTGTCACTCTTCATGTTCCTCTTAACAAAGGAGGTATTGACAATACATTCCACCTCTTCGACGGAAATGCTTTCAACAGGATGAAGGAAGGTGCCTGGCTTATCAATTCCTCAAGGGGAGAGGTGGTTGATACGGATGCGGTCAAGGAAGCCCTTGCTGAAGATAAACTGGCCGGTGCTGTTCTTGATGTCTGGGAAAAGGAACCGGAGATCGATATCTCTCTTATGCATATGTCTTTCATTGCTACACCGCACATAGCAGGTTATTCAGCCGACGGCAAGGCCAACGGAACTTCAATGGTTGTGAATGAGCTTTGCAGGTTTTTTGACATTCCCCTGAAAGACTGGTTTCCAGCCGATGTCCCTGCTCCTGAAGAACCTCTGCTGGTGATTGACTGTTATGGGAAAAACCCTGAGGAAATTGCCCGCAGAGCCGTCTTCCATTCATATAATATTATGGAAGATGACGTCAGACTGAGATTCGATCCCTCACGTTTTGAAATGATACGGGGGAACTACCCGCTGCGCCGCGAATTTCCAACTTACTCTGTTGACCTAAGAGACTGTTCGGAAAAAGCCAGAACACTCGTCTCATCGCTGGGATTCAGACTTGTACCATGAGATTCCGACGGAAATCATGTTATAACATTGTTATAACGGAACGGCACGCGGTTAAAAGTAGAAAGTAGAAAGTTAAAAGTAGAAAGTTAAAAGAATGGCTTGAGGCTAAAAGTTAAAAGTTCGAGGTTAGTCAAAAAAAAGTCATTCAAGGTTCGAGGTTCGGGGTTCAAGGTTCAAAGTTTTGTTAAGCGTTAAGTGTTCAGGGTTAAGCGTTTAGGTGATATTGTCTTGCGGTCTTGCGGTCTTGCAGTCCTGCGGTCTCTTCTAATGCGGCACATCGCCTATAATACATTATACATAATACATTGTCATGCGGTCATGCAAGTCTTGCAGGTCGTGTAAGTTGTTCGGGTAGTGTTGCTTATGTGGCTCGTGCCGGATGTGTGATTAG
>JAAYQC010000148.1 GCA_012519515.1 Bacteroidales bacterium | reverse complement strand
GGGAACCCACATGTTTGAAAATTATATAGATACGTGTTTGTGTATGCAATATATGTGGGTTTCATCTTATCAGAAAATCTTAAAAACGTTTTGCTTCAATCCTTCATTATATATTCCATTCTCAAGTTCCCGCAGAAAATCAATACGACGGTTGTTCCAGATCATCCTGCGGATGTCTTCCGTTACATACTCAAAGGGAGCAAGAGTCCCCCTGAGCCTGTAATCTGCAATGGCTGCAAGACATACTGAAGATGAATCTCTTGTCTCGTGAAATTTGGTCCATCTCAGGAAATTTTCCTGGTTGGTAAGCTCTTCCTTCATTTCAATGAAAAGCTTGTCCAGGGTTATCCAATCCTCATCGAAATCGTCGTATTTCTCTGCGAACTGATAGCACAGACTTTCAAGCTCCTGCATATCAGCCTGCCTGTCGGACCTTATCAGCGATCTGAATTTCCATATGTCGGGGGTTTCGACGGGAAGCTTTATGAACAGAGCCTTTATAATATTGGAGGTTAGCATAAAACTTTCCTCGTGATCCGAATAGTAACGCTCCATTTCTTCGCGGGAGATGATCGTGTCCATTTTCTGCACCATCATCATGCTCTGATATTCATGAATCACCAGGTTGCTCTTTGTTTCAGCCATCTGGTAGTCTATTTCCTTCATCTGTTCGGCAGAGATGTTTGCCGCTGCCTTCAGGAACAACAGTTCCCTTCTTGCCCACCTGTTGATATAGCTCTGAACGTAGGCAGCACTGTCAGCTGGATTTATGCCCTCCAGCCCGGTCATCGGGATCTCATCAAGGAAGAGAACCTTGTCGCCTGCTTTTGCCACGGCAACACGCCCCTGCTGGTTTCTGCCGTCCTGACAGCCATATACAGCCAGTGCAATTAAAATTATGCAGATTATCCTATTCATTTGCCAGTCTCCTTTTGACTTCTTCGTAAACCTTATCATCAATTATTACAAGGTATTTGTTCCTTAATTCCTTGATCCATTCTTCTTCAAGCCAGTCCTGGTAGCTCAGCATCACCTCAGCCTGCACCTCACTGAAGGGCGGGGGTGAAGACGTGCTGCTTCCTTCTGCCCGGAACTTGTACTTATTAAGCTCATAATGGTGCATCAGACCTGTCGTGTCATTCTGAACCTTGTTCCATACCTTGTCTGAAGATATTTCGAACAGGAGAATGCCGTCATGAAACTCCTTCATAAGATATTTGAAGTCGGGATGCTTTCTTTCAAGTACCGAATCCTCATATTTCATTATTTCTTCCGATGAAATAGCTTCTATTGATAAATCGATGAAGCGTTCGGGATTCAATATTGCCGGATTGCTGCCCGGGTTTTCAAGCTGTGACGCGAAAGCGGCTGCCGACAGACTCCTGTCCGCGAAGGTATATATATTCCCTTTCGGGATATTCAGGGCCGGATATTTTGCCTTGCCCTTGATTATCAGCGTGTCGGTGTTTTTTACAAACCAGTTTCTTACTGAACGGTCAACAGTGAAATCATATTCAACACGAAGTCTGTCTATAAAGGATTTTTTGCCCATGGCCACGAGTTCAGACTGGTTCAGCCGGCTTTCCAGTAAGGGCTTCACTTCTTCCCATGTGCCCGGAGCTTTTCTGTCAAGGAGTTTTATTATGTGAAATCCGTAAGCCAGCCTGAGTGGCCTGGTATAATCTCCGGTATCCTTTATAGCGAATGCAGCTTCCGAAAAATCATTTACTATCTCCCCAACACCAAACCAGTTTATTTCTCCTCCGTTGACAGCTGTTTCCTTGTGATCGGAATATTCTGACGCGAGTTTCGCGAACGATTCTCCCTTGCCGAGCCTTTCATACAGTTGATTCATCTCGTCCTCAGCCTTGAGATACGCTTGTTCTTCCGATCCCGGTGCAACTGATTTCATGATATGGGCAACCCTGATCTTGCCCCTGGAAGGCCTTCGGTCGATTACTTTGATAATATGATAACCGAATTGGGTCCTGACAGGCTCTGAAATGTTGCCGGGCTGAAGACTGTAGGCAGCATCTTCGAAAGGAGTTATCATCTGAAATACAGTGAAATAGCCAAGATTTCCGCTATTGACGGCAGCCGACCTGTCGTCGGACCTGCTTTTTGCCACTTCGGCAAACGGCTCGCCCTCGAGCAGGCTCTTCCTTATGTCGACAGCTTTGTCATATGCCCTGAGGGTGTCATCAGGAGAGGCGTCTGCCCTGCAGCTGACCAGTATGTGCGATGCATTGATCTCTTCCATATACCTATGGTAGGCTTTCTTCAGCGTCTTTTCCTTTATGTCGGGATCGATCAGCCATGTCTGGGCCAGCTGCTGCCTGTACCCGCTGAGTTCCTCCCTGAAGGCAATGGTGGTGTCATATCCGTGCTCCATTGCATCCGCAACCTTAAGTTTAAAGGCTATGAACTGTTGAAGATACTCGCCGGTTTCGATCCTGTAGGCCGGATCGAGGCTTTTATTGAACATTCTTACGAATTCACCGGCCTCGACATCCATTCCTGCCACGGTCATAAGTATCTTTTCATCGGCGCCTTGCGAAAGACCGGCTGAAAGAGACAGAATGAACAGCGTGTGAATCAGGATTGTTTTTTGTCTCATGGCCTTGAGAAGAGATCCTTTATTCTATTGACTTCCTGCTGTAGTTCGGCGACTCCCTCGTGATTGCCACATCGTGCGGATGGCTTTCAATTATACCTGAATGAGTGATTCTCGTGAATTTGCTTTCTGCCTTGAGCGCTGAAATGTTCCTGGCGCCCACGTAACCCATCCCGGCCCTCAGTCCGCCCATCATCTGGAATATGACTTCCGACAGTGTGCCCTTGTGTGGAACCCTGGCTTCAATACCTTCCGGAACCAGCTTGCGGATATCATCTTCCATATCCTGGAAATACCTGTCCTTGGAACCCTGCTGCATGGCCTCTATCGATCCCATACCCCTGTATGCCTTGAACTTCCTTCCGTTATATATTATGGTGTCACCCGGTGATTCCACCACTCCGGCAAACAGTGAACCGGCCATGATCGAGTCGGCGCCGGCTGCCAGTGCCTTGATTATGTCGCCCGAATACCTTATACCACCATCGGCAATAACCGGTACTCCCGATCCCTCAATTGCCTTTGCCACATTGTAAATGGCGCTTAGCTGAGGAATGCCGACTCCCGCGATGATCCTGGTCGTGCAGATGGAACCCGGACCTATACCCACCTTTACTGCATCGGTGCCTTCGTCCACAAGTCTTTTTGCAGCTTCGGCAGTACCGATGTTCCCGGTAACCACTTCCATCGACGGATATGTCTTCTTGATTTCCTTCAGTATCCTGATCACGCTCTTGGTATGAGCATGAGCCGTATCGATTACAATAGCATCAACCCCGGCTTTTACAAGGGCTTCAACTCTCTGCATGGTGTCGGATGCAATGCCGACTGCTGCTGCCACTCTCAGCCTTCCCTTTTCGTCTTTGCATGAATTCGGACGATCCTTCATCTTCGTGATGTCCTTGTAGGTAATAAGTCCCGTAAGCTTGCCCGATTCATCGACCATGGGCAGCTTTTCTATCCTGTGTTTCTGAAGGATGCGCGCCGCGGCCTGCAGATCAGTCTGATGATTAGTTGTAATGAGATCTTTAGTCATGACCTCGGTGATCTTCTTGCTCTTGTTGTTCTCGAACCTCAGATCCCTGTTGGTGACTATCCCTTTCAGTATTCCGCCGGAGTCGATAACCGGAATGCCCCCGATCTTGTATTCGGTCATCAGGTTTATAGCCTCGCCGACAGTTGCATCGAGGCCAATAGTGATGGGATCGAAGATCATTACGTTTTCAGCTCTCTTTACCCTCTTAACCTGCGAAGCCTGATTCTGGATGGGCATGTTTTTGTGGATTACGCCAATGCCCCCTTCCCTTGCTATCGCTATTGCAAGCTCATCCTCGGTAACAGTGTCCATGGCTGCAGAGACTACCGGAGTATTTATCTTTATGTTCCTGCTGAACATAGAGCTGATATCAACCTCTATGGGAAGCACTTCGGAATAGGAAGGAACAAGAAGAACATCATCAAAGGTCAGACCTTCGAAAAGTATTTTATCCTCAATAAAAGACATCGCGTGATCCTTTTAGTTTTTGTGGCCGCAAATTACTAAAAAATTAACCACTCTGAAAACTTGTTGCTACATTTGTATATGCCCCGCCAAACAGTAACAATGGAACAGTGCAGGAAGATCCTCACCAGGTACTGGGGATTTGCTTCCTTCAGACCTCTTCAGGAGGATATTATACGTTCGGTTACTGAGGGCAGGGATACCCTGGCCCTGATGCCGACGGGAGGCGGCAAATCGATAACCTTCCAGGTGCCGGCACTTGCGATGGAAGGAACCTGTCTTGTCATCACTCCCCTTATAGCTCTTATGAAAGAACAGGTCAACCGGCTTAACAGTCTTGAGATCCGGTCGCTGATGATTCATTCAGCAATGACCAGGGAGGAAATTGATATCACTATCGAAAACTGTATTTATGGCGATTACAAATTCCTTTACGTTTCGCCCGAGAGAATATCCACGCCCTTGTTCAGGAATAGGGTTGGCAGAATAAACCTTTCACTCGTTGCCGTCGATGAGGCTCACTGCATTTCCCAGTGGGGCTACGATTTCAGGCCGTCGTACCTGAAGATAGCTTCCCTTAGGGAGATAATTGATCCCGAAGTGCCTTTCCTGGCACTCACGGCTACAGCTACTGCCCAGGTGGTGAATGATATAATGGAGAAGCTCGAATTCAGGGAAGCCAATGTGCTCAGAACAAGCTTCGCGAGGAAAAATATCTCCTACCTTGTCCGAAGGGTCGAGGAAAAGGGCACATACCTTCTGAAAACACTGGGCAAAGCCCGCGGAAGCGGAATAGTATATGTCCGCAGCAGAAAGAGAAGCAAGGAAGTGGCGGAAATGCTGGTAGCCAACAATATAAAGGCCGACTTCTATCACGCGGGCCTTCCCGATGAGCTGAGAGACAGAAAACAGGCATCCTGGTCGGCCGGAAAAACCCGCGTGATAGTTGCTACAAATGCGTTTGGAATGGGGATAGACAAAGCCGACGTTCGCTTCGTGATCCACTGGGATACTCCCGATTCAATAGAGAATTATTTTCAGGAGAGCGGAAGGGCAGGCCGGGACGGTAAACCTGCCTGGGCTGTGCTACTTTATTCTCCTTCCGACAGAACGCGTCTCGATAATTCACTTCGCCTGAAATTTCCCCCGGTCGACAGGATCAAGGATGTGTACGAAGCTCTCTGTAATTATCTTATGGTACCACTCGGTTCGGGCAAAAACAATGTATTTGACTTCAATATGTCGGAATTCGTTTCGAGATTCCGGCTTCCGGTGATCGAGACTTACAACAGCCTTGCGTTCCTGCAGCGGGAAGGATACGTGGAATTCACGGAAGAAATTAATAATCCTTCACGGGTGCATTTTATAGTGGGACGCGACGACCTGTACAAGTTCCAGGTCGCCAATGAGGCTTTCGACGGATTCATAAAGCTTCTCCTCAGGTCCTACACCGGCATGTTTACCGAATTTGTAGCAATAAACGAGGATTCCCTTTCGAAAAAGGCAGCCATAACCCGCGACACGGTTTATAATTACCTGGTGAAACTGGCGTCGATGCACATAATCAGATATATCCCCGGGAAGAATACTTCGCTGGTTATATTTACGGAAGAGCGTCTTGAAAGAAAGGCTCTTATGATCTCTCCCGAAAACTATCTTCACGTCAGGGATAAATACGAGACCAGGCTAAATAAAATGATCGACTATGCCGAATCGGCCAACAGATGCCGGGTGGTGATGCTTCTCGACTATTTCGGAGAGGAATCGGACCGCTGCGGAACCTGCGACATCTGCCGCGAAAGAAATGAACTTGATCTCAGTAAATATGAATTTGACATCATTCTTGAAGAGATAAAGAACATCCTTTCCGAACAATCACCCGATCCCGCGGAACTCGTGAAACAGATAAACCAGCCTGAGGAGAAGGTAATAAAGGTTATCCGCTGGCTGCTTGATCACAACAAGATAACCCATGACAGCAACCGCGGGCTGATATGGAAGAAATGACTGTCGGTACGCGGATAGCAGTCCCGTGCAATCTTCGCTATAATCTCATTGTAAGAGACCTGCACGACTTGCACGACCCCTGCACGACCTGTCTTTGCCCCGTGCCCTGTGCCCCGTGCCCCGTGCCCTGTGCCCTGTGCTCTGTGCTCTGTGCCCTGTGCCCCGTGCCCCGTGCCCCGTGCCCTGTGCCCTGTGCTCTGTGCTCTGTGCCCTGTGCCCCGTGCCCCGTGCCAACCCCCGCGGGATTTTAACTACTATCTTATCACCTTCGTGTTGCCTCCCTTTTCCATATTAATATCAACAACGGCATTCGTTTTCCATGCTCCGCGGGTGAAGTCGGGAACAGGAACCGGATACGACCTGCTCTCCACCGACCATTCGCTCAAAGGCGCGATAGCGCTCCAGAGCGCTGCATCATATACATCCTGATCAAGCGGAAGCCCGTTGCGCAGACAGTCGATAAGCCTCCAGTTCTCGAGAAAGTCCATCCCGCCATGACCTCCGACCTGTTTGGCCAGTTCCCCGACTTTCTTCACGATTGGAGGGGTGTATTTCTCCTCGAGTGCTTTCATTTCATTATCATCAACCCATTCGTCGCCGATGGAGATCTTTGCCGGAAGAGGATACTTCAGGGCAGCAGCCTTTGTACCGCTTACCTTATGAATCCGGGAATAAACATTTGGAGAGCTTACATCATGCTGGATCATTATGGTCCTGCCTTTTTCAGTAAGAATGGTTGTGGTGGTCATATTCCCCCTGTATTTCCTGTCGACGTATTTTTTGTAGAAAGAATCAGTTTCAGCAAGATTCTTTGCAGTTTTGTTCATCTGGAAGTCGGCGCTCATAACCGATACCAGGAAATTTATCCTGTCGCCCCTGTTGATATCCATTATCTGGCAGATCGGACCAAGTCCGTGAGTCGGGTATAGATTCCCCCTCCGTGTGGAGTTTTCCTCGAGCCGCCACATCTCCCAATAGCTTTCCTTGTTGAAGTTACTGCCCAGCAGGTTATGAATGTAAGCGCCTTCGCCGTGTACAATGTCGCCGAAGAAACCCTGCCTGGCCATGTTCAGAGTAAGCAGTTCGAAAAAGTCGTAGCAGCAGTTTTCCATCATCATGCAATGCTTCCTTGTCTTTTCTGAAGTCTCAACCAGCTGCCAGCATTCGTCAACAGTTATGGCTGCCGGTACTTCCACTGCCGCATGCTTGCCCTGTTCCATGGCGTAAATGCACATCTCCGCGTGCATGTTCCACGGCGTGCATATGTAAACCAGGTCGATATCATCCCTCTCGCACATCTTTTTCCATCCTTCAGGATCGCCGGAATACAGGGCCGGCTTGAAACCGGAGGGCTCTATGAGCTTTCTTGTCTTTTCTACTTCCGCGGGAACAACATCGCAAAGGGCCCTGATGTCAACACCTTCAATGTAGCTCATACTCCTGACATGGCCGGGCCCCCTGCTGCCTAGTCCAATAAAGCCTATTCTTACTTTGTCGAGACGCGGCGCAGCGTAACCCGACATGTTGAATACCTGGCTGCCCGGCCTTGATACGAAGCCGGTTTCATTGCCCAATGCTTTCAACAGACTGCCTCCGGCTAAGCCTAAGCCGGTCAGTCCGCTTATTCTCAGAAAATCTCTGCGATTGCTTTTCATATGTGTTTAGTTTTGATTTTTAATGCTACCCCGCTCAAGCGGGAAAACCCACATGTATGAATATTATATAAGTATTTGTTTGTGCATTCGATACATGTGGGTTTCTATATGCCCAAAGAAATACGGCATTAGTATTATTCTTCTGTAAATAAGATACGGCAGGAAGTCCGTGTTTAAAGTTCCGTCAGCTGTAGATTCCTCCACCTTACCTTTATGCCTCCGCCACTATGAATCTGGAGAAGTATCCTTCCCTTGCCCTGACCGATCTTTTCATCATTCATATCGGTCATCACCTCACCGTTGAGCCAGGTCGTTATCTTGTCGCCCACAACCTTGATCCTCATAGTGTTCCATTCATTCATCTTCAGGATGTTCTCTTTCTCGTCAGGGATCTGATAAATCCATCCCCTTCCGTACGATTCATATATGCCACCGGTGTCATGTCCGGGAGGGGCTACTTCTACCTGCCATCCTGATATCTGTACGCCGGTTCTGATATAGGAACGGATAAACACTCCGCTGTTGCCGTTTGCCTCCTGTTTGAACTCGAGGCTAAGGTCAAAGTCATTGTAATACTTCCTTGTTCCCAGATATCCGTATTCCTTGTCAGGACCGCTTTCGCACACCAGTTCGCCATCTTTTACATACCATAGTTCGGTTCCGTATACTTCCCAACCGGTCAGGTCATTGCCGTTGAACAGGTTTTCCTCTTTCGGTTTCCTGGGCAATTCCTTGATCTTCATATTCCTGAACCATACCCTGTTGCCATGGTCCTGAAGGGCGAATACCCCGCTCCTGGCAAGCCCGTATTCAGGTGCATTGTCCCATTTGCCGCTGTTTTTCCTTGCGAACCAGTCTTCCGTCCAGGCTTCAAATTCAATAACCTTCTGACCATTGAGCCAATGCTCCACATGACCATTGTCAAAAACTATCCTGGAGTTGTTCCATTTCATAGCCTTGTTCAGAACCTTTTTCGAGGGATCGCAGGTGTACATGGCGTAATCGGCCGCGGCTTTCTGCCACTCCTCAATGGGTTCCGGAAATCCGAAATCATCAATTAACTGGTATTCCGGACCGGTTACGTAGGGAACATTCAGCTCGGGCCTTTCGACCACATGATAGAGCAGACCGCTGTTGCCTCCTTCGGATATCATCCAGTCAAAATCGATAATGAAGTTTTCATACTCCCTGGTAGAGACAATATAACCTGTACTGTCGCTGCCAAGCCCGAGAGAGGTAAGCAATCCCTTTTCAACCTTCCAGGGTGCTATCTCCACTTTCTCACCTTTGAAGTCACGCCATCCGTCAAGCGTGTTGCCATCGAACATAAGCGACCAGCCATCGGCGATCTCCTCTGGTGTCAGCTCATTGATCTTCTTCCCACAGCCTGAAAATATCATTCCGGCCATAAGAATTAACAAAAAAACAGAGAGGTTCTTTTTCATCGTAGTATAGTTTTGAAATTGGTTTTTAATGCTGCCCCGCTCATAGGGGGAAACCCGCGCGATTGAAAATAATATAAATACAAGTTTGTATATCTGATATATGCGGGTTTAAGATTTGTCATTGTCTATGTTGGTCAATATTTCAGCCGGAGTACCCGGCATGGGTTCAGAGCGCTTAAAGTTATCAAACTTTAATTCTTTTTGGCTACTCTTAGGTACATTTTACCTAATTTTGCTGGTTTGATTATTTAAATTAGTATGACCAGCAAGAATGATCCGGTTTATTCCAGTAATGTAGTCGGGTTTACCGCTGCTGCAATCGAATTCTGCAAATATGCAGAGAACGCGGGCCGGATGAAGGGAGAGGAACTGCTCAGGATCCTTCAGCGCATCCTTCCTTACCTTTATGTAAAGGCTTCCCTGCTGCCGTCGCTCGAACCCTGGTTTGATGACGGTAACGAGAAATTCGTAACTGAAGCTGACTGGTTCAGGATACATGATGTGCTCAGGGACAAATTCGGCACTGCCGATGACTATATTGACATGGCCGACGAAAAGTTCAACGAGGCCGAAGGACCTGTCGTTTCGAGCATTTCGGAGAATATGGCCGATATTTATCAGGATATCAAGAATTATCTGCTGTTGTACCAGACGGGTACCCCGGAAGTGATGAATGATGCCGTGTGGGAATGCAGGCTCAATTTCGAAAATTACTGGGGACAGAAATTGCTTAACTCGCTGAGAATTATACATAAATTTATTTATTCGGGAGAGGAAATCGGAAAGTTGGAACCGCGGAACGATGAAACAAGAAATACTTCCGACTGGTTTATAACAAGACGGCAAAAGGATTTAAGGGGAAATGGAAAATAAAGGATACGCGGAAACTATTACGGAGGAGGAACTAGGTACATTTGAACTTTCCTGGTTCAGGGGCGAGATTGTGCTGGTGGAGGATATGAAAACCTTCAATCGAACATTCCCAAGGCTGAAAGGATCAGAGGTTCTGGGCTTTGATACTGAAACAAAGCCTTCATTCAGAAAAGGCAGAAAGAACAAGGTGTCCCTTATACAGCTGGCAAATGAAGAGCTTGCATGTCTGGTCAGGATAAACAAAATCGGCATACCCTCTAAACTTGCCGGCCTTCTGGCAGATGAAAAAATAATAAAAGCCGGCGTGGCTGTTCATGATGATATCCGCTTCCTTAAAAGTGTCAGAGGATTTGAACCATCGGGCTTCGTCGATCTCCAGAAATTCGTGAAAGATTATGGTATAAAGGCTTCCGGGTTGAAAAAGCTTGCAGCCATCGTGTTGGGCTTCAGAATATCAAAACGCCAGCAGGTAACCGATTGGGAAGCCGAACAACTATCCGATGCACAGCTGGTATATGCTGCAACCGACGCCTGGGTATGTCACCAGATATACAAAAAGCTGCTGAATGGAAATTAAAATTTGAAAATCTGAAATCCTGAAAATGGAATCGAACAAGAATATAAAGCTGATTGCCGCGAGGCTTGGCCTGCACGACTGGCAGGTTGAGAATACCATCCGTCTGATGGACGATGGTGCAAGCATCCCCTTCATAGCCCGCTACAGGAAAGAGATGACGGGAAGCCTCGACGAGGTACGGCTGCTTCATATCAGGGATGAATACACCCGGCTTAAGGAGCTTGACGCCAGGCGTGAAACCATTATCAGGACGATAGAAGAACAGGAGAAGATGACCCCTGAACTCCGTGAAAGGATAGATGCGGCAGTTACAATGGCCGAATTGGAGGATATATACCTTCCATACAGGCCTAAAAGACGCACAAGGGCAACCATTGCAAGGGAAAAAGGCCTTGAACCGCTTGCTGCAATTATTTTGGAACAGAAGGAAAACGACCCCCTCCTGAAAGCTGAAGAATTCCTTAACGACATGGTGAAGAGCGTTGAAGAAGCTGTGGCAGGGGCATCCGATATAATTGCCGAATGGGTGAGTGAGGATGAAAAGGCAAGAAAACAGCTACGACGGCTCTACGAGAAGGAAGCTGTCATTTTCTCTAAAGTGGTAAAGGGAAAGGAAAGCGAAGGAATAAAATTCAGCGATTATTTCGACTGGTCCGAACCGCTCAGGAAATGCCCCTCACACAGGCTCCTGGCTATGAGAAGGGGAGAGGATGAGGGTATTCTCAGGCTTTCGGTTGAACCTGATGAGAAAAATGCCGTTGACTTGCTGTTATCGATATTTATCAGGGGGAAAAATGCATCCTCTGAACTGGTCGAAACTGCTGTCAGGGATAGCTGGAAAAGGCTCCTTGCCTCATCGATGGAAACGGAGTTCAGGAACATATCAAAGGAAAAAGCCGACCATGAAGCTATTGAGGTTTTTGCCGATAACCTGAAACAGCTTCTGCTTGCACCTCCGCTCGGAGAGAAGAACGTTCTTGCAATTGACCCGGGATTCCGGACTGGTTGCAAGGTGGTCTGCCTCGACCGCCAGGGAAACCTTCTTCACAATGAAACAATATACCCGCATCCACCGCAGAACGAGACTGCCCTGTCGGTCAAGAAGATACTGACACTGGTAAATGCATACAAGATTGAGGCAATAGCAATCGGAAACGGTACGGCAAGCCGCGAGACAGAAGAGTTTATTAAATGGGTGAAACTTGACAGGAATATCCAGGTCTTCGTGGTAAGTGAAGCCGGCGCCTCGGTTTATTCGGCATCAAAGGTGGCCCGCGAGGAATTTCCCGACTACGATGTTACCGTCAGGGGTGCGGTGTCGATAGGTAGAAGACTGATGGACCCGCTCGCCGAACTGGTAAAGATCGATCCGAAATCTATAGGAGTAGGACAGTATCAGCATGATGTTGATCAGCAAAAACTTCAGAGTTCACTGGATGAGGTTGTTGTAAGCTGCGTCAACGCGGTGGGAGTGGAAGTGAATACAGCGAGCAGACACCTTCTTACATATGTGTCGGGACTTGGTCCGCAGCTTGCACAGAACATGGTGGATTACCGGACTGCCAACGGGCCTTTTGCTTCGAGAACTGAACTGATGAATGTGAAGAGAATGGGAGCAAAAGCATTCGAACAGTGCGCCGGCTTCCTGAGAATAAGAAATGCTGAAAATCCTCTCGATTCAAGCGCCGTTCACCCGGAAAGCTATCATATTGTTGAAAAAATGGCTGCCGATCTTGGATGCGGCATCAGAGAACTGATGACAAACGATGATAAAAGGAAGGCGATCAGGCTCGAGAAATACATCACTCCGGCAACCGGGCTGCCTACCCTGAAGGACATTATGGAAGAACTGGCCAAACCGGGCAGGGACCCGCGTTCCACGATAAAGGAATTCCGTTTTGCCGATATTCACACAATGGAGGATCTTGTCCCCGGAATGATAGTCCCCGGAATTGTGACTAATGTTACAAAATTCGGTGCATTCGTTGATATCGGGATCAAGCAGGACGGGCTGGTGCATATATCAAATATGAGCAGTAGCTACGTGTCCGATCCCTCAAAAGTGGTTAAGCTTCATCAGCATGTCATGGTGAAAGTGCTTGATGTAGATATTGAAAGAAGACGGATTCAGCTTTCCATGAAAGGCCTTGACAAGAAATGACCGGGACTTAAGCCTTTTTTCCCTGCTTCATTCTATCCCGATCAGCTTTCTGAGCTCACCTATGTGATTCTCGTATATACCCCTTGGCAGAGTATTGTACTTTTTGCAAAGCGAAGCCGCGTATCCGACAGCAACTCCCATCTGGCCCGTGGTATGCATTACCCTCGGACCTCCCAGCCCGACATGCGAACAACTGAAACACCTGCCAGCCATGAAAAGATTTTCTATGTTTACCGAGTACAGCGACCTGTAGGGTATATAATAGTGATCTATCTTGTAGTACAGGGCTTCCGAGAGGAAGTCGGGCAGACTGCTGTCAGTTTCTTTCTGCTGATAATGGACATCAACGGTTCTGGTTTCCATTGCCACGGCATCGGGGAATTCGGTCATATTCTTTTCATCATTGAAGGTGTAAATGTAATCGCCTTTCAGCCTCCTCGATTCCCTTTTGCCGAGTAGATATCCAACCCATTCCAGTCCTGTATTTGCATTCGCCTCTTCTTTCTTCGCATTGCTGAAGGAACCATATATGGCTTTCAGCATATGGTCGCGTATATACTCCGCGTCATCAACCTGGTGAAGGTCATCCCTCGAAAATTCCCACTTCCAGGTTCCAGATGTTGCCGAATGATCGCCGGCAACTTCCATTGCCCACGGGACCTCCGGGAAGTCCACCGGAATACCGGCATCGTAGCTTCTCCAGAGAACAGATGCTCCCATAACCTTGTTGTCGGCTTTGGCGGGGCTCCAGAGTTCACCGTGCTCCTGCCAGTTTTCACCGTAAAGCGAAGAATCCTCCCTTCCGTACATATATTCAGCTCCGGCCCAGTAGCCTATCCAGCCGTCGCCCGTGCAGTCGGCAAACAAGGGAGCCTTGAAGCGCATCCTCTGTCCTGTTGCTGTCTGCCTGGCATCAACGGAGCTGATAATGCCGTCGGATGCGTTCGCTGTGTATGCCCTCCAGTTAAGAAAGAGCCTTATGTTGTCGTATTTAGCGATGTTGTCATGCCTTTTTCTGTCGTCCTTTATGGCTTCCGGGGAACCGTTGGGCCACCAGACAGTGTTGAGCATACTTATTATCCTGTCCGATTTCCAGCTTATTCCCTCGGTATGGACACGTATCTCGCTGCTCGCGTTTCCGCCCAGCACCGGCCTGTCGTGAACGAGTGCAACCAGAAGTCCCTGCTCAGCGGCCGCGATTGCTGCAGCACAACCGGCAATTCCTCCTCCGGTTATCACCAGGTCAAACTCTGCTGTTCTTTCAGGCGCATCCGCTTCATCGTGAAGCTTTCTTCTCCACACTGCCAGCTCATCATTTTCCGTAGGCGGAGCCGCTTTTTTGGTGCTCAGGTAAATTGCATCACACCTCCCTTCAAATCCTGTCAGGTCCCTGAGTTCTATCTTCATGGCCGGGTCTTTCAAAGTCACTTTTCCTGCATATTGCCAGTGCCATGTTTCCTCTTCTGTTCCGAGAATGCTTTCAAATTCATTCCCGTTTATCAGAAGTTTAAACCTGCCGGGAGCTTCCCAGTTGCCCTTCGCCCAGTTACGGGTCCTTACCCATACATGATATTTTCCGGATGCGGGAATGGTCACGATGGTGGATGCATTCTCAACCGGGTTGCCCAGACCGTGAGCAAGCAGATAGGCTGAACCCATTTGTTCCGTAAACTGCGGGTCGACAAGCCAGCCTCCCTTCTCGCGGAACGACTCGGCTTCAACAAGCAGTTCATGATGTTGTTTATCTCCGCATGACGCGGTAAGCACAAGCATAAAAACCAGGGATGGGATCAGTGCCTTCATAACAGGTATGTTTAATTCATTAAGGAGCAGGTATCATTATGCCTGCCGGAGCAGCGCTTCTTATTTCAACTTCAGGCTTGAAAGGTACGCGGGTGTTCATCGTCGCGGCATTCCAGGCAAAGGAAGCCGTGATAATGGCATTGTGGCGGAGATCATCCAGGGAGAGCCTTTCCCAGGTGTCCATCACCGTATGGTATCCGCGGCCGTATTCAATCTCATCCTGGATAAACTGAAATGCAGGCAGTCCCAGCGCGTCAAATGTCTGATGGTCTGTTCCTCCGGTGTTCCTTATCGTGATGGTGGAGGCGCCCATGTCTTCAAAAGGCCTGAACCACTCCTCGAAGATGGGTCTTGCCATATCATTGCCCTGGAGATAGATTCCCCTGTATTTGCCGCTTCCGTTGTCCATGTTGAAATAGACGGCAAACTTGTTGTAATCAGGCTTGTGTGCCCTTGTCTGAGCATCGGCAAGATATTTGTTCGCGTATCCTCTTGAACCATACAATCCCTGTTCCTCACCTCCCCACAGGGCAACCCTGATTGTCCTTCTTGGAGCCACTCCCAGACTCTTGATGATTCTCAATGCTTCCATCATTACAATGCATCCCGATGCATTGTCGGCAGCGCCTGTCCCGCCATGCCATGAGTCGATATGTGCACCCAGGAGCACAACCTCATCTTTCAGGAGTTTGTCGCTTCCGGGGATCTCACCGATTACATTGTAAACCTTCGGACTTGGAAAGAATTTGTTCTGTATCTCTACTTCCATCTCAACCCTGACGCCATTCCTTATCAGCCTTTCCATCCTTCCATGTGCCTCTACGGGAAGACTGAGTTCAGCTATTGGTTCGGGATCGCCTGATTTATAGCTGACGCTGCCCGACCTGGGTACGTTGAATATTCCCGAGCTGTTCAGGATTACGGCAGCGCCTTCTGCCTTAATAAGCTCAGTTATCTTTGTCCTGAGTGCTCTCTGAGCCATGTACTGGGCAAAATCTCCCTGCATCGGCCTTCTTCCCTGGCGGGTTTCAGCCATGGCAAGCTGTTCAAGCTCCTCTTCGGTGTACCTGCTCGCCAGTGGCTCATAACTAACTACATACCCCGATGTTGAAGGCATCATAACTATTTTACCGCTTAATTTACCCTTGTATTTTTCGAGTTCAGTTTCATTCTTTACATCCACAAGAACTACCTCCGACCTGACTAAACCGGGGGTGCTTCCCGTCCATGCCACTGGATTGCACGCGAAATTTGAATAGTAGGGGGCAGTCATAGCAGCATAGGTTTTCAGATTGTCCCATCCGCCGCGACTGAAGTCACCGGCTTCTTCAATCCTTACATTCTGGAATCCAAGTTCCTCCATCTTCTTTTTTGCCCATTCATTTCCCCTGGTGCCGCCCGTCGATCCGGTCAGCCTGGAACCCGTAAGATCCGTTAGACCAAAGGCCAGATCCTCAATGGCCGAATTCCTTGTACCTTCCTGCTTGATCTTGTAAACCATGCTCAGATCGACTTTCTCGGTCTGGGCCAGAAGCATCGCGGGAAAAATCATTAGAAGCATTGCTCCCGTAAAAAGTCTTTTGATTATCATCTTTTTGTCTTTCATCTGTTTGTCCTTAGGATTATTAGTGAGCCCAAATGTAGACAAAAGAAATACAGAGTAAGGCAATGAAAGGTATTTTAACAATAGTTAACGTTACTAAGGCTTTCAGTGGCGGGACAAACGGCCGCCCTGGGGGTTGGGGGTAAAGTCCCTTGAGCCTTACCACCCCTGTCTTTCAACTAAAACCACGACATCGGTTATAACCAATATCCCTGATGCTCATTTTTTTGTAATTTTGACGACCGGAACAGGATTTTAAAATTAAAATGATCTACCCCGAGAACTTTGAAACCAAGATTGGATTTGACAGGATACGCCGGCTTGTTTCCGATTACTGCCTTAGTGAAATGGGAAGGGAAAAAGCTGAACAGATTAGCTTTGAGACTGATCATGAAATAATAAGCTTCAATCTGTCAGCCACCTGGGAATTCCAGAAGATAATCAGGTTTGAAGACTATTTTCCTTCGGAGCATTATTACAATATCGCCACATCACTTAACAAGATAAGGATAGAAGGCTCATTCCCTGAGGTTAATGAAGTATTTGATCTGAAAAGATCAGTCGGGACCGTAAAGGAGGTGATCACTTTTTTCAGGAAGAAGGATGAAAGGGATTATCCGTCACTGAAATCGGTGTGCGGAAGGGCAAAATTCTATCCCTATGTGCTTGATGCTGCCGACAGGATAATCGACAGGGAAGGCAGGATACGAGATAATGCCTCACCCCGGCTGAAGGAGATCAGGGATGAGATCGTCAGTAAAGGACATCTGGCATCGAAAAGGCTGGCCTCCATCCTGAAACAGGCCCAGGCTGATGGCATAGTCGACTCCGACACTTCAGCATCGGTCAGAAACGGCAGGGGAGTGATCCCGGTAAATACTTTCGACAAGAGAAAGATCAGGGGCTTGATCCACGATCAGTCTGCATCGGGAAAGACCGTTTACATCGAACCTGCCGAGATTGTTGAAATAAACAACGAGATTGTTGAACTGGGCTACGAGGAAAGAAGGGAAATAGTAAGGATACTCACCGCGTTTGCCGACGACATAAGGCCCTACATCGACGATCTGATAGAGGCAAACGACTTCCTGGGCGAAATAGATCTTATAAGGGCAAAAGCGCTCCTGGGAAACCGGCTTGATTCAATAATGCCGCGGATACTGAAGGAGCCCGGATTATCGTGGAGAAATGCCGTTCATCCGCTGCTCTTCTTCGCATTCGGCAAACTCCCGGACAGAAAGCTTGTACCGCTTAATATTGCACTTGATAATACTAACAGGATAATCCTGATTTCGGGTCCTAACGCCGGAGGAAAATCGGTCTGCCTGAAAACCGTGGGACTGCTTCAGTATATGATGCAGTGCGGTCTTACCATCCCCGTCGATGAGGGTTCTGAATCGGGCATCTTCAGCGATATTTTCATCGACATCGGCGACGAGCAGAGCATCGATAATGACCTCAGTACATACAGCTCACACCTGATAAGCATGAAGCATTTCCTCAGGCATGCCTCAGGAAAAACTCTGGTGCTGATCGACGAATTTGGAACCGGAACGGAGCCGATGCTCGGAGGTTCAATAGCCGAAGCAATCCTTGGCGAACTGAACAGAGCCGGCACATTTGGAGTGATAACAACTCACTATACAAACCTGAAGCACTTTGCCAGCCTTACAAAGGGCATTGTAAATGCTGCCATGCTTTTCGACCATCACCGGATGCAGCCTCTTTTTCAGCTGAGCATCGGGAAACCAGGAAGCTCCTTCGCGTTCGAGATTGCCAGAAAGATAGGGCTGCCGGAGGATATCCTCAAAAAAGCTTCCGAAAAGGCAGGGGGCAAAAACATCGATTTTGACAGGAATCTGAAGGATATTGCGCGCGACAAGAGATACTGGGAGAACAAGAGACAAAATATCCGTCAGCACGAAAAACGTATCACTGAACTGATGGATCAGTATGAGAAGGAGATTTCCGGGACAAGGGAACTCAGGAAGGAGATCATCGCGAAAGCCCAAAAAGAGGCTGAGAACTTGCTGAGTGAAACAAACAGGATGATAGAAAATACTATCCGTCAGATCAGGGAGACTCAGGCTGAGAAAGAGAAAACCAGACAGGCCCGGCAGAAACTTGAGGAGTTCAGGGCCGGACTGGAAAATGAATCCGGATTGCCGCCGGTCCCTTCCGGGGAGAAGATGGAGATACTAGCCGGAAAAGCAAAAAAGTTCAGGGTCCGGAAGGAAGAAACGGCCGACGCTGAACCTCCCGCCAGCACTATGCCCCTGAAAGCCGGTGATGCCGTGAGAATGACCGATACGATGGCCTGTGGTGAAATAATTAAAATAGAGGAGAATATGGCCCGGATAGAGACCGGGAACCTGAAAATTCTTGTTCCTCTCGATAAGCTCGAAAGGATAAGTATGGCCGAATTCAGAAAATCAATCAGGTCTGAACGCTCAGTGATACATTCCGATCCTTTTATTCAGCAAAGAAAGATTGAGTTCAAACCCGAGATTGACATCCGGGGAGTGAGAGGGGAGGAGGCCCTGACACGGGTAAGGGATTTCCTGGATACTGCCGTAATGGTACAGCACAGAAACCTCAGAATACTTCACGGAAAGGGAAACGGCATACTCCGGCTGCTTGTAAGGGAATACCTGTCGACCGTGAACTTCGTGAAAGAATACCGCGATGAGCATGTCGAATTGGGTGGTTCAGGGATAACCGTCGTGGAACTGGATATATAGACGTTATAACATTGTTATAACAAGGTTCCGGATATCTAAAGGACTTGCTTTTCTTCCTCACTCTCACTATGCCCCGAGCCCTGTGCCCCGTGCCCATTACATGCCGCACGCCGTTACCGCGTACGTTCATCCCAAATCTTAGGGTCACGGCTTGTATGGAACAGGGCTTCAACTTTAACAGTTTTCGTTTGCTCGTTTACACGGTAATGCACCAGATAGGGAAATTTTTCAATGCATATGCACCGGATATCGTCATATTTTATAGCAAAATGCAGGGCAGTAGTTGGGAGTTTTGCCGTTTGTTTCCGGATATTTCTAAAAAGCCTGTCACCTAAACCGGCTTGTTTTTCATTATACCAGTCAACAGCCTG
>JAAYQC010000147.1 GCA_012519515.1 Bacteroidales bacterium | reverse complement strand
GAATCATTGTAAAAATCGGCAGCCATCAGATTTTTATAGAATCAGGACTGCAAAATTACTATTATTTATGCTAATTAAGAGTTAAAAATGTAAAATATGACTCAAATGCAATTGGGATTGCAATTAACAATTAGCAATTAACAATTAGCAATGAACAATTAGTAATTTGTGAATGGCTCAGGGTACAGGGCTTGCTCCCTTCGGTCGTGGTCATGCAGGTCATGCAGGTCTTGCAAGTCGTGCAGGTCTCTTCTAAAGTGGCACATCGCGGAAGAACGGCGTGCGGCGAGTGGCACGCGGCAAAGCACAGGGCACAAAAAAACAACATTTGTCATGTTTATTTTTTTAGTATCAAGAATATTTAGTAATTTTAATGTTTAGAAAGAACTTAATCATTTACTCACCTAAAATCTGAAACTATGAAAGCATTTAATTCCTCTTGATGATCCTGTAAGGCAGCCGGGAAACCGGTTTTGTCTATCTTTCTATTTTTAGCTCATAACCACATTATTACAATTGTGGTATTGTAAGTATTATACTAAATTAAACCAAGAAATCTTATGACAAAAAAACAAAAAGCATCTGTCTTTCTAAGGTCTGTCCTGAAAACACCGGGATCGGCCCTGAAACTGATGGCAATTCTACCAATGGTGTGGATACTCCTATTATCAACCGCCTACGCGGGGAGTGTCCCTTCTGACGACCCACAGAGAATCACTGTTGCAGGTCGTGTTACAGATAACACGGGTGAAGGACTGCCCGGTGTCAACGTGATTGAAAAGGGAACAACAAACGGGACGATCACTAACATCGACGGGGGCTACACACTGACAGTATCTTCTGCCGCTTCCGTTATTGCATTTTCATTCGTTGGTTATACAAGCCAGGAGATTACCGTGGGAAGTATGACTTCCATAAATGTTGTTCTGGCAGAAACGGTTTCCAGCCTTGATGAAATCGTGGTTGTTGGTTATACCACCCAGGTCAGGAAAAACCTCTCCGGTTCCATTTCAACTGTTCAGGACGATGCACTCCAGGCTGCAGTGCCCGCTCCTTCCGTAATGTCGCGCCTTCAGGGGCAGGCTTCGGGTGTTACCGTAAGTTCAGCAAACCGCCCGGGCGGCGATGCCATTATCAGAATCCGTGGTATTGGCACCATAAATGACTCCGAACCATTGTACGTGATTGACGGCGTACCTACCAGCACAGACAACAACATCAGTGCAAACGACATTGAATCGATCTCAATTCTTAAGGATGCCGCCTCAGCTGCTATATACGGAGCCAGAGGCGCAAACGGTGTTATTATTATAACTACCAAGCGCGGTCGTGCAGGTCAGACAGCCAATATCGACTTCAACTTCCGGTCAGGAGTACACATGAGTGCAAACCAGTACGAACTTCTTAATCCAACCGAATACGCGGAAGCCGTGTGGCTTTCTTTCAGGAACAGAGGAGTTCCTCCGCAGCATGCACAGTATGGAAACGGTCCCAACCCGGTTATCCCTGATTATATTCTTCCTGCCGGGAAGATGGAAGGCGATCCCCAGGTAGATCCGTCGCGCTACAGTTACCCCGACGAAACGATTTATAAAGCTAACAAGGAGGGTACAAACTGGTATGATGAGATCTACAGGAAAGGTATTACCCAGGAATATGACCTTTCAGTACGCGGGGGAGGAAACAGGTCAACCTACGCCTTTTCAGGTAATTATCTTAATGAAAACGGATTGCTGATCCACACTAACTTCAAGCGTTATACCTTCAGGGTTAATTCCGACGTTCAGGTAAATAACTGGTTTAAGGCAGGTCAGTCACTGCAGGCTATATATATTAATGAACATGGTAACCTTTCACAAAGCGGTGAAGGAACTCCTATTTCAAATGCATACCGTACACAATCTATAATTCCCGTTTATGATATAGCCGGTAATTTTGCAGGTTCAAAAGCTCCTGAAATGGGTAACGGCTCCAATCCCGTGGCAGGCCTTTACAGGGCAAGGAATAATCAGGGCCAGTGGGCGAGAGCTCTGGGGAACTTTTATGGTGAGTTTACATTCATGAAAGGGCTTACCGCCAAAAGTTTGTTCGGTTACAACTTCGGCCAGTGGAACTATAAGGGTTATACAATCCCCGATTTTGAGTTTTCTGAGCCTAACAGAGTTAACGGGCATAATATCAGTTCCAGTTTTGGTTTGCAATGGAACTGGACAAATACGATTAATTACATTACTACAATTGCCAACGATCACAAACTTAACGTGGTTCTCGGTACCGAAGCCATCGAAAGCAAGGATGAATGGGTAAATGCAAGCAGAAGCCAGTATTTTTCAGAAGATCCGAGTTATATGTGGCTCAGCTCCGGTGAGATCAATAAGGATAATTCCGGATCGGGTTCATCATGGTCATTGTTTTCACTGTTCGGACGACTTAACTATGACTACAAGGGAAAATATCTTGTTGAGGGAACTATTCGTCGCGACGGTTCATCAAGGTTTAGCGCCGCCCATAGATACGGTATCTTCCCGGCTGCTTCAGTAGGATGGACACTCTCGGAAGAGAGCTTTCTGCAGGGTTCACAGAATTGGCTTAACTTCCTGAAGTTGAGAGCAGGCTGGGGGATGTCGGGAAATGACAGGATTGGAAATTACAACTCCTATTCCACATACGGTTCCAACAAATACACCGCCTCTTACGCGCTGGACGGTTCAAACACTGCCGCTATAACCGGATTCGAGCCTGCCACACTCGGTAACCCCGATGTGACATGGGAAACCACGACCACTATGAACGTGGGTGTTGATGCAATGTTCCTGAACAACAATATGACCTTTGCGTTTGACGTATGGCAGAGAAATACAAGCGACATGCTCTTCATGCAGCCGATACCAAACGTTATGGGCCTTGCAACGCCTCCTTATATCAACATTGCCGAGATGATAAACAAGGGTTTCGACCTGGAACTTGGTTACAGGAACTCAGCCATGGACGGCAAATTCAGGTATAACCTGAAACTGACACTCTCGCATTACAAGAATGAGATCACTAAGATTGCTCCAGGTGTCAACTACATCACGGGAACATCCGAACGGCAGGTTGAATATACCCGCGCTTATGTCGGAACTCCTTTCCCGGTGTTCTACGGATATGAAGTTGAGGGTATTTTCCAGACCGCGGAAGAAGCTGCAGCTCATCAGCCTTTCGGAAGCACGGATTACAACGTTCCCGGACATTTCAAATTCAAGAACCAGCTTACAATTGATTCCGACGGTGACGGAGTGATGGATAGAGCAGATAATATAATAGATCCCAATGACATGACATTCATCGGTGATCCTCATCCCGATCTGACCGGTGGTCTTAATATTGACCTTGGCTATGGAAACTTCGACCTGAATATGTTCTTCTATGGAAGCTATGGAAATGATATCATCAACTACGTCAGCAGATGGATTGATTACGGTCAGTTCAACGGCGGCTTGAGCAAGGATGCCCTCTACAAGTCATGGGGCAGCCCGCATCTTAAAAACAATGCAGATGCAAAACTACCCATGCTCGACCAGAACTCCAACTCCCAGAATTCCAACTCCGCTTTTGTCGAGGATGGTTCTTTCCTGAGACTTAAGACACTGAGACTGGGCTATTCACTTCCGAAAGATTTTGTAGGCAAGGCACAGATTAGAAGCGTTAATCTTTATGTGCAGCTGACCAATCTTTTTACTCTTACCAAATATAGCGGACTCGATCCTGAACTATACAGAACAGGCGTTGGAATGGGTCTGGATAATGGCTCATGGCCGACTTCAAAACAGCTAATGTTCGGAATCAGCCTTGGTTTGTAGTGATTAATAATTGTAACATAAACACTGGAACGATATGAAACCCACATGTGTCAAATATACAAACAACCATTTGTATGATTTTCAGTCATGTGAGTTCCTCCGCCTGAGCGGGGAAGGAATCATTCCATTAAAAATAAAAATCTTATTATGATGAAAAAATTATCAATGATACTGGCTGCATTCTTTCTCGTGGCCATGTTCTATTCCTGCTCGGAAGATTTTCTGACAAAAGCTCCCCAGGGACAAACATCGGAAAATGTCTTCTATAACGAGAAAGGTATTGATGCGCTGGTGACAGGAACATACGGGATGGTTAAAGGTAGCGCACTCTGGACCGTGTCCTGGGGCGCCTCTATCCAGAACTGGACTTACGGATCAGTTGCATCGGACGACGCCTACAAGGGTTCGGAAATTACCGACCAGGTTCCCGTCAATGAGATCGAGCGATGGGAAGTGGTCACTACAAACGGCTATCCGGCCGACAAGTGGAGACTCTGCCTGGGTATGGGAGTTGACCGTGCCAACAAAACTCTGAGAGTGATAGATAAAACTCTCGAAGACGGAACAATAACACAAGAGGTTGCAGATAGATACAGATCCGAGGTACGCTTTCTCAGGGGACTGTTTTATTTTGAAGCCTGGCTGGTGTTCGGAGATTATATTCCGATTATTGATGAGACAGAATTGGATCCGGCATCCGTTTCAAATGAGAATGCCGATGGAGCCGTACTTAATTTTATCGTTGCCGATATGGAATATGCTGCAAGTAAATTGCCTGCTACACAGGCACAGCCCGGCCGTCCTACAAAGTGGGCAGCAAAGGCCGTTGCCGCAAGGGCATACCTGCAGAAACTGAAATATGCCGAGGCTAAACCGCTGCTTAATGATATTATAAACAGCGGACAGTTCGAATTGATGCCCCATTTTATTGATAACTTCAATATCGCTACCGAAAATAATGATGAGTCTATTTTCGAGATTCAGGCAAATGTCAATGACATAAATGAATCGCTGAATGCCGAGATGGGTATAGGTCTTAACTGGCCTCACGGGGGCGACATAGGTATGTGCTGCGGTTTCCACCAGCCATCTCAGAACCTTGTAAATGCATTTAAGGTAGATGCGGACGGATTGCCATTGTTTGACACTTTTAATGACGTGGACCTTAAGAACGATCAGGGAATATCATCTGATCAGCCATTCGTGCCTACCACTGATGAAGTTGATCCTCGTCTCGACTGGACAGTTGGCCGCAGGGGAATTCCATATAAAGACTGGGGAATAATGCGCGGAAGCAACTGGATCCGCAAACAGTCGGAAGGAGGACCTTATATGCCTTCAACAAAACCCTTCTTTAAAAAATCGGAACGCTACACTCTCTCAACCACAACTGGTTGGCAGACCGGTGTAAACGCCAATAACTGGCGCTATATCAGATATGCACACATCCTTCTCTGGAGAGCTGAAGTCGCTGCATTTGAAAACGACCTGGTAACGGCACTGGACTATGTTAACCAGATCCGTGAAAGGGCCGGTAATCATGTTGTAATGGGAAGGGTGACCATTAACACACTGCCGCCTTCAGTCTACCCCTGGGGAGAGGGAACAACAGATGCCGACTACGGTGTAGGTGGTGCAGTTGACTGGACCCAGCCTGCAGCAAACTATAAGATCGGACTCTATCCTGATTTTGCAAACAAGGAGGAAGCCATGAGAGCTGTTCAGTGGGAGCAGAGACTTGAGTTCGCGATGGAAGGAAGACGCTTCTTCGATCTCAGACGCTGGGACGATCTTCCTGCAGGTATGAGAGTTGATATGGCAGCCACTCTTAATGCCTTCCAGCAGGGAGACCTGAGAATCAGGTCTTTCATGCAGGGTGCAAGCTTCGAAAACAGGGATAAATTCATGCCTGTTCCACAGAGTCAGATCGACCTGCAGAAAGGCGTAATTGTTCAGAATCCTGATTACTTGTAACAGATAACCGGCTTTACCGGAGGAAAAGGGGCTGATTCAGCCCCTTTTTTTATTCCTCCTTCTCCAGATTGCCATTATTCCACATATAACTTATTACCTCCCGGCAATTATCACAACCATAACCGGGAGAATCGGGAGATACGGTCGACACCTCGGCAATTATCTTCCTGTCCCTGATATCGTGAACAGTAAAAATACCACTGACGGTCTTTACAACCCTGAAGGTATCGGCTGAAGCCAATAGTATCATATGATAATATCCCATGATCGACTTGCCCTGCATGGCGTAAAAGGGAACTATGCCGTCTTCAGCTTCATCATCGTCTATGAGACCGGTTACAATCTTTCCATGATTTATCTTGTAACCGCTGATATCATTGGTAATGGTTACCAGTCCGTCCTCTTCATCGGTAAAAATCCTTGCATTACCAAGCTTCCTGGCGAAATATGTCGAGGAATAATCCCTTGCAGCTGTTATTAAATCCCCCGAAGCGCCTTCCTTTCTGCCTCCTGATCCCTTACCGGAACATGACACGATGATTCCGGCAGTGATCAAAAAAATAAGCAATGGGCTCATTCTTATATGATTTATTTTATAGGTCTGATGCCTGCCCCGCCTGACTGTTTTTATACATTTCACTCGTATAGGTTTTAAGATAAACGGCTTTATATAATTTCAAATGTAAAGAAAAGAAAAAAGTTCCCGAAGTGTTTTATCGATTTACTGCAGCTTTTCGCGGAACAGGCAGGATGTGTGATTTGAAATAAAATTTTACCTTTAGAGCTCAATTCAGTTTCAAGTGTACAGATTGAGAAAAGCGAGGGAATTATTTCAAGCAATAATGGTCATGTCAGTAATCATTCTGCTGACGGGTTGTAGCGGCAAGTCGGGTCTGGAACCTTCCGGCACAGGCCGACTACCCGCGATTGAGCCTGATTATACTGATGTCACAATCCCTCCGAATATAGCGCCAATGAATTTCAGGATAGAGGAGGAAGGCGATTGCTTCTGGCTTACAGCAACATCCGAATCCGGCGCTTTAAGTATTGATGTCAGATCGTCGGATGGTGTAATTAAATTCCCCGCGAAATCATGGAAAAAACTTACCGGGGCTTCGGCAGGAAGCAGGATTAAAATAGAAATTTCCGCCTCCCGGAAAAGCTCCGGGAAGCTTGAAAAATTTGAGCCTTTTTATATGAATGTATCGGAAGAACCGGCCGATCCTTACCTTACCTACAGGCTTATCTATCCGGGATACTACAACTGGTCGCATATCAGGATAATGCAGAGGTCGATAGAGAGTTTCAGCGAAGAAACCCTTATCGACAATAAAATACTCGATATGAACTGCATCAACTGCCATTCGTTCAATCAGTACAACCCCGGCAAGTTCATGGTGCACATAAGAGGTTCAAACAACGGAACCTACATTTCCGACAAAGGCCGTTTCCTAAGAGTCGATCCGAAGATTGAATCGATGCCCGGCGGCGCAACATATCCATCATGGCATCCCGGCGGAAAGTATATCGCCTTTTCATCAAACCAGGTTCGCCAGGGTTTTTATGCAAAACCCGAAAAACTGATAGAGGTCTTTGACCTTGTTTCGGATATTGTGGTGTACGACACAGAAAGAAATCTTACTTACCACGCCGACGACGGTGATACCACCGGCTACCTTAAAACATTTCCCTCGTGGTCGCCCGACGGACGCTGGCTCTACTTTTGCAGGGCACTCCAGACCGGCAGCCAGTCGGTCATGACACTCGATGATATAGAAGAAACAAGATACGACATAGTAAGGATACCCTTTGATCCCGAAACGGCCGGCTTCGGGAAGACGGAAATGGTTTTCAATGCATCCTTAAACGGGAAAAGCGCATCCTTCCCCAGGATATCCCCCGATGGCAGATACCTGGTGATCACACTGCATGATTTCGGCACTTTCCCCATCTGGCACAGGGAGGCCGACCTTCATATAATCGACCTGAGTACCGGGGAAAGCAGGAAAATGGATATCAACAGCAGCGAAACCGACAGCTACCACACCTGGTCGTCGAACGGGAAATGGCTGGTTTTCAGCAGTAAAAGAACCGACGGCAGAACAACCCGGCCCTTCCTGGCTTATTTCGAAAGGTGGGATAAAACGGGAAAGCCTTTTATCCTCCCGCAGAAAGACCCGGCATACTACGATAAACTCATGGAATCATATAATATACCAGAATTTGTAAATGGAAAAATACCCCTCGGACCGCGCGATTTTGCGAAGGCAACGGCAATTGAGCCCGTGGGGGCTAAATCTGGAAATCCCGAACGATCGCTCTCAACGAAAACAATTGAAAAGGCAGGAATGGAGCGAAACCCGGGAGAAAAGTCGATTCATGAATAAGGCTGTACCGGATGGATCCTCCTGGGAGGGGTAGGTTCTGGCACAGGGCACAGAGCACAGGGTACAGGGCACAGAGCACAGGGCACAGGGCACAGGGTGAGACTAAGAGACTAAGAGACCGCAAGACCGCAAGACCGCAAGACAATGACAAAGAACCGTAACAAGAAATCAACCCCCCAAAAGCAGGTATTTCTACCGGCCCCTGACCGGAGCTGGTATTTCTTTGTCGCTTTCTTCCTTATTGCCTTTATCTATTTCCTGATTCCCGGCAATTATGTCCTCTTTTTCCAGGAACAACAGTCGCTGTTCCTGTATACAGCTGACTATATCCTTGAGTTTTTTAAGAAACCGGGTTCCCCTGCCGACATGGTAGCTAAATTCCTTACCCAGTTTTATATTAATAGTTTCACAGGATCACTGATCCTGGCCCTGGTACTGTCATTACCGGCTGTGATATTACACAGGATAAACCGCAGGCTGATGCCGGGATCGGGCCTGACATGCCTGCTGGCAATCATTCCATCCTGCCTCCTGCTTATCATGCAGACCCACTATTATCACCTGATGCTCTACAATGCAGGTTTTGTACTGCTTCTTTCCTTCTTCCTTATAGTGGTAAGCCGTGAAACGACCGGGGATAAGTACATCGCCCTGGCCTTTTTCCCTGTCCTATATTACCTTGCTGGCGCTTTTGGTCTGATATTCACCGGGATGTTCATTGTTTACAGTCTTGTCTACCTGAAAGGACGCCACAGGTATCTAATGCCGCTGATGCTTGCAGGTCTGGCAGGATTATGCGTGCTCTTATCCGACAAGTTCCTGATTACCGATGACATAAAACAGCGTTTCCTTTATCCCCTTCCGGATATAAACGACAGCCTGCACAGGCTGATGTTCCGGTTAATGACAGCCTTCCTTGTGCTGTATCCGCTAATTACCCGTCTGGCCGGAAGATTAAGGATAGTGAGACCGCGGGAACGCTTTGCCGCGTCAATTGCACTGCCGGCGATTATTCTTTGTTCCGCCGTTGCAGCTCTTGCAGCAGCTTTCAAGCCGCAGACTGCCCGCGTCATAAACCTCGAAAAACTTGTTTTCACCGGGAAATACCAGGAGGCGGTTGAATACCATGAAAAGAAACCCTCAGAGAATCTTATAGGACAGTATTTTTACAACATTGCCCTGTCGTCGACCGGACAGATGTGCGACAGGCTGTTCCAGGGAAGGCAGGACTTCAGGACTTCATCATTGTTCCTCCCATGGAGCAGTGAGCATATAAACTGGGGAGCACAGGCATTTTATGCTATCGGACTGATTAATGAAGCTCAGCGCTGGGCATATGAGGAGATGGTGGTTTATGGCAAAAGGCCCCAGAACATGAAACTGCTTGTAAAATCGAGCCTGATCAACGGCAATTACAGCATGACCGCCAAATATACTTCAATCCTGAAAAAAACGCTTTTTTACAGGAAATGGGCAATGGATCATGAAAAACTCGCGGGCGACCCGCTCGCGGTTAAATCGGATCCGGACCTGGGAAAGAAAGTGAACCTGCTTCCCGGACAGGACTTCTTTATCTTCCTGGAAACGCCTGAAAGCAATTTGCCCAGGCTTGTGAACCAGAATCCCGGCAACAGGGAAGCCTTCGAATATATGATGGCCTGGCTTCTGATCAACAAGGATGTGGAAATGCTGGTCGACAACGTCCGACTTATGAAAAACATGGGATACACCAGGATACCCGGATACATAGAGGAAGCAATACTTATTTACTATAACAGCCAGGGTGTTTTTCCCGATCTCGGGGGATTGGAACTGAGCAGTGAGACGAGACTGAGGTTTGACCAGTATTTTACTGCTTTTATGAGCGCCAGGCAAAATCCGGCACGGCTCGAAGCACTTATGAAGAAACAGTTCGGTAATACTTTCTGGTATTATTTCCACTTCAGATAATTTCCGCCTGTTTGCAGATCGCTCATAAAACTTATGGCCATGTTATGGCGCTACCGTCCGATTGCAATATACTCGAAGGAGGCCAATAAAACCTTCTTTGTTTACGACGGTACCTTAAGTGAGATGGGACGTCACCTGCTTATTATGGTCTTTTATGACCACGCGAGGAATATTGTGTGAATTGGTACATAATTTCTTTAGCTTGTATAATCTTGCCGCGTTGTCGTGTAAGATCATCCTGGCAATTGTCTTTGATTCATCTTCAGTATAATAACCCTCACTTACCTTTTCGGAAAGCACGTCGGAAATTATGTTCTTTGCAAGAACAAGTTCGCTGTAGACGTTTTCAACAGCCATGGCATCTCCTCCGAATGCAATAAGCCTGTTCACCGGAATCATTTCAAGCCATTCATTCAGGTGGTGGCGGATATAGGTGGGCGAAACTGCCCAGGCCCAATTCATATCGATATATACATTCCTGTAATTCTTGGCAATGGCCGACAGTTCTCCACCGTAAGGAAAGCTTCCGTGATACAGCACAAAATTGATATCGGGATACTGCGCGATAATGCCTGTAAGATGTTCGGGATTGGAATTGTCGATCAGCTTGCCCTTCCCTGCCTGAAGCCCCGTGTGAATGGCCACGGGCATGCCGTATTTCCTTGAGAGACCCATCAGATGGTGAAATAGATAATCCTGGAGAGGCTTGGCATCATTCATCGATATCCTGTGATCAATATCTCCGTTTACCAGGTTGCGGAAAACTTTTCTTGCCGATTCCTTGTCGGCCTTTTCAAAGTTGAGGCTTCTGTAATAGGAAGCAAAGATTTTTACGGCAACCATCCCGTTTTTTATCTCCTTTTCAAAGGCAGTGGTCAGCGATTCCTCAAGATCATCAAGTGAATAGATCGGATCGAGCTGCCTGATGGCAAGGGAGTCAAGCCCATACTTTGATCTTAGGATCAGCCAGTCGTCAAAACGCTTGACGTATTTCACGTAACTCTCCTTGCCGGGCATGAAGTTTCCGTCGCTGATAAGGTAACTGATATGGCACGAGTCACGGAGAATCCTGTCGAACCAGTTTGTTTCGTAGGCATTCCGGATCTTTTCCGAGAGAGGAACAATGGTCGAAGCGTTGAGATCGTCGATACCGTAAAGATGTTTTATGCCGTACAGGATTATCCGGTTGAAAGAAGTGTTGAATGAATTCTGCCACCATGGTTCGATAATCTTCCATTTTGTCATGGGCGAGAGTTCCTCATTGAAAAGCTCATCGTACAGGGTGTCAGGCATACCCGCGGAGATAAGATCGTCGTAGCCGTTCTGAAGAAGCAAAAGTGAAAAATCAAGAAAAAAACCGTCTTTGAGAAGCTCCGGACCTAACAGATGTTCATGTGTGTCTATTATAGACAGCGTGTCAATATATTCCCTGATGCGCGAATCGAAACCGGGCTCCGGAAGAGACTTTATCTGCAACTGAGCTCTTGCAGGTGCTGAAGAGCCGAGTAAGAATAATACCAGTGCGATACTGTACTTCATCAGGAATGGCAATTCTGATTGTAACAAAACTATAGACATCAAAAATGATGAAATATTCCTGACTATCTCTCTAATTAACTTTATTTAACTATGAAAAAATAAGGGGCGATGCACTGCATCGCCCCTTGTATTTCAGATTAAGCTTTTATTCGCTTACAGAGTTATCTGCTAATAGTAGGAACTCTGTTGGATTATACCCGGCTGAAGGTCGATAACGCTCTGGTGGATTGGCCAGTATTCATCCTGACCGGCTACAAAGACAGCTCCCTGGAGGAATGTCCTGAATCCAATATCATGCTGGATATATGCATTGAGTGTCTCTGTAATGATGCCCCAGCGCCTCAGGTCGAAGAAGCGGTGGTTCTGGGTGGCAAACTCAAGCCTTGTTTCGTGCTGTACTGCAAGCAGCGCGTTTGCTGCATTGTTGAAGGGATACTGGCCTTCAACATCCGGGTAAGGCTCAATGACATAGTTCGCTGCCGGCTGAGTCCAGTCGACAACAGGGTCTTTCTCGAGGTTCTTGGTGCTTGTACACAGACCCATAACCGGCGTGCTGCTTTTGGCGCGGTTGCGGATCATGTTCACAAGTTCCCTTGCATAATTGAGATCGCCATCAACAATGGCACATTCCGCTCTCCACAGGAGGATGCTGGCATAACGCATGGTCCTGTAGTTTTTGCCGTTGTAGAAGCCGCTTCCATTGAGATTGAGCGACTGTTCTGATTTGGCGTGCATGAAAAGCTTTGTCATGTAAGGTCCGCCGTTGCTCTGTTGACGAATCCAGTCGTCTCCGGGGTGGATCCCCCAGCCAAGAAAGTCAACGCCGCGGCGTGCAATAAGATGGTCTACACGCGGGTCGAGAGGATGGTTGGTCGGGGTGAAATCCTCATCGCTTTTAACACCCATATCATGTTCGAGAGGATCGCGAAGCGCGGGATCAAGAACGGGAAGCCCTTCAGCTGTTGTCTGGAATGCCTCGAAAAGGTTCTGTGAAGGCTGAAAGAATCCCCAGCCGCCGCAGCTTGCCGGACCCTTCTGGTGGAAGTTGCAGCCCGAACCGTGAACAGCAGAATGAGCTGTTGCAGTCGTGGTACACTGAAGTTCGAAGATCGACTCGGTATTGTTCTCATGTGTCATATCGAAGTTCCATGAGAACTCGGGAGCAAGCGAGAATTCACCACTGGAGATAATCGCATCAAGAAGAAGTTTTGCAGCAGGATACTCTTTCTGGTACATATGAGCCTGGGCTTTGAAAGCCATGGCAGCATACTTGTTCGCACGACCAACTTCATTATTGTATTTAGTGACGGGCAGGTTGTCGATAGCATACTGAAGGTCGGCTTCAATGCCATCCCAGCCGGCGTCGGTGTTGGGAACTTCCTCAGGAGCAAGATCTCCAAGTTCTTCCTGGGTCTTTACATAAGGGATCTTCTCAAAGATCTTGTTGGCCTGCATATGGAACCATGCCCTCAGAAATTTGGCTTCAGCCTCTACCTCTTTTGCCCTGCCGGCATCAAGTGGTGAAGGACCTTCCTGTGTCTGCCACAGGAACTGCAGGGTGACGTTGGCACGGGCAACTCCGTCGTAGCATTGTGTCCATCTGTTATCCAGATAAGGATTGTTTGGAAGAGCCTCATACCTCTCGAGAAGGTTGAAGTTGGACTGGTCGCCGGTCGATGTTCCCTTGTAGCAATCATCCGAACATCCGGCTGCATAGGTCCAGTCACTTGTCATGGCACCTCCGAACATTGAACTTCCGTTCTGCATCCTTTCATATACACCGACAAGAAGCGCTTCAACGCCATCAGGTGTCTGAATAATAGTTTTTGCTGCAACTCCCGGAGGTTCCTTGGTAAGGAACTCCTCACTGCAGGAATATATCATCAGCAAGCTTCCGAAAAGTATCGCGATTGATAATAGTTTGGTTATTCTTTTCATATTAGTTCATGTTTACTATTCATAAAAACTTCTGTTACAGGCCAAAAGAGATCCCGAAGATGAACTGCTTTCTTGTTGGCCATGCGCCGGAGTCTATACCCATGTTGATTCCTGCACCTGAGATTTCAGGATCAAGTCCCGAATACTTGGTGATGGTGAAAAGGTTGGAACCCTGGAAGTAGATCTGAAGCGAGCTGAACTTGTTGTTCAGGACCCTGTTGAGGTCATAGCCGACTCTTAAGGTCTTCATACGGAGGAATGATGCATCCTCAATGAATGCCGTGGAGGGCTCCTGGTGAGGGGTGTCATTCGCGTAAATGATAGGCATGGTGGCATCGGCATTGTTCTTCAGATGCGGGCTTCCCCATGATTCATAAAGCCTTCTCTTGCTCTTTCCCGACTCGAACTGTGTGTAATCGATGAAACGACTTACATAGTTAACCAGATCATTGCCAACTGAAGCATAGAGAGTTGTCATAAGGGAAATACCCTTGTAACCTATGTTAAGGCTGAGACCGGCTGTGAAATCCGGATGAGGTGATCCGATGTAGGTACGGTCGTAAGCATTGATCACATTATCAGGCACTCCGTCGGGTCCGCTGATATCCTTGTACTTGAAGTGACCGGCCTTGTTATAGGTTCCGAATGCAGGAGCCCATGCAGCTGCTTCCTCGTCGCTCTGGAAGATACCTTCCACTACATAACCGTAGAATTCCGGGAAAGCATGGCCTGTCTGAGTCCTGGTGTAATATTTCTCACGATATCCCGATCCCTGGTAGAAGTCGGTGGCGACATCGGTAAGTTTGGTCAGCTCATTCTTGTAGCGCGATACAACGAGGTCGGCGCTGTAATAGAAATCGCCGTTCAGCGCTGTATTGGAGTATCCCAGTTCAAGATCGAAACCGGTGTTCTTCATTTCACCGATGTTGATTGAAGGTCTGGAAGCTGTACCAAGCACCATAGGAAGCTGCTTCGGGTAGAGCATGTCGTGGGTTCTGCGCTGCCATAGGT
>JAAYQC010000146.1 GCA_012519515.1 Bacteroidales bacterium | reverse complement strand
TGCCCTAACGGATAATTGTTAATTGTTAATTGCTAATTGCTAATTGTTTATACATCGCCTATAATCCATCGCCTATAATACATTATACATTGCATCATTTTGGCCTGTATGACGATAGTCTCCGGTAAATTGACGTCCCCCCGGAAATGTTATTGTCATGGCGGCTATCAGATGAGCCGAAATGCCTATCTTTGAACAAAGCTCGGAAATATGACAAGAAAAATTTTTACCCTGCTGGTTGTCATTGTATTGGCATTTGAAACTTCAGCACAGGACAAGGTATTCAGCGCTTCAGATTACCTTAACAGGGAACTTTCACCCAAATCAATCACAGGTCTTTCCTGGAGGCCGGGACTCAATTCATTCACATGGATTGAAAACGAAAGCCTGATACAGAAAACGGTTATCAATCCGTCAGAAGCTGATATCATACTGAAACTTGATGAGCTCAACCTGAAAATGAAAGAACTGAAGGAGAATGAACTTAATCGCTTTCCTTTCATATCCTGGAACGGGAGCAACAGTTTCTATTTTACTGCTGAGAACAGGATATTCCTTTTCGATCTTTCGTCGTCAAAACTGATGAAAGTGAATGAGTATGACGGCTCAGGCGAAAATGTGACTATCAGCGGCAATAGCCTCAACGTTGCCTGGACCCTTGAAAATAACCTGTTTGTTTCAATTGACGGACAAGCGATTCAGGTAAATGGAGATAATGACAGGGAAATTGCTTACGGACAAATCCCATCCCGCAACGAATTTGGTATCGATGCCGGTCTTTACTGGTCGCCCGACGGCAGTAAGCTCGCATTTTACAGGATCGATCAGAGAGAAGTCACCGATTACCCGCTTGTTGATATTACAAGCCGGATCGCGGAAAGCTCGCTCATCAAATACCCTATGGCAGGGATGAAAAGCGAGAAGCTCCGGCTGGGTATCTTCGATCCCCTTCACAACGAGATAGTTTATCTTCAGACGGAGGGTCCCGAAAACCAGTATATCACTTCAGTGACCTGGGATCCTTCATGCAGATACATTTTTGCCGGGATACTGAACCGTGATCAGAACTATTTCAGGATGAATAAATATGATGCATCAACAGGAGAACTGGTCAGGAAGCTGTTTGAAGAAAGCAGCGACAAGTACGTTGAACCTATGCACGGTTTGTATTTTCTTCCGGGAGATGCTTCGAAGTTCATATGGCAAAGCCGCCGCGACGGTTGGAATCATCTTTATCTCTACGACACGGTTGGAAATCTCCTGAAGCAAGTAACAAAAGGAAAATGGGAAGTCCTGAAACTTATCGGAACCGATCAGCAGTGCGCTTCTGTATTCTATGAATCAACAATCGAAAGTCCTCTTGAAAAGCATCTCTGCAAAACTGAGATCAGGTCGGGAAAAACGGAAAGAATCACCTCCGGAGAAGGCGTTCACAACATTAATGCCTCTGAAGACAAGCTTTGGTTCCTTGATGTTTTCAGCGGACTTCAGATGGCAAGGGCATATTACCTTATCGACGTAAAGGGAACAAAGATCTCTACACTCCTTGAAGATCCGGATCCTTACAAGGGATACAATACCGGGGAGATGTCGCTGTTCACCATCAAGGCCGATGACGGTATCACCGATCTCTGGTGCCGCCTTATCAAACCTGTGAATTTTGATCCTTCAGTCAGGTACCCGGTGTTCGTTTATGTATACGGAGGGCCTCATGCACAGATGATAACAAAATCATGGACGGGCGGGGCCGGCTTTTTCCTGAATTATATTGCTCAGCAGGGTTACGTGGTTTTCACTCTCGATAACCGCGGTTCAGACAACAGGGGAAGGGATTTTGAAAACATCATTCACAGGCAGCTGGGCGAAACGGAAATGGCCGACCAGATGGCAGGGATCAGGTATCTTAAGACACTCAGCTATGTTGATCCTGACAGGATAGGTGTAAATGGATGGAGCTACGGGGGATTCATGACCATAAACCTGATGCTTCGGAACCCGGGAGTCTTTAAGACTGCCTGTGCCGGCGGACCGGTTATCGACTGGAAATGGTATGAGGTGATGTACGGCGAACGTTATATGGATACCCCGATGAAGAACCCCGAAGGATATGAGAAATCATCGCTTATAAACTATGCCGGCAATCTAAGGGGAAAACTCCTTATAATTCACGGCACCGCCGATCCCACGGTAGTCTGGCAACACAGTCTGGCCTTTATCGATGAATGCATAAAACAGGGCAGACAGGTCGATTATTTTGTTTATCCGGGAGCCGGACACAACATGACAGGCATGGCCAGGGTTCATCTTTTTGAAAAGATAGCCGGGTATTTCAATGACTATCTTAAATAAAGGCCGCTTCTTGTTCTGATGATATCCGGAAAAACCCCCGGCAGGCAGGCGCCGGAACGCGTGGGGAAAAACCGGATGTAAGTAATATCAAGATGGATTATTATTTTGCATCAATGTTTAATGTATGAACACAGAATTCAGCCGCTTATCGGAAAAATACAGAAGCGAGCTTCTTGAGAATATCATCCCGTTCTGGGAAAAACATTCCATTGACAGGGACAATGGAGGTTTCTTCACATGTCTCGACCGGCAGGGACGTGTTTACGACACAGATAAGTTCATCTGGCTGCAGGGAAGACAGGTGTGGATGTTTGCTTCCCTTTACAATCATCTTCAGAAAAATGAAAGATGGCTTAAAATAGCGGAAGACGGAGCAGCTTTTCTTGAGAAATATGGCCGCGACACTGAGGGTAACTGGTATTTTTCGCTTACCAGCGAGGGGAAACCACTTATAAGTCCTTACAATATATTCTCCGATTGCTTTGCCACAATGGCTTTCGCCCAGTTGTCAAAAGCAACGGGGAAAGCAGCTTACTCTGAAATTGCAGTCAATACTTTTAACATTATACTAAAAAGAGCCGATAATCCAAAGGGGATTTATGAAAAATCCGTTCCCGGAACCCGTCCGATCAGGGGATTTTCCTTACCGATGATTCTCTGCAACCTTGCGCTGGAAACGGAACACCTGCTGGACAAAAAGACTGTCGAAAACATCATCCGAAAATGTATCAGGGATGTGATGGAGGTCTTTTATGATCCTTTCTCGGGACTGATCAGGGAAAACGTTACAGCTGACGGAGGATTTTCTGACTCTTTCGAAGGCAGGCTGATAAATCCCGGACATGGCATAGAAGCCATGTGGTTCATAATGGATCTGGCTGAAAGAAACAACGACAGCACTCTTGCCGAAAAAGCAGTTGAAAGAACCCTGAATATCCTGAACTACGGATGGGATGACCGGTATGGGGGCATTTTTTATTTTATGGATATAAAAGGAAAACCCCTCCAGCAGCTTGAATGGGACCAAAAGCTGTGGTGGGTGCATGTTGAGACGCTGATAAGTCTTATAAAGGGATACAGGCATACGAAAAAACCTGAATGCCTTGAATGGTTCCGCAAGGTTCATGAATATACCTGGACACATTTCCCTGATCCGGAATTTGGAGAATGGTTTGGTTATCTCAACAGGCGGGGCGAGATACTTCTTGACCTGAAGGGAGGAAAGTGGAAAGGCTGTTTCCATATTCCGAGAGGATTGTACCAGGTATGGAAAACATTTGAAAAGCTAAGCTGATGGAACTGAAAAAGAAATCATGGTATCCATGGATGGTGGTGGGATTGCTCTGGGGAGTTGCCCTGCTGAATTATATGGACCGCCAGATGTTGTCGACCATGAAGCCGGCAATGATGATTGACATCAGTGAATTGCAGACCGCGGAGAATTTCGGCCGTCTTCTTGCAATTTTCCTATGGATCTATGGTCTTATGTCGCCGATGGCCGGGCTGATAGCCGACAGGGTCAACAGGAAATGGCTGATTATCGCCAGCCTTGGTGTATGGTCGTCAGTGACACTCGCGATGGGCTATGCTTCAAGCTTCAATCAACTGATGGTACTGCGTGCCATAATGGGAATAAGTGAGGCATTGTATATCCCGGCAGGACTTGCACTGATAGCCGATTACCACCGGGGAAACACCCGTTCCCTTGCAGTCGGGATACACATGACCGGTCTGTATGCCGGTCAGGCCCTGGGTGGTTTCGGCGCCACGGTGGCAAGCGCCTGGTCGTGGCAAACCGCTTTTCACACATTTGGCCTGATAGGCATTGTTTACAGCCTTATTCTTGCATTGCTTCTCTTTGAACAAAGAGAGCATGCGCTTCCCCGGCCGGAAAAAGCAGGCAGCATGGGAATATTCAGATCAGTTAAGCATAGTCTGGGAATGCTGCTGGGTACCATAAGCTTCTGGATCATCCTGTTTTACTTTGCAGTCCCAAGCTTTCCGGGATGGGCAATAAAGAACTGGCTTCCAACACTTTTCTCCCAGACACTCGCTATTGACATGTCGGTTGCCGGACCTCTCAGCACAATAACAATTGCAGTTTCATCATTCATTGGTGTGATTGCGGGAGGCATCATTGCTGACAGGTGGATAATGAAAAACCTCCGGGGGAGGATCTACACGGGTGCAATAGGCTTGTCTCTTACTATTCCGGCTCTCTTCCTGATCGGATTCGGGGGAGGATTGATCAGTGTGCTTTCAGGAGGGATACTCTTCGGGATAGGCTTTGGCATGTTTGATTCTAATAACATGCCCATCCTTTGCCAGTTTGTTTCACCGCGGCGCCGTGCTGCCGGTTACGGTCTGATGAACATGACGGGAGTCTTTGCAGGCGCTTTGATCACGGAATGGCTTGGCAAGTCGACCGATGCTGGAAATCTTGGCCGCGACATGGCTCTGCTTGCAATCCCGGTAATGGCTGCATTGATTCTGCTACTTGCCTTTCTAAAACCGCGGACGGCAGATATGACGGAGTAGCTCCCTTCGGTCTGGCTCCCTTCGGTCGCGGTCATGCAGGTCTTGCAAGTCTATACCAATGCGGCACATCGCCTAAATTCTTAAAAAAACAATAAGCTCCTTCCTGGAGAACTATTTGAAAAACAGGACAGGGAAACCGTCATAAACCTCCCCCGGCACCGAGTCTGGAATTACGCCTTCACGCTAAGTGCCAAACAAGTTCAATAGTCAATAATGAACTAATAATCAAAAGCTACTATAAACCTGCCGGAAGAACTGTATTTAAATAAATTATAGTAAAAAAAGAAACGCTCCTTTCGGAGCGTCGGGTTAAAGATGCTATCTTTAACGATGTTTTTGTTTTACACAAGATATACAATTATTATGAATTCAGCAAATAATAGCTCCAAAATAGAAAAAATAATCGTATATGTTGATGGGTTTAACTTGTATTTTGGCCTGTTTGAAGCCAATTTAGATTATTGTAAATATTAAAAAAATAGCAAGCAATCTTCTTAAGAAAAACCAGGAACTTATTGAAGTAAAGTATTTCACAAGCAGAATTAGTAATGATCCCGACAAACAAAAAAGGCAATCTATCTATATTGAAGCCCTTGAATCTGTTGGCATTAAAGTATTTTATGGTAATTATCAAAGGAATACAACGGAATGCAGACAATGTGGTAATATTTGGCCGACTTTTCATGAAAAGATGACAGATGTCAATATTGCAACACAGATGATGATCGATGCATTTCAAGATAAATATAATATGGCCATGTTAATTTCTGGTGACAGTGATCTTGTTCCTCCAATAATAATATATTATCCGGCATATCGTTTGTAGATAAAAAAGTGAATTTATTTATGCTAAAATGAAAAAGCTATCAGGAATTATAATGAAACTCTTATTGATGTTGCTTATAGTTACTGTTAGTCTTGAATCATGTTCCAGGCGCAGCTTTGCATGTTATCACGGTCCCAACAGGATGCTCAGCAAGCCTCCAGAAACAAAGAAAAAACCAAAACCCAAATACAGGTACCCTGGTAAAAGGAGGAAAAACCATAATGCCCTTTTTTTACCTTCTGTACCAAATAACTTATTTTATAGTTCTGAAACAGACAGACCAGATACCTACCTTCACAATTATCCCTTCAGTTAAGCCCTAAACCGACAATCCTTCTCAATAGTTGTCTTGCGGTCTCTTTCAATGAGGCACATCGCCTATAATACATTATACATTATCTTGCGGTCCCTGCTTCCGAACACTAAACGCTTCATGTTCAACCTTTTTAACTTTTCACTTTTAACTTTTCACTTTCAACTTTTCAACTATTAACTTTCAACTATTTGTCGCTAAGTTCTCATTTATTTACAAACAATTTTTATAAAATGATTTGTTTTTTTCAAACATCGAGTAAATTTGTTACTCAATAACTGAACCTGATGCTCGACAGTCTAGTCACATCCCGAACCCGCATTAAGCTGTTGAAGAAGTTTTTCCTAAACAGTAGTACCAGGGCTCACCTTAGGGGTCTGGAGTCGGAGTTCGGGGAGTCATCCAATGCCATACGTGTTGAATTGAACCGCTTTGAAGGAGCCGGATTGTTAAATTCCTATACCGACGGAAACAAAAAGGTTTATCAGGCTAATTGCAGTCATCCCCTTTTTCAGGATATTCACAGCATTATATTAAAGGAGACAGGCATTGACCGTGTGATAGAGAAAGTCATACACCGGCTTGGCAATCTTGATTGTGTTTATCTCACCGGCGATTTCGCCCGGGGAAAGGACAGCCCCGTGATGGAGCTGATTCTTGTAGGAGCTGATATCGACCGTGAATATCTTGTCCGTAAAATTGTTCAGGCCGAAGAGATGGTTGGGCGGAAGGTTAGTTATATTGTGCTCGAACCTCATGAGGCAGAAGAACACCTGGCGCATTTCCAGCCGGAGGAGCTTTTACCGCTGTGGAAATGTGACGGAGAGCAGTAAAAGGAGGTGGATGGGGGGAGAAGAGGTGAATGGGAGAATGGGGGAAAGGGAGAATGGGGGAAGGGGAGAATGGATGAGATGAGGTGAATGGGTGAATGGGAGAAGGGGAGAGAAGAAGTGAATGGGAGAAGAGGAGAAGGGGAGAGATGAGGGAAAATCGAGGTGCTGAGGTTTAAACTTTGAACTTTGAACTTTAACCTTTAAACTTCAGCTAGTTAGCCAGACAACGCTCTGTGACTGACGGGGCGAAAGCATGTTAAAGTGTTTGTCGTTCAACGTTGCCTGATTTTTGGAAATAGAATGAAAGTCCTTAGATTTGAGGCTCTTGAAATATACAATAAAATATGCTTTTGGAAAACTCTGTAAATTGATATTTGAAATAAGTTCCGGACTCCCGGGGTAACGCAAATCCCGGCTAGCGGAGAACTATAAATGATAAGTCAAAAAAGACAAGCAAAGAAAACAAATAGTAAACCAATCCCGATAAACGCCACCCCATGAAGATAAGATACCACCTCACAGCAGTTATTATTCTGCTTTTAAGCGCCTGTACTTCCCAGGAGAAACTTGCTTACCTGAGTAATCTTCCTGAAACAGGTGGTGATTCCTTCACGATGGAGATCCCAAACTATAAGCTTCAGCCCCGGGACATATTGTATATCACTGCAAAGGCAATGACACCCGACGGGTCGATCAAGGATTTCCTGACATCCTCACAGTTGAGTCAGAACATGAATTACGGGCAGTCGGAAGCCGGTGGATATATTTACGGTTTTGATATTAACTCAGAAGGGAACATAATCCTTCCGGTAATTGGCACAGTTAAAGTTAGTGATCTCACTCTTGAAGAAACAAGGAAACTATTGCAGGCAAAGGCAGAACAGGTTTTCACAGGTGCTACAGTAGAATGCAAGTTGTTAAGTTTCAAATTCACCGTAATAGGGGAGGTCAATGGGCCGGGATCTTATGTTAACTATAATAATTACCTGACCGTTCTTGAGGCAATTGGTCGTGCAGGCGGTGTAAGCGATTATGGACGTCGCGATAAGGTACTGGTCGTTCGTCCAACAGATCAGGGAACCAGAACCTACAACCTTAATCTGCAGGATAAGAATCTGCTTTCCAGTGAAGCATATTTCCTTCTTCCAAACGATGTTGTCATAGTCGAACCTGTTAAACAAAAGATATTCAACCAAAACCTTCCAACAATCTCCTTCATTATTTCGACCTTCACCGGAGTGCTGACAACGACATTGTTGCTGATTAATTATTTTGGAAAAAGATAAGAACCATAAATCCTATGAACTCAAACCCCTCAAATAGCTACTACACTCTTCCCGATGAGGAAAGCATAGACTTCAAGCGCTACTTTTCCTTATTCCTGAGCAACTGGTACTGGTTCGCCATCGCCCTCTTCCTCGCCCTGAGCATTGCTTATGGTATAAACCGGTGGTCGGAAGAGGTTTATACCGTTTCTTCCACTATGTTGATAAAGGATGATCAGTTTGGGGGTGGGACATCGGATATTGGGAGTATATTCCCCGGAAGCAGTGCATTCAGGAGCGACCAGAACCTGAAAAACGAAATAGGGATTTTAAAATCTTTCAGCCTGAACTACAGGGTAATGCAGGAACTGCATGATTTTCATGTTGAGTATGTGGGTGTCGGGAAAAGAGGTATTGCTGAATCGAGAATGTATAAGAATACTCCATTCAGAGTGCTTTATGATTCTATACAAAACCAGACAGTTGGATTGCCGGTTTCGATCAGGATCCTGTCATCTGACAGTTATAAACTTGACATTGACGGGGATCCGAAGTTCAGTAAAACTCTTGCATTTGGTGAACGCTTCAATGAGATGGGATTTGACTTCACTATTGTACGGTATTCCGATCTGTTCTCGTTTGACCCCGCAGCCTCCAACAGGTACTATTTTTACTTTGTAAGCCCTGCATCACTTGCAAACCGGTACCGGAGAAAGCTCAGCGTTATACCATTTGAAGAAGAGGCCACGCTTGTTACTTTATCAGTAAGCGGCTTTGTGCCGGAACAGGAAGTGGATTACCTTAACAGACTGATGGAAGTATATCTGCTTCAGGGGCTTGAGGTAAAGAATCAGACTGCGGAAAAAACCATTGAATTCATTGATTCGCAGATAGGAACAATATCCGACTCTTTGAGAACCGTTGAAAACACACTCGAGAATTTCCGTCTTTCAAATAAACTGGTGGACCTGAGCCGTGAAGGAAGCGTTATTCAAAACCGTCTTGAGAATTATGAAAGTGAAAGGAGTTCTTTATTGCTTCAGAAAAAGTACTATGAATATCTTAAGGATTACGTGGATTCGCGCAATGAGTCCGGTGACATTGTATCTCCCGGAGCAATGGGCGTCACAAATTCCGCGCTCGAGAGGCTTGTTGCCGAGTTGGCAACATTGCAACAGCAGAAAAGTAAACTGAAATTGAATATCTCTGAAGACCTTCCCGCTGTTGCGGCATTTGATAAAAGCATTATGGATGTCAAGGCTCTTATTGCAGAGAATATAAACAGCAGTATGAACAATATTGAAAATGCGATTAATGAGGCTGATCACAGGATATCATTGGTGGAGGCAGAGCTGAGCAGGCTCCCCGGAACAGAAAGAAGGCTGATCAATATCCAGCGGAAGTTTGATCTTAATAATACAGTATATACCTATTTGCTTGAAAAGAAAGCAGAGGCGGGAATCGCGAAGGCTTCAAATGTTTCCGATAACAGGATTATAGATTATGCCACGACTTTCAATTCATCACGAATAAGTCCGAAACCAAGAAAAAACTATTTAATGGCTCTGACACTTGGATTATTGATACCAGCACTATTAATACTGTTAATCGATCTGCTGAATACAAAAGTTATAGATAAAAAGGATATAGAGAAAGTTACCAAAGCCCCAATATTGGGATTTATAGGTCATAATAGCCTTAGAACAGAGATACCTGTTGTCGAAAAGCCTGGTTCAACTCTTTCGGAATCATTCAGGTCAATCCGTACAAATCTTAAATACTTTTTAAAGGATACAAAAAACCCTGTTATATCGGTTAGCTCAACTATAAGTTCTGAGGGAAAGACATTTATCTCAATAAACCTTGCTGCTATTATTGCAGCGAATGGGAAAAAAGTGTTGTTGATCGGACTTGACCTTAGAAAACCGAGAATACATAAAGTTTTCGGTATCAGCAATGAAAATGGTGTCAGCAACTTTCTTATTGGACAGTCGAGTTTTGAATCAATAATTCATGAAACTATTGTTGAAAACTTGTGGTTTGCTCCGTCAGGTCCGGTTCCTCCAAACCCGGCTGAATTGGTTGACTCACCTGCAATGAAAGAGTTTATTGCCAGAGCCAGAAAACAATTTGACTATATAATAATTGACACACCTCCTGTTGCTATTGTTACCGATGCACTTCTTGTTTCTCCTCTGACGGATTTTTATCTTTTCATAGTCCGGCAACGTCACACCACAAAAAATACGCTTGGACTTATTGAAGAACTACATCGTAATGAGAATATTAAAAGCCTTGGGATTGTAATTAACGACATCAGTGCAAGCGGTTATTATGGTTATGGTTTGCGATATGGATATTCAGGTGGTTATGGCTACTATTATGGTTATAACTATTACGGGCATAGCAGGTATGGTCGATATGGATATTCAGATGAAGCTAAGAAGTATTATACAGATGATTAGTTAATGGAGATCACCTGATAATTTAGTATTGTTTGTTATCATGTCAAATTGGCATGCTTAAAGAATTCGTATCAGTACAGATAAAATAGTCACGAATGTGATAATATAAAATGTTTTCTATCTCTTTGACTATGTCTTAAAGAAGAATAACATCCTGTAATCCACCTTACAGGGCATAATAATGTAATACGGGAAATGTGGATTAGAACCGCAGGGTTTATTAATTATTATCTTGATCCTGACTGATTTTGTGCAAAACTTGTTGGAATCATTCATATGTTAGCTTTGTTTTGTATTGAAATGGAGTTGCTTTTAAAGTCACTTTGGATTTAGCTGTTAACTTCCAATAGATAGTTAAGTTAATGCAAGTTGGTCGTTCTCAACATTTAGAGTTTTAGTTTAGAGTAAATAATCTGAAGCGGTAACAGTCAATGCTGCGTATGAAATGCACAGCAATAAATAATATAGATAAAAGGTGGGCATTTGCCACCTTTTTTAATGCTATTCAATCTTGCCTGGGGATGTACGCGTTTTATAAAGCAAAGGCCTTGGGGATGCATTGTATAATATTAAAATTTAGGAAACACTAGCCTGATTTAAGATCATGAATTATAATAGGCTTAAACAGAGATGTAATAACTATTTAAACCATTATACTTTTAGAAATATAGGCTACCTGACAGTAGGAAATATTATTTCACAAATAATATCTTTTATTGGCGCTCTATATATACCTAATTTACTGGGACCTGAAAGATATGGTGTCTATAATACGGTATTTGCCTATGTTGGTATATTCTCAGTATTTACTTTCAGTGGTTTAAATAAAGTTGTAATACGTGAGAGTTCTAAAGATATTAAAAACACCAGGAATATTATTGAAAGCACAATAGGATTAAGAAATTTCTTTTCCTTTTTTGCTGTTTTATTATGCTTGATTGTTGTTCTTTTTATTGATTATGATAAAGGAACAAAGGTTTATATTGCAGTATACAGTTCATCCTTATTATTTATTGGGTTTCAAAACTCTGTTAATTCATTATATCAGACTTTCGAAAAAATGAAAGTCATTGCAATATTAAGCATTGCGAAAAATTTAGTATTGGTTCCTCTCACGATATTATTCCTGAAGCTGGGATATGGAATAATGTCACTAATAATTATAAATCTGATAATTAGCTTAGTTATACTATTGGTTAATATTCAATTATCAAAAAGAATTTTATCATTTAACTTGTTTTCGAGAATACAAATAAATCCAACATATATTAAATCAGGTTTAAATTTCACAATATTAGAGTTTTTAGGAATATTGAGTGGCAAAATAGATCTTGTAATGCTTTCATTTTTAACAACTCCTGAAAAAGTAGGATTATATTCATTGGCATTTAGGATTGTTGAAAAAGGCTTGTTAATTAGAGGCCCAATATCATTAAGTTTGTTTCCGCATTATTCAAAAAGATTTGATGATAAAACAGCAATCAATAAGAAAAGTCTTTATAATCACACTTTATTCATGCTGATTCCTTCGGTTGTAATTTGCATTATTGTTATACTGTTTTCCAAAATAGCAATTGTTACATTTGTAGGCGCTGAATACGAGGAAAGTGCTAAGATACTGAATGTATTAGTGTTATATTTAGTATTTAACTACAGTGTAATCCCATTTGGATTGTTTTTACAAACAATTCGAAAAGAAAGATTGTCTGTTGCAATTAGTGTAGGTACTGCTTTAATTAATATATCACTTAATTATTTATTTTATAAAATATATGGTATCATTGGAATTGCATATTCAACTTTGGTAGTAGAATTCTTTAGATTAATTAGTGCAATTTCTATTTCGGAATTATTAATTAGGAAGAAATAATATTCTGTCAAAATTGTATTTGTGTCAAAAAACTCTTATAACACCTGTGCAAGGCGATATTATTTTAATAATCATTTAATTATATAAGTTTTTATGGCTGACAAAAATAAAATATTTGTTATATCTGCTGCAGATAGATATAATTTTGGTGATTTAATCTTTAATTATATCATTCAAGACTCCCTATCATCCGAAATTAAGAGCAAATATCAAATAATTTATACTAGTCTATTAGGTAACGATTTAAGTAAATATCAGGGCCATAAAACAACCGGTATTAGAAAAGTTCTTAAAACACTTGTTGATGGGGATATATTACTTTTTGCCGGAGGTGGTTTGCTTGGTCATAAATGGGAGCCAATGTTTGCACAGACAAGAAGGAATGTCTTTTTTAAATACTTCAAAAAACTATTTTCGAGGGAATTTAATGAATTCTTTTTAAGATCTGTTGTTTTCAGAACACGAAACAGATACCCATATACCATATCTGCAAAACATCTAAAAAAAAATATAGCTATAATTTATAATTCTGTTGGAGGTGGAGCATTAGATGTTATGAAAGATGAACTGAATGAAATAAGGAACATTTTATTAACAAGTAGTTATATTTCCGTGAGAGATAGGAATGTTCAGGAAATATTATCACTAAACAATATTGTTCTTTCTCCTGATTCAGCAATTTTACTATCTAAAATATATAGTAAAAGTGAATTATTCAATAAAGCAAGCAGAGAAATACAGAATATATTACTGGATGATTATGTTATTCTGCATTTTAATAAAGCCATTGCTAGTTCCTATAAAAATGAAATTAATGATTTTATAAATTGGCTTAAAGAGAAGATAAGAAAAAAAATAATACTCCTTCCTGTAAACTATATTAATAATAATGATATAAAAGGTCAAAGGCTTTTTAGGGAAAACATGAATTGTTATGTCATTAATAGGAAGCTTAGGCTTTTTGAAATATGCGCTATTATTGCTCATGCACAATTCGTTATAGGCACCAGCCTGCATGTAAATATAATCGCATGTTCATATGAAATACCACATCTGGGAATGACAAATAAGATAGACAAACTAAACTCATTTTATCAAACCTGGTATAATGATAGTCAAGTATTCGGTTGCTATGAGTTCAATGATTTAAAGAAAAATGTACTCCTGGCGTTCAGTAACAGAAATGAAGTAGTAAAAGTGAGTAATACACTTAAAGAAAAAACAGAAAAAAATTTTGATAGAATTAATTCGATTATATCTCAGTATAAATAATTATGGATATTGTTGATATTGTTCTGCCATTATATAAACCTGATGAAAAGGTTTATAATGCTGTCAATAGCGTTATAAACCAAACTTATTCAAATTGGAAGCTTTATATTATTGATGATGCTTCTATGGATGGTAGTTTAGCTTGTATTGTAAAAAGCTATGAACAATACTCGGAGAAAATTGTTTACATTCAAATGACTGAGAATAAACGAGCAGCCGCGTGTAGAAATTTCGCAATAAGACAGGGTGTCGGAAAGTACATCGCTTTCATAGATCAGGATGATGTTTGGGTTAAAGACAAATTAAAACGACAAATTGACTTTATCAATGAAACTGATTATGATGCCGTACATGGAAATGTAAATTATATTGACAGAAATGGAAACAATATTATGCGAGAGGAATGTGAGCAAGAAAATGAATCTCGCAGAAAAATTGACTGGGCAAACCTGGCAAAAGAAGAATTAGCAAGAAGACTGTTAATTACACCAAACATTCGTATTATATCTTCTCTAATTAAAAGAGAGGCTTTTAATAGAATAGGAGGCTTTAACGATACATTTTTTGGAGGGGAAGATGAAATTTTTTGGTTTGAAATGGCAAAATCCTTTAAAATCGGATTTTTAGATAATACTTTGTTTCATCGGGTAATTCATGAAAAAAATACTTCGACAATATATTCAATTCAACGAATGAGTGGATATATTGAAGCATTGAAACAAATAAAAAGGAAAAATAATAATAAGTATTTTAGTAATGACATTAATTTAAAGTTAAAACAGAAATACTATTCAATATTATTGACATCACTAAAAATGCGAAAAATTTTCATGTTCACTAAATATTTCTTGATTATTCTGTTTTCTGATCCTGTGTTTTTAATAGAAAAAATAAATAATTCTAAGGCAAGAAAATAATTAGTTTGTAAAAACATGCATGTGCTTAGTAATTAATGCATTAATGTACTTGTTTTGAGCTGGATTTGCCGGGGTTTAATATTTGTCCAAATAATATCATATTATAATAAGGATTAATCAATCATACATTTTGTGTTTAAAGAAGGTGATTACTTCTTAAATTGATAAAGATCAATTACCTTTTAAGAATTTGTCCTGTAAATGAAGCAAACAATTTTTGTTGTTACTGGTGACCATCCGAATAATTGCACTGGCGGTTCTGAATTTCAGGCATATCTTATTGCGAAAGGCCTTAGCAATTTTTTAGGAAGAACTTATTTTTGTACTATGTTTTCAAATGAAACATGTATAGGCTATGAAGATGAAAATCTGATCCATTTATCAATTAGGAAAGGATTTTTACCCGGAAAAGTTTTTCAATTTCTGATATATGCCAAAAGATTTAAGCCGGATATTTTTTATGTCAGATGCCTGTATTCATTTTGGTGGATTAAATTGATAGGTATTATACTTAATAAGCCAGTTGTATATCATTTAAGCAGTGATAACCATGCGCAATACAGCAAAGTAAAATTAAAAACTTTGCCATCAATAACTTTAAGGAACTTTTACATTTGGGCAACTCAGTTTTCAGCTATTGTTATTTCCCAGACAAAAAGACAGGCGGATTTATATAAAAAAACATTTAATATCTCACCTACAGTAGTGTATAATGCACAATTGCCTTGCAATAATCAGGTAATTAAAGATTATTCAAAAATTTCTGTTTTGTGGTTGGGGAAAACTTTTAAAAATCCGGAAAGGTTTACCGAGCTTGCAGCCAGGATGGGGAACCAGAATAGATTTGAGTTTTTGCTCGCGGGATTATTTACGGAAAATCAAAGCAGTTACTTTTCAGCAATGCAAAAGAATGCAACCAACTTCAAATATCTTGGGTATCTAAGCAGAAATGAAGTATACGAGGAATTAGATAACGCCCATGTTTTAATCAATACAAGTGATGCTGAAGGCTTCCCCAATACATTTATTGAGGCGTGGTTCAGGGGAGTAATTGTAATTTCTGACAAGATTGATCCTGATAATATTTTGATTGATAACGGAATCGGATTTATATGCAAGAATACTTCCGAAATGGAATTAAAATTAAAGGAATTGTTTGCAGGTGATTTAACGAAAGCGAAAGAATATTCTGCAAAAGCAAAAGAATATGCGTTTAAGAATCACAATATTAATGTGGTTTCGAAAGAGATATTTCAGATTATTCAAGGACTTTATCAATAATAATGGCAAAGCTGATATTTCGCAATTCTGATTTCAGAAGTTACAGAATTCCTTTTTACGATAATTTGTGCGTTAAAAATGATATTCGTTTTATTTTTAAACATAATGAGGTCCCTGAGAAGTACAATCATATATCTCTTTCCGCATCAAAATCATCATTCTGGAATGACAGGACCTTTATGCGGAAGTGCATAAGAATGTTATTATCGGAATATGATATTTTTGTTGCTTCTTTACCAACCAGTTCGATTAGCGTTTTTGGAATATTATTCTCAAAATTAAAAAGACGGAAAGTAATTTTGTGGGTTGAGAGATGGCATGTTCCATCTGGTAAAGGACTTAAAACAGTCTTAAAAAGGAGATACATAAAGTTTATTTACAATCTGGCCGATTCATATTTTGTTGGCGGAACAAAATCGGAAGAATTCGTATTGGATTTTGTTAAGGCAGATAGCAGTACCGTATTCAAAGGGTTACAAGCCAATTTGGATCTTAGTCGCTTTAATCCATCAAATATTAATATTCAAATTCCTAAGGATCATTTAATATTTCTTTATCTCGGGCGCTTTATTGAGTTTAAAGGAATTTTTCATCTTATTGAGGCATTCTCTATAGTGAACAGGAACTTCAGTAAAATAACATTGATATTGATAGGTGATGGTAAGTTAAAAGACAGCCATGAAAAATATGCTGAAAATCTGAGGCTTTCGAATTTATTATTTTTACCCCCCATTGATGATAATGATAACTCGTTGAAAGCCGGATTTTACAATTTGTGTGATGTGTTTGTTCTTCCTTCAACAATTGTGAATAATCAGACCGAAGGATGGGGATTGACAGTGGGAGAAGCAATGTCCTTGGGGAAACCAGTAATTGTAACTGATGCTGTTGGTTGCTCGATCGATATGGTCAAAAACGGTATCAATGGTTATATAGTTAAACATGGCTGCTCCAAAGCTTTAGCCGTGGCACTTACTAAGACGATAGAGAATAAGGAAGAATTAAGGATTATGGGCAAGAAAAGCAGAGAAATGTTTGAGGAAAGAATTTCTTACGAGAAAATGTCGGAAGGATTGTTAAAAGCTATTGATTATACATTAACATGTTAAGAAGAATGTACTTCATAAGAAAAATCCTAAGTATTTTTGCAAAAATATACTACAAGATTAAAGTTGTTGAGCCAGTTATTATTAGTGGAGAACAATTCCAGGTAATTAAGAGTCAGAATTACTCCTATTGGAAACATTTCACCAGAAATAAGCTTATTGAACCTGAAATTTTTCTTATACTAAAAGAATATCTGAACGAGGGAGATGTTTTTTTTGATATTGGTGCATTTGTTGGTTCACATTCTTTATATGCATCAAGAAAAGTCGGTAGAAATGGTCAGGTCTTTTCATTTGAACCAAACCCTTTTAATGCACAGGAATTAAGAAAGAATATTTTATTAAACGGGATTGAGAATATTTCAGTTTTTCAAATTGCACTGGGGGGCTCAAATCGCAAATTTGATTTCTGTTTACCTAAAAGACATGGAGATAAGACTTCATTTTTAATAAATTGCAATAGTGCTAATAAAATCAGTGTTGATGAGAGAACCTTAAAATCCTTTGCCGAGGAACAAGAAGTCTCCCCGTGCTTAATCAAAATAGATGTTGAAGGGTTTGAGTATGAAATATTTAAAGGCTCTGAAAGCTATTTTATCAACAATAAACCAAATACTATCTGTGAGATCCATCTTGAGCTTTTAACTAAAGAAAAAATCGAATACCTTTTCAATTTCTTTCATTATTATCCGAAAGTGCGTTTGGTTTCGGGTATTGACCTTCCTGGTATAAAAAAATGGGAAAATATATCTCTGGAAGACGTGCTTAAATCAAAAAGGGCAACAATCACGGTTTTTTTAACCAGTTAATATTTGCATGGAAAAGATGAACATTTTTCAAATAATGGGTTGTACATCGGATCAATATGCGTCACTTGAGCATTATCTTGTGCTAAAGGCAAAAATTTGCAGGGAAAATGGATCAGGATTCGTAGTGGCTTATAATAACATACCAGCATCGCGGGATTTTATAAATGATTTATTAGACCAGGGGGCAATTCTCGAAAAATTAGAAGCAAATTCAATCCTGAATCTTGCTTTTCATATAAAATTTTTTCGGATAGTAAAAAAATATAAGATTGACGTTTTACATGCTTATTTTGCTCCGACCAGACATTACGCGGTTTTCTTAGCCTGGCTATTCGGAGTAAAAAGGAGATACAGGCAGGCAGCAAATCTTCCTTTGTCAGGTAAACGTAAATCAGGATTAAAATTCAGGATATTTCTTTTAAGACATCGGATACTTGCATCTTTCGCTTCAAAATACATTTGCCGGTCAGTTGCCGTTAGAAATGAATATCTGGAAATGGGAATAAAGTCCGAAAAACTGAGTGTTGCAGACGGAGGAGCAGATATTGAAAAGTATAAGAAATTTGAAGTATCAAAAGAGGAACTTTTGGATTTTTATCCGGGTGTTAACAGAATGATTATAGGCACAGCTTCGAGATTAGTCAAAGAAAAGGGGATACCCACTTTGGTTGAATCAATTGCAAAATTGAAAAAAGAGTTTGACATTGTTTGTCTGATTTTGGGTGAAGGTCCTGAAATGGAAACCCTGATCCGGGTAATTAAGAATAATGAACTAAAAGACCATGTTAAGCTTCTGGGGCATAAGAATGAATTGGAAAAGTATTACAATATTCTAGATGTTTATGTATCTCCGTCATTTTCAGAAGGTATGAGCAATTCAGTACTTGAAGCCATGGCTTGTGAAGTCCCAGTTGTTTTATCTGATATTGAACCCAACAAAGAAATTATCCGAGTTGCACAAAATCAAGGATTATATGTTGGTGAGCTTTTTAAGGTTGGTGATCCGGAAGACCTTTATATAAAATTAAGATCTCTTTTAGAAAAGAATAACAAAGTAGAAATTGGTAAAAACGCGAGAAAAATAATTGCTGATAATTTTAGTATTAATCACAGAATTAGTAAAGAATTTGAAATCTACAAAATGCAAAATTAATGTGTGGTATTTGCGGAGTAATTGATAAAAATAGAATAAATCCTACAATTCTGTTAAATATGGCCGCATCTTTAAAACATCGTGGCCCTGATAGTGTTAATATCCAAATAGTTGATAATGTCGGACTGGGTCATGCCAGATTAAGGATTTTAGATCTTTCAGAATCAGCAAACCAGCCAATGTCAAATGAAGATGACTCAATATGGCTTGTTTATAACGGGGAATACTATACGTTCCGGGAATATCGTGAAGTACTTTTAAATAAAGGGCATAAGTTCAAATCTAATACTGATAGCGAAGTAATCCTTCATTTATATGAGGAATACGGGATGGACTTTGTTTCCTGCTTAAGAGGGATGTTTGCAATTGCAATCCTGGATCTGAGAAAAGATAAACTGATATTGTTAAGAGACAGGGTTGGTATAAAACCCTTGTTTTATTATCATGATGGCAGTAAATTCTTGTTTGCTTCCGAAATCAAAGCGATAATGCAATATCCCGGAATTATAAGGAATATGGATTTGGAATCTTTGCGAACCTATTTCAGTTTGGGATACATCCCCGGGGAAAATTCAATTTATGATAAAATAAAGAAATTACCGCCGGCCCATGTCTTAACTTTTCATGAACATAACGTGGAAATCAAACGGTATTGGTCACTCCCCGATACCATAATATTTAAGGAAGAAAATTCAGCCAGGGAAGAATTGGAATCATTGCTTTTGGAATCTGTTAAAATGCAGATGATAAGCGATGTGCCCCTTGGAGTTCTTTTATCCGGGGGACTTGACTCTAGTCTGGTGGCAAGTATTATGGCATCCCAATCTGACAGGCCGATAAAGACATTTTCAATTAGCTTTAACGAAGAAAAATACAATGAAATTGAACATGCAAGAAATGTTGCCAGGCATATCCAGTCAGAACATTTTGAATATAAAGTGGATCTGGAGAAAAGTGAAATAATTGAAGACCTTGTTTATTATTATGATGAGCCATTTGCCGATTCATCTGCTATACCCACTTATTATGTTTCGAAACTGGCAAAAAAAGAAGTTACTGTTGTTTTGTCAGGTGATGGAGGAGATGAATTATTTGCAGGCTACAATTGGTATGACTGGATGCTCAAATACGCGGCATTTAACAGAATTCCCCAAAATGTAAGAAGATTATTATCGGATATGTCCAATTCCATCCCACTGCATTTTAAGGGAAAGCATTTTATGGGTGTACTTAAACTGGAAGAATTTGACACCTTTTTTGAACGGACTTCATTATTCTCTAATAGTGAATTAAAACTTCTCTTAAAAAATGAGTGTTCCGGTAATTTTTACCAGCAGTATAAATCAAATTATTACAATTCAGGCGATTCTTTACTAAAACGCCTGACAAGAACCGACTTTAGTTATTATTTGCCTGATGATGTTCTGACCAAAGTTGACCGGGCAAGCATGGCAAACAGCCTGGAAGCAAGAGTTCCTTTGCTTGATCACAAAATATGTGAGTTTGCATTTAGCTTATGTGATAGTTTAAAGATAAAAGACATTCAGCGAAAATATCTGTTAAAGCAGGTTGCCCGAAAATGGTTACCGCCCGATTTTAATTTTACAAGGAAACAAGGCTTTTCTATTCCCCAGTCTGAATGGCTTAAAAGTCGTTATCATGATAAGATTCTTGATTTGCTTTCAAACGACAACTTCTTAAACAGGTCATATGTCGGTAAATTGCTCAAAGACCATCGCGCAGGCACAAGAAATAATTCCAAAAAATTATGGCCGATTCTTATTTTCTTAATATGGCAAAAGAATGCTGGAAGCAGTATATTATAGCATAGTAATTCTTACTTCGGTTTTCTTTTTTGGTCGTTTCGGTCTCAATAAGCTAAGTTTGCTTGTTTTCATTATCTTTTGGGAAGGATTGTTTAATTATTTGGGTAATCTTATTCCCGGCCTGTGGGAATTCTTTAAGATTTTCTTTTTTCTGTATGTATTGTTCTATATGTTGAATCATTTGAAAAGCAAATACTTAATCAGCGAAAGATATTTTAATTTATTGTATTTATTATTTAGTCTGTCATTTTTAATTACTCATTTATTTAACCCGGGCAGTGTATTGACCATTTTAAGTCAATTTCTTTTTAAGTACTCTGCTTTTTTTCTTTTTTTATATATCATTAAAGAGCTGTTTCAATCTGAACATAAGTTGTCTTACGTGTTAAGTCTTTTAATTTCAGCAATCTTTATTCAGATATTCCTGAGTTTCGTTAAAATAATAATTTATGGTCTTAAATCAGAATCTATTGTTGGTTCCGTTCAATATATCGGAGGTGGAGCAGCAGTGGTTTTAACTTTTGTCTTTCTTATATTTTTCTCAATAATTCAGATCGAAAAGAGATTCAGGTTAAAAAAATACATTTATCTTTTACCAATAATTGTTTTTATTGCAAGTTTAAAACGGGCTCCGGTTTTTCTTTATCCGGTTTTTTACTTTTTCCTGGTCATATTCCCTTATAAAAAACTCAGTTTGAATAATATTGTTAAATATGTGCCGGTGGTATTACTGCTTTTCTATTTTGGAGTCAGAACCAATGCAACTTTAAACCCTGAAAATTCAAATTGGGGTTCATTCAATTTGAAGTATGTGACCGACTATATGTTTGAATATAATTTTGGAACATCAAAAGTTTATGAAATAAACGAAACAGATATTACATCAGGAAGAGGGGGAAGTTTATTATTATTGTTTCAGCCAGGAAAAATAGGACTTCAGAATGCAAAGGAAATTCTGTTCGGACAAGGTATTGTTGACTATGCCTTGTCATCGGAAGGCAGATTTGTCGGAGGAAAGGCATATGGTATTGAACATTATGGATTGTTAAGTTCAGCTGTTGTAATCTTCTATTCCCTTGGCCTTTCAGGATTTATTTTTATGGTTTTGATGTCACTTTATATTATTTTCCTGATAAGAACAAAACGCTTACTGTGGATAATTCTGATCTTGTATATTTTCGAGTTGTTTTTTTATGGGAATCAGTTATTTATAAATCATGCCTCAGCGTTCTTAATAATTTTTTCTATTTATTATTCAAATTATTTCGAGCTAAAGGTTCCAATCATGCCTCTTAAGAAGTATTCCGGGTATGAGTGACAAGGAAAAGTTGTTATTTATTAATCCTCATCAGTTTGGCCATACCGCCGGCTATTACTACTACTGCAAATATCTGAGAACAGAATATAATATAAAGTATTTGGGTTTTGATGAAGGACTGAAGAAGCTGGTTATGCCTGGAACCAATGTGATTTATATTCAGCAAAAGAAAAACAAGATCCTGCGGATTTTGAATTTTTTATACAACTCAATAAGGGAAAGCTATAGATGCAACTATGACATTTTATATGTTTATTCATTTTATTTATCTTTTATTATTGGGCTATTCGCCAAAAAATCACGAAAAATATTGGATATTCGAACATGTTCAGTTTCGGCGAATCCTTTGAAAAGAAGACTGATAAACAGATTATTAAGCTTTAATACACTTTTTTTTGATAGAGTAATAGTCTTGTCACCGGATTTGATTAAAGGGCTAATAATAAACCCGCTAAAGTATCATTATCTTCCTTTAGGCTCAGAGAAATATTTTGGCGAGAACCACACATTCGACGATTTGAGATTGTTGTATGTCGGCGCTCTTAATACAAGGAATATATATCAGTCAATTGAAGGATTATATTTTTTCCTGGAACGAAACAATTTCAAACCCCATATTAGCTATACAATTGTTGGTTTTGGAAATATTCATGAAGAAGATACCATAAGAGAATCAATTGACAAATATGGATTAAAGGAATATGTTGTCTTTGATGGCAGAAGAAGTTATGACGAATTACCGGAGTATTTTGAAAAATGTAATATTGGAGTCTCATGGATCCCAAAAACCTCGGTTTTCGATCAGCAGCCTGCAACCAAAACTTTTGAATATCTCATGTCCGGGCTATTTTGTATGGCAACATCGACCAAAGCCAATAAAGATCTGATCAACAACAGTAATGGTATCCTTTTCAATGATAATGCACATGATTTTGCAGATGCTCTGGAAGATGTGTACAAAAACAAAAACAAGTATGATTCAGCCAGGATCCGTGAAACTGTTAAAGAATACTCATGGCAGAATCTGGTTGAGAATAACCTTTTGCCCTTCTTAAAGAGCTTGTAATATAATAAGTTAATAAAATGAGAATTATACTATCCAGCCCTTGTGCAAAATTTACAGCCTTGATCAGGTTTTTCTTTCTGAAGATTCTCTTAATTAAAAAACTGGAAATTAAAGAACTTTCCTACATTGGAACAAACCTGAAAGTGTATATTCAGCGAAATAGCAGAATAACTGTAAATGGGAAAATATACATTTCAGACAATGTTGAATTACAATCACGCGGAAAACTATCATTTGGGAATGCCTGTGCAATCAATTCCTTCAGCCGGATAATTGCATTCGGAGAAATCAAGATAGGGGACAGAGTCAGAATAGCACAGCATGTTTCTATTCTGGATCATGATCACAAATATGATTTTCAGGACGGTATACTTAATACTGCAGGGTTTACAATCAAACCAATAACAATAGGGAATAATGTCTGGATAGCTGATAAGGTAACAATAACCAAAGGTGTCACAATTGGTGATAATGTGATAATTGCAGCCAACTCTGTCGTTACAAAAGATATTGAATCAAATGTAATGGCCGGGGGTGTGCCGGCCAAAACAATAAAGAAACTGATCTAACTTCCAGAGGAATGGATTTTATGAAAAGTGCCGGAATTGATGGAATAAAACAACCTGTTCAGGGTTTGTGGCTTGCAAGACACAGGGATGCAAATGCATGGTATCATATATACCCTGTAGCTCAATCTGAATATGTTTCTCTTCTGCATGTAGTAAGGCATAAAAAGGCAAGCCAGGACATTCCAAAGGTTAAATACCATTTATATAAATCCACATGTCTGGTTTTTGATTTATTAAAAATATTCATTACAGGATTCAAGGTATTATTAAAGCATGAAATCCGGTTCATTGTAACATTTAACCCGGTGCCCTGGGGTTCTGTAGCGTGGATCTTAGCCAGGCTATTTAGAAAACCCATAATACTAGGATTTATCGGAGCTGACTTCAACTATTATCTGAAGAATACAAAATGGAAGTATTTCCTGGTTTATGCCTCAAGGCATTCCAGTATTATAACCGTTACAGGTTACAATATGAAGGAATATTTTTTAAAGCTGGGAATTAATGCTGAAAGGATTTTCGTCTACCCGCATTGTGTTAAGGATGAATTTTTTGTGGATCCCCTAAATGAGAATAGAAAATATGATGTAATAACTGTTTGTAATTTAATTCCACGAAAAAGGGTGCAGGATATTATTCTGGCAATTCATCTTTTAAAGCAAGAAGCTAAGGTAGTGAACCTGTGCATTGTTGGTGATGGGCAGGATAGACTTATGCTTGAAAATCTGGCAAGAGAGAAAGATGTATTGGATTTAGTACATTTTCTGGGCTGGCAATATGATGTCTTGCCATTCTTGAAACAATCGAAAATTTATGTTCAGGCATCATCAGCAGAAGGTTTCTCAATAAGTCTTATTGAAGGTCTCGCGGCTGGTCTGATCCCAATCACCACTAAAGTCGGATCGGAAGGGGATCACATTAAGGATGGATATAACGGGTTCTTTTTCGAAGTCGGTGACTATGCAGGATTGGCAAAACTGATAGAATTCTCATTACTTGAAGAGAATTACTCCAGGATACAGCAAAATGTTCTTAAAGAGAGGGATTATTTCAGAACAAAGAATGCAATACAAATTTGCGATCAGATTATTGAAAGGATTACTCAAGTAAAATGAAAGAAAAGCTTGAAAGTTCTATAGTTTCATTTATTTCATGGCTCGAAAGAAATACTTACGAGTCATATGATGTTTATGATTTTTGGTCCAGTTCTATCGGGATAAAAGCTAAACGATATTTTAATGAAAATAAACTGCTGGCATCACCTCTCGTTGGTGTTTTACAAGTTTTAGACAGCTTTTTTCCGCGTTCAAGATTTCTTTTTGCAAAAAAGAAAAGATTTCCAATTGCTGATAGTCAGTTTGCATCAGCGTATTTAAATTATTATCTGCTGACAAAAGACGAAGTTTATTTGTCCAGAGCAACCGGCCTGCTAAAGCACCTCGAGTCAGTATCATCAAAGACCAAACATGGCATTGGCTGGGGTAATCCATATGACTGGGTTACACTTTTCTTTGAATATCCATCAAACTCACCCTTAATTACCGTTACTCCTTATTGTTTTGATGCATTTCTGTCAGCCTATGAAATTACATCAAATGAGAGTTTTTTAAGAATACTGGAGAAAATATCAATGTTTGTGGCATTTGATATGAAGGAAACGGAATTTCAGGATAATACAGCTGGCTGCAGCTATGGAACCAATGATAACAGTCTTGTTTACAATGCTATTGCTTACAGGGGCGGCACGCTCTTAAAGGCCGGGCGCCTTTTTAAAAATGACGCTTATATAGATAAATCGAGAAAAAACATTGATTATGTAATAAAGCATCAAAACAAGGATGGATCGTGGTATTATTCCGATGATTCACGTTTTATAGATAATTTTCATACTTGTTTTGTATTGAAAAACATAGCACAGGCATATGATTTTTTTGGGGAGGATTATATGCTCCAGTCACTGAAAAAGGGCTACGAATTTTACAAGAAGAATTTTGTCCGCACAAATGGCAGTTTGCGGCATTTTTATAAGAGCAAATATCCAAAATTCAGGAAAATTGAGCTTTATGATTATGCAGAAGCGATTAAAATGGGCATTTTCATGAGAAAGTCAATTCCTGAAGCTTTTTCACTTTCAAAAAAACTAACCGGGCACCTTATTGATAAGTACCAGTTGAAGGAGGGTTATTTTTATACAAGGGTAAATGTTTTAAATATGAAAAATGATATACCTTACTTGCGTTGGCCTCAGGCTCAGATTCTCAATTCACTGACGTCAATGTTGTTGCAGTTATCAGATCTGTCATAGGTTTTACATTTTTGTATCGTGAAGATTTTAATTGATATCGGACATCCTGCCCATGTACATTATTTCAGAAATTTTATTGGAATAATGCAGGGGAGAGGGCATGAGTTCTTAATTACCGCGAGGGAAAAAGAAGTAAGTCACCAGCTTTTAAATAGCTTTAAAATACCATTTTACGACAGAGGAAAGGGTTCAAATAATATTTTTGGAAAAATACTGTATGTTTTAAAGGCTGACAGAGACATATATAAAGTATCAAAAACTCATAAGCCTGATCTTTTTCTAAGTTTTGCATCACCATATGCCGGTCATGTTGCAGCATTAATGGGGAAATCTCACATTTCATTTACTGATACTGAAAATGCCAGGCTCGGTATAATTTCATTTTCTTCTTTTGCTGATTGCATAATAACACCTGATTCATTCAGAGGAAGATTAGGTAAGAAACATGTTTCCTTTAGAGGTTTCATGGAGTTATGTTATTTGCACCCAAAATATTTCACATCGGAGAAAAGCGTAGTTAGTGAATTGGGTCTGGCAGCGAAAGAACCATACGTACTTTTACGTTTTGTTTCGTGGAACGCAAATCATGATATTGGCCAGTCAGGAATACCGTATAATGAAAAGTTGGAACTGGTCAGGAGAATATCAAAGAAAATGAGGGTTTTTATTTCTTCAGAAGGGCATTTACCGGATGAATTGCTGAAATATCGAATTAATATTTCACCTGAAAAAATTCATAGTATTTTGGCATATGCCAGCTTGTACCTTGGAGAAGGTGCGACAATGGCCTCAGAAAGCGCTATTCTTGGTACACCTGCAATTTATATAAACTCATTAACCGCAGGAACAATTGAGGCGCAACAAAGGTATGGGTTGCTATTCAGTTATCGGAATATTAACGGAGTTTTCGATAGACTTGAAGAATTACTGAATAATCCTTTATTGAAAAACACATTCGAAAGAAAAAGGGATAGAATGTTGGAAGACCAGATTGATGTAAACTCGTTCATGGTTTGGTTCATTGAAAATTACCCGGATAGTGCAAGGATAATGAAGAATGATTCTTCTTATCAGGAACGCTTTAGATAGCTGATTCTTTTCACATACTCAAAGGCCATTTTACAGGCCAGTTTTAAAGGTTTATACCCTGTTCCCGATTCGTAATGCCATTGTTTGACAAATATTTATATTGAAATATTAAAACAGAGACTTAAATAAGGAAATTATAGTTTTGCTTATGGGCAGAAGGAACAAAATCCCTCTGCCTTTTTTTTAATCCTGAGGATATTAGAATCATATATAAATCTTATGATTAATAGTTTATTATCATGGAAGATGCTACAATAATCGTTGTTTGCCATCGTTAATATCTAACCAAATAAGAATGCCTATAGAGTTAACTTCTACCAAATAAACTTGGACTAATATACCCGGCCTCCTGCAGGCGGGTTAATTATTATAGGCAATCTAAACAACCTGACATGGATACCTCGGTGAAGAGTAAATTATTAAATCTTGTATTAATTTATCCCAAGGTTTTAGTATTTACATTAATATCCTTATTCTTAACAAAAGGAAGCTTAAACGCGCAACCTGTTTACAATTCTGGACCAAGCATCGCTCCTTTTCCTTTAAAACTGGAACTGTCTTTTAATATTGACAGATCATCAAATGTTTACTTTGTAGTTTGGCCGGGTAATTATAATCCAACCCCGCCACTTGATGCAGCTACACTGAAATGGTATGCAACGCATCCAACTTACACCGGTGCACCGGACAGAGGATCTATTGCATATACGGGTGGTTTGGTAGGAAATGATTATTTGAGGATAATAAACGGTACATTCCAACCAATTAATGTTAATTCAACTTATACAGTTTACGTTGTTGCACAAGAGATTTCAACCAACCTTTTTTCTTCAGTTTACCGGAAGGTTGTAGTTACTCCTCCCTGTCCGCCCGTATACGTCCTAACCGGTTTTCCAATCCCTTCAGTCTGTGTTAATAAAGGCCAGCTCGCGATTTTCACGATTGAATTACCTGATACCGACCCGCTGACACCCGGGAAACAGACAGATGTAAACAAAACCGGTCTTTTTGCAGGAACTACATGGAGCCTTAACTGGGGAGACGGGACTATAAATACCTATACTTCGGCTACTGACAATGATATCCCTACCGATATTGGTTTTATAACACACAACTATACAACAGCATCAAACTGTGTTTATAATGTTATTCTTACTGTTAAAAATCCCTGCGGCGAAACAACTCCTGTGACTTATCCCGTTGATGTCCATGGCCGCGATCAGGGTGATAACGACGGTCAGATAATCATTGAGGATGTTGCCTCCGGCGAGACTGCCGTTGTCGAGGTCTGTGAAGGTACGCAGCATATTTTAACCATGCGTGATATCAGTCACTGGAACTGCCAGAACCCGACTTTCCCCGATGGTACTCCTGCTCCGCCGAACGATGAACCAAGAACAATTCAATGGGTGTACGGAGAAGACAACGGAGGAGCTATACGAAACACAATCGGAACAACTCTTGGCACACTTGCACCGGTGATCATTGGTGGATCTAATCCTGCCACCACGACCAACGGATATGAACAGCTTCCGGTGATAGGGCCGATAACGGCAACCGGCCAGCTTAGTCAGACAATACTGATCCCCGAGGACTGCCGCGCAGGTGAATACTTCGATGTCTACCTGCGAAACTGGAACAAATGTAACCCTTACCCGGCCGACCCGCCGGTTTTTGCGCGTATAAGGATTCTTGTTGTCGATGCCCCGGATGCCCCCACGGTTCCGGACCGTACAATCTGCTTTGGAGAGGACAGGACACTAACGGTTACAAGCACCCCGACCGGTACCTTAACCTGGTACTCCGATGCAGCTCTTACTACCAATGTCGGAACAGGTGCAACATACATTCCAACACAAACCGACCCCGGCGTTTACTCTTTCTGGGTAACCGACCAGGAAGTTGGAGGACTTAATTGTGTCAGCCCCGCCACTAAAGTCACTCTTACAATCAGGGAAAACATCGATCGGCCCGGTGTGATAACCGGTTCCACGGGTACCTGCCCCGATGTAAACGGTCTTGTTTACAGTGTTCCTGCTGTCCCGATGACCAAACCCATCGGGGGAGAAATGGAGTATGTATGGAGTGTCGGTTCGGGCCTTACAATAACATCAGGACAGGGTACCCGCCAGATCACTGTCGACGTGGGCTCAATAACCGGAAACAGGAATATTAACGTTTTCCTCAGATACAAAACTAATCCGCAATGTAATTCAAACGACAGGAACCTTACTCTTGCTGTTTATTCAACAGCTCATAATCCGGGTGTCATAGCCGGGACCAATGTTTGTCCGGGCAGCACCGTCAATATTACAAGCACAACGGCTGCCTCGACAGGTACTCCGGCATCATCGGGACCGGTTTACAGCTGGCACAGGTCCGTGGCACCTTATACATCCTGGACAGCTCTCTCGGGCTCAAACTCAACCTTCAGCGAGACCATTAACACACCAGGAACGTACCGTTATCGCCGTACTGCAACTTTCGGATGCGGTACTCCGGTAAGTACAACGGTCGATGTTCATGTTTACTCAACCAGCCACAACCCGGGCTCAATAACCAGTTCAAACATATGCAGGGGCCAGACGGTGTCAATAGCAAACGCTCAAAGCGCATCCACAGGCACTCCGGCATCATCGGGACCGGTTTACAGCTGGCACAGGTCCGTGGCGCCTTACACTTCATGGACTTCGCTCACGGGTTCCAGTGCCACTTTCAGTCAGACTATGAATACTCCGGGTGTTTACAGGTACAGGCGAACCGCTACCTTCGGATGCGGATCGTCAGTTAACACCACGGTCGATGTAACTGTTTATTCAACATCCCATAACGCCGGATCGATTAGCGGCAACGATATCTGCCCCGGAGGTACGATAACAATCAATAGCATAACTGCTGCTTCTACCGGCACTCCTGCCTCATCAGGGCCAAACTATAGCTGGAGAAGAGCCCCCGGACCCGCGTTTTCAACCTGGACTAACCTTACAGGTTCAGCAGCAACATTCACCGAGTCTCTTACAACCCCCGGTACCTATAGATATGAACGAAGGGCTGCTTTTGGATGCGGTTCGGCTGTCACTACAACAACCGACATCCGTGTCTTTTCAACAACCCATAATGCCGGATCCATTTCCAGTACCAACGCTTGTGCAGGGAGTCCATTTACCATTGCAAGCGCTTCAGCAGCTTCAACAGGAACACCTGCTTCATCGGGACCAGTTTACAGCTGGGAGAGAGCTCCTGGTCCTTCATTCACCTCATGGACGGCTCGTCCCGGTACCGAAGCAACAATTACCGAAACTATTACAAACCCCGGGGTTTACCGCTATCGCCGTACAGCAACATTCGAATGCGGATCTCCTGTAAGCACCACAGCCGATGTTACGGTCTATTCAACCACCCATAACGCGGGTGTCATAAGCGGTTCTCCGATTTGTGAGGGTGGAACGGTAAACATATTGAACACAACAGCAGCATCAACAGGAACTCCGGCATCATCGGGACCAGTTTACAGCTGGGACAGATCAGTGTCGCCATTCAGCTCATGGACAGCCCTCTCCGGATCGGGAGCGACCTACAGTGAGACGATGAACACCGCTGGAACTTACCGCTATCGCCGCACGGCAACATTCGGATGCGGATCTCCTGTAAACACCACCGTTGATGTGGTTGTCAATCCTCTTCCCGAACCTGATATCTCCGGCGCTGACAATGTCTGCCAAAATGAAGAGGAAATATACACCACTCCTTACCTTGCCGGCCATACCTATACCTGGTCAACAAATCTTGGCACCATAGTCAGTACAAACGCCAACTCGGTGACCATCAGATGGAATAATATCGGAAACGGAAGCGTTACGGTAACCGAGACAATTACAGCCACGGGTTGTAATAAAACAACCACTCCCTATGCCGTTACAGTCAACCCGGGACCGCCTACCGCGGCTCCGGCGTTTGTGTCGGGCGCAACAAACATCTGCCGCGACGGAAGTCTTGTGATCGATGTTTCAGATGTTGCCACGGCAATAGAATATATATGGGATTTCTCGTGGATACCGGGTGCCAACGACGCGGTAACGCCAACGAGCCAGGTATCAATAGATCTCGCCGGTATGAACCCGGGAAGCTATTCCGTAACCGTTGCCGGTTCAAACGGCTGCGGAACCGGTCCGTGGATGACACCGGCCCACTCATTTAACATTAACGACATACCCCAGCTTGCATTACTCAGCAATTCTGTTTGCAGTGATGAACATTCAGCTATAACTTTCTCAATATCCAATGCCGGTCCGACGATAACCGGACTTACATATAATATTACATCTATTAATATGAATTCCCTGTTGCCATCGGCCGGTTCGCCGGAAACAGGTACGGGCTTCGCGGCAAATGTTATCGAGGATGATGCATATACAAACAAGACCTCAGCGAATGTTAACGTGATTTACAGGGTGGTTCCTGTAAGCCTGGAGGGTTGCACAGGAGATCCAAGGGACGTAAGCCTGGCGGTTATGCCTGAACCAGTGCTTGCCCAGCTGAGTACATCGAAATGCAGCGATGCAGCCCTTGGTTTTAACCTTGCTGTTGCCGCCGGAAGTTCAGCAGCAGCATCCTATAATATTACAGCCATTAATCCCAATGGCCTTACAGCTTCCGCGGGCGCCCCTGCCACCGGCAACGGACTTACGGCCAACGTGATCGCTGATGATGCCTGGAGAAATACCACCAATGCTCCCGTAGATGTTGTGTATTCAATCGTTCCTGTCGGATCAAACGGATGTAAGGGCGACACTTATACCATGACCATCATCGTCAATCCCGAGCCGGTTTCGTCAAACATAAATACTACAAGGTGCAGCGACGTTCCCGCGGGCATCAACCTTTCAGTTGCTACAGGCAGCGTTCAGGCGGCAACATATAATATTACGTCCATCAATTCAAACGGATTGACCGCTTCGGCAGGCTCTCCTGCCACCGGTACGGGTTTTGCGGCCAATGTGATCGCTGATGACGCCTGGACCAACACCACCAATGTCCCGGTCAGTGTGGTCTACACCGTGGTACCTGTCAGCGTAGCCGAATGCCAGGGAGAGCCCTTCACGGTAAGCATAACCGTCAACCCCGAACCTTCGCTTGCCAATCTTTCAAACGAGGTGTGCAGTGATGATCCTTCGGGAATAACACTTGCTGTTGCAGGATCAAGCATTCCGGCCGCTACTTACAATATAACAAATATTAACAACGGCGGTCTGATAGCCTCAGCAGGCTCACCCGCCGTTGGCAACGGACAACTTGCAGACGTGATAGCCGATGATGCCTGGACCAACAAGACCAACGGCAACGTGAACGTTGTTTATACAGTTGTTCCTGTCAGCGGCGACGGTTGTCCGGGCAATCCGGTCGATGTAACACTTACCGTTAAGCCTGAACCTGTTCTTGCTAACCTCAACAGAAGTATCTGCAGCGATGCAGCCTTCGGATTCAACCTGAGCCTTGCACTGGGAAGTTCTCCTGCTGCCAGTTATAATATAACAGCCATCAATTCCAACGGGTTGACTGCATCCGCGGGCAATCCCTCCACGGGCAACAATCTGCCTGCCAATGTCATAGCGGATGATGCATGGACCAACACCACCAACGCTCCCGTGAATGTCGTTTATTCCATCGTTCCGGTTGGTGTAAACGGCTGTTCAGGTGATACCTACACCATGACAATCACAATCAATCCCGAGCCTGTCCTAGCAAACCTTAATACTTCAAAGTGCAGCGACGCGGCCTTTGGATTCAGCCTTGCAACTGCAGCCGGAAGCGTTGCTGCTGCCAGGTATAATATTACTGCAATTAATTCCAACGGATTAAGCGCATCTGCAGGCTCTCCTGCCACCGGTGACGGGCTCCCTGCAAATGTCATAGCAAACGACGCATGGACAAACACCACTTCCGCCCCGGTCGATGTAATCTACACGGTTGTACCGGTGAGTGCATCCAATTGCCCCGGCAAGCCGATGACTGTCACGGTAACCATCAATCCTGAGCCTGTCCTTGCAAACCTTAATACTTCACTCTGCAGCGATGCTGCTCTGAACTTCAATCTTGCAACTGCAGCCGGTAGCGTTCCGGCGGTAACATATAATATTATTTCAATCAATTCAAACGGATTGACCGCTTCAGCGGGTTCCCCCGCGGCAGGCAACGGACTCCCTGCCAATGTCATCGCGGATGATGCCTGGAGGAATACGACAGCTGTTCCGGTTAATGTAATTTATACAGTCGTTCCGGTGAGTGCAGGGAACTGTACAGGTAATCCGGCGACAGTAACAATACAGGTGAATCCCGAGCCTGTCATGGCTACTCCGGGGACCACGGTATGCAGCCGCGGAGCGACCGGCATAACACTTGCCGTCAATGCAAGTGGTGTTGCAGCGGCAACATACACGATAACAGCCATTAATTCAAACGGACTTATAGCTTCAGCGGGTTCCCCCGCTACCGGTTCCCTGCTCCCGGCCTCTTCAATTGCTGATGATGCCTGGATCAACACCACTTCAGCGAACGTCAACGTGGTTTACACAGTAATTCCGGTGAGCGCAGGGGGCTGTGAAGGTAACCCGGCCGACATTACCATTGTTGTAAAGCCGGAGCCGGTAATAAGTCCGGATCAGGTCACCAGCGCATGTTCAGGTAATGCCCTTGACTTCGAAATCGGGCTTGATAATTTCACCAATCCTTCCGCCGGTGTCACTTTCACATGGAGTGCCCCGACACTTAATCCCTCCGATCCCGCATTCACGGGAGGAACGGCACGCGGTGTAGCTTCATCGGCAAATATTACAGATACCTTCGTTAATACCCTTGGTCAGGTCGGTACAGCAACCTATACCATAACTCCTTACTATAACGGATGCACGGGTCAGCCTGTCGATGTTGTGATTAATGTCGGTTCCGAACCTGTCCTCGATCCGAACCTCGGCGACTATGCCTGCAGCAACACTGCCATAGGACTTGTTCTGAAAGAAGCAGCCGGATCGGTAACGCCGTCACATTACAATATCATATCGGTCAATTATGAAAGTGGCCTGACACCGGCAGCTACAAATGCCGTTATTCCGGATGCAAACGCGGCGGCAACATTCCTGTCGGGCGATATTTACGAAAACTATACAGGTGTCAACAAGTCTGTTACCTATCGTGTACAGCCGGTACTGGCTCCTGACTGTTTCGGTGATCCGGTCGACGTGGTGATGATAATCCGTCCCCAGCCGGTGGTAGCGCCCGGGCAGGTCAAGACCGTCTGCTCAGGTGTAGCTATAAACCATGAGATACTTCTTATTCCTGCCAACACACCGGCAGGAACTCTGTTCAACTGGAATTTACCGACTATCAGCAACGGAACGGTTCAGGGAACGGCAGGAGTCGATGTGGCCGCCGATCCGGCAGGAACCTTGCATATAACCGACATCATTGACAATCTTAGTTCTGATCCGATAACTGCAACCTATAAAATCATCCCGGTAAGCGCAGATGGTTGTTCGGGTAATGAAACTCCTGTTGTCATTACAATCAATCCGGAGCCATTGCCTCCTGCAATATCCGGCAGGACCGATCTCTGTGTTGATGATTTTCCCGTTTCTTACACCGTAACACCGACATCCGGGTCTACGTACCACTGGACAGTCGATCCGGCTGTGGGCATCAAGACATTAGACTACAACACCAGTGCAATAATGATAAGAGCCGCTGCCACGCCAGGCACGGGGAATATAACTGTTTATGAAACCAACTCGCTCGGTTGTTCAGGCGATCCTTTCTCACTGCCGGTCCAGGTATGGGAAAGCGCTGCACCCGAGGATATCACCGGTGATCCGGTAGTTTGCGCATACACTACCCATACATACAGCGTAAGCTTCAGGGCTGGTTCAACCTACAGTTGGACACTTCCCGGCGGAGCGGCAATAATTGGCAATCCTTCGGCAAACAGCATATCGGTGCTTTTTGGAAATGTGGGCGGAACAATCATGGTACGTGAGACTAATATCGCCGGATGCGTCACCAATCATAATCCTTTCTCGGTAACCGTCAATCCTCTTCCTTCAGCCAATATCAGCAACGGAGGAAACATGTGCGACGGAGAAAGCAGACCGCTGAGCGTGTCATTCATTGGAACGGCGCCCTTCGATTTTACCTATGCAATAAACGGTGTTAACCAAACTCCGGTACACACGAGCGACAACCCATATATCATAAATGCAACTCTGGCCGGAACATACTCCATAGTGAGCGTAAGTGATGCCACCGGATGCACTGCTGCCGGAACGGGAAGTACCACAATAACTTATTTCCCGAAACCGACGGGTATAATCAGCGGAGTCGGAGAACTCTGCCGCGGCAACTCTGCAACACTCACGATGACATTTACCGGAGTTGCTCCCTACAACTTCTCCTATGGTGACGGGGTGAATCCTGATATTGTGGTTACCAATCATCCGAACAACGTCTATACGGTGAGTGTTTCGCCGCTGGTTACATCAACCTACACTCTGACATCGCTCACCGACCATAACAATTGCGAGGGAGAGCTGTCAGGTTCGGCAACTATCAACGTTAACCAGCCGCCTTCGCTCTCACTGGCCGGAACCAACCTGACATGCTATAATGTACCTACAGGTGAGATCGATATGACCATTACCGGAGGAACCGAACCATTCGGCATATCATGGACGGGACCCAATGGATTCACGGCACCCACTGAGGATATATCAGGACTCAGCGAAGGCTATTATGCTGTTACGGTCAACGATTCAAAGGGATGTTCGGCAACGGCCAATATCACCCTTACACAGCCGCAGCCGCTGAATGCAACCGTAGATAGCAGTCCGGTAACATGTTACGGCGCCGCTGACGGCAGCATCATAATTTCAGGTGCAAGCGGAGGATACGGAACATATGAATACACCATTGACGACGGTCTGAACTGGCAGCCGGCGGGCACTTTCAACGACCTTGCCCCCGGAAACTATGAGGTCCGGATAAGGGATGCGGCTAATCCACATTGCGAGAAAACACTGAATCCGAATGTGGTCATAACGCAACCGGCTGAGCTGAATGCAGTGATTACAACGGTTGATGTTTCATGCAACGGATCGAACAACGGAAGGATAACCATATCCAATCCGGTCGGTGGTTACGGAACTTATGATTACAGCATTGACGGCGGACATGAATGGCAGCCTACGGGAAGCTTCAGCGATCTGAGTCCTGGCACTTATGAAGTCAGGATCAGGGACAGGGCTTATCCTTTGTGTATTGTTGTCCTTCCTGCAGCTACGATAAACCAGGCGGATCCCATCACCGCTGATGTGGCTTCGGTAAATGTTACATGCAACGGTGCCAATGACGGTATAATAACCATATCGAATCAGCTTGGCGGAACAGGCGTTTATACATATTCAGTGAACGGAGGTTCAACGTGGCAGACAACCCCCACTTTCAATGGCCTGACTCCCGGAACATATGATGTGAGGATAAGGGATGTAGCTGATGTTAACTGCGAAGTAGTTCTCGATCCTGACCTGGAGATTACCCAACCGGATAAACTGACTGCAACTGTTGCCAGTACTGCGGTGACATGTTACGGCGCCAATGATGGCACGATCACCATCAGCGATCCTCAGGGCGGATACGGGACATATGAATTCAGCATCAACGGAGGTGGTACCTGGCAGTCGTCAGGCAACTTCACCGGCCTGGCACCGGGTTATTACAATGTTATAACACGCGATGAGGCTCATCCCTCATGTATAGTCGTTCTCAATAATTCACTTCAGATCACTCAGCCGAATGTTCTTCACGGTGTGATAGCAACGACAATGGTTAGCTGTAACGGAGCGGATGACGGTATAATTACCATAAATAATCCAACGGGAGGCTATGGTACATATGAGTTTTCAAATGATGGAGGCAGCACCTGGCAGGCTGGAAGCAGTTTCAGCGACCTTGCACCCGGCAGCTATGATGTCAGGATGAGGGATGCGGCCAATCAGGCATGTGAAACAATACTGAATCCATCAGTTCTTATTACCGAACCAGCCGTTCTTTCAGCAGTGGTGGATAAGACAGATATAAGCTGTTTCGGCGCAAATGACGGCAGGATAGTTATATCATCTCCTTCCGGCGGCTATGGCAGCTATGATTACAGCTTTAACGGCGGAATTGACTGGCAGTCTTCAGGAAGCATCATCAATCTCAGCCCCGGCTTATATGATGTAAGGATACGCGACAGAGCTCATCAGACATGCGTTATTATCCTTGATGCTGCCCTGGAAATTACTGAACCCGCGGTTCTTTCTGCCAGTGTTGACGCCATTCCTGTTACATGCAACGGCGCCAATGACGGCAGGATAGAGATCACGGGAGCCACCGGAGGATACGGCAGCTACCAGTATACAATCAACGGAGGCGCTGCATGGCAGAACTCAGGTATCTTCAACTACCTGGCTCCTGGAAGCTACGATGTAAGAATAAGGGATGCAGCAAATATTGCCTGCTCCATAATCCTTGATCCGGCGCTGGAAATAACCCAGCCGGCAAAATTGTCGGCAACGGTGGATGGCACTCCGGTAACGTGTTACGGTGCCGGCGACGGGACAATTACAATCACCGATCCTCAGGGCGGTTACGGAACATACCAGTACAGTATCAATGGAGGTCTTGACTGGCAGGACAACGGCAACTTCAGCTCGCTTGTCCCGGGTTACTACAATGTACAGATACGCGATGCAGCCCATACTTCATGCGTGGTTGTTCTTAACGGTTCATTCAGGATAAGCGAGCCTGCAATCCTCGCGGCAAATGTCACACGCACCAATCTGACCTGTTTCGGAGCGGATGACGGTACAATCAGTATCACCAATCCAACAGGAGGCTATGGTACATATGAATATTCAATTGACGGAGGAAGCAGCTGGCATCTGTCAGGCAGTTTCACCGGACTGACTCCCGGAAGTTACGATGTTCAGATACGCGATCTTGCTCAGACCTTGTGTGTGATAGTTCTCAATCCTGATCTGGAGATTACTGAACCGGATGAGTTGTCTGCCACTGTGCTTAGCACAGCCGTTACGTGTTACGGAGCCAATAACGGTACAATCAGCATCACCAATCCTTCAGGAGGCTACGGTACATACCAATACAGCATCAACGGAACAAGCTGGCAGGGATATGGTACTTTCAGCAACCTTTCACCTGCATCGTACGAAGTCAGTATCAGGGATGCAGCCAATCCTCTATGCGTGGTGGTTCTCGATCCGGCAATGGAAATTACAGAGCCGGCACAGCTGGCGGCGACAATTGGCAGTACGAATGTTTCATGTTTCGGCGGTAATGACGGTACTATTACGATTACCGGCGCAACCGGCGGATATGGTACATACGATTACAGCATCAACGGTGGCGGATCATGGAATTCAACAGGAATATTTACGAACCTGATGGCGGGCAGCTACAACATCCTTATCAGGGATGCCGCTCATACGGAATGTATAATTGTTCTCAACAATGCCTATCTCATCACACAGCCCGCTATGCTGTCGGCAACGGTAAGCAAGACCGAGGTATCCTGCAATGGCTTTGATGACGGAACGATTACCATTAGCAATCCGCTTGGCGGTTATGGTACATATGACTATTCAATTAACGGAGGAGGCAGCTGGCAACCTGCATCCGGCAGTTTCAGCAACCTCTCACCCGGCAGCTATGATGTCAGGATGAGGGATGCGGAGCATACTGATTGTTCGGTTATACTCTATCCGAACCTGCTGATAACCGAACCGCTTCCGCTTGAAATGTCAACCACGGGAGACATTGTTTTAGACTGCTTTGGTGACACTGATGGCATGGGCACATTCTATGCTTCGGGCGGAACAATGCCTTACAACTTCGTGGTAGATGACAACACTACAGGAGGCACTGTGTCGGGCTACGGATTCAACTCACTGACTTTCTTTAATGCAGGCGCCGGACTGGTAAGAGTAACAGTTGTCGATGCCAACGGCTGTTCCGCTCAGGCAGTGATTAATATCACTCAGCCCGATGACCTGACTCCGGGTTCGGTTGAGGACAACCAGATACTTTGTTACGGTGATAATCCTGATCCGATCACAGAAGTGACAGCTCCTGCAGGCGGTCCCGGCTCCTATGTCTACCAGTGGCAGTCGTCGACCAATGCAGCCGGACCTTTCATTAACATCGCGGCCAATGCAAATGCTAGCGAATATACACCGCCGTCAGGGGCCACCTATACACAGTACTACAGGAGAATGGTCACTTCCGGAACATGCTTGCCGGTGTACAGTAATGTTGTGGAAGTGCTTGTTAACCCGCGTCCCGTTGCCTTCCTTACCGGAGGTGCAACGATATGTCCCGGGGAAAGCGCTGTTATAAAAGTAACAATGCTCAGCGGCACGGGTCCGTTCAGGATTAATATTGCCAACCACGGTGAAATACTGGATTACAACAGTGGTGATGATATAATTGTCACACCTGCGGTTAGCACAACTTACAGTCTTATAAGCGTTATGGATGCCAATGGCTGTGACGTTACCGAGCCTTCGCCCGGTCTCAGCGGCACCGCCGAAGTGATTGTAAGCGATCTGCCGGTGATAACATCATTTACTCCTTCGCCTGCAGTGTGTGAGTTCACTCCTGCAAGCTTCAGAGTGACAGCAACGGGAACTAACCTTAGCTACCAATGGTTTGTAGATGATAATTCAGGTACAGGACCCGTTCCTGTAACAGACGGCGGCAGCTATTCCGGTTCATTGACGCCAACCCTTCAGGTATTCAATACAGTAAGGGGAATGAGTGGATATGTTTACCATGTTGAGGTTAGCGGTTGCGGAACGACTGTTACATCCGACGATGCAACATTGACAGTAAACACTGCTCCCGAGATAACTCTTCATCCAAAGGATTCAACTATCTGCCTTGGTCAGGATGCATCATTTGAAGTTTCTGCAGAGGGCAGCGGGGTTAACTGGCAGTGGTATGTAAACAAGGGTACGGGATTTGAGCTGATGTCGGATGACTCATACTTCAGCGGTTCCACTACAGCAACACTTGCCGTAACCGATGCCCAGCTTACATTCAACGGATGGATATTCAGGGCAGTGGCTTCGGGAGTCTGCGGAGTACCCGTGAACACCAACTTTGCCATTCTGAGGGTGATCAGTCCTCCTTCTGTTACAACACAACCTCAGCCGAGGACCATCTGTGAGAACAGTTCAACAAACTTTATCGCCAATGGTGAGGGCTATACATCGCTGCAATGGCAGCTGAACACCGGATCGGGCTGGACCGACATAAGCGACGATGCTACATATCTGGGTGCAACAACACAGCAACTTTCAATAATGAATGTGCCCGTATCGATGAACGGCTACCGTTATAGACTGGCGCTCAGTACTATTTGTTCAACCACATACAGCAATGAGGTTGTTCTCACTGTCAACGAGAATCCGGTAGTGGATTTCAGCGGCATCGATCCGCTTGCAGCCTGCGGAGGTGTTCCGCTCGTGATTGACGGCAATCCGACAGGAGGTTCAGGCACATGGTCGCAGCACCGCTGGACAGGTGATGTTGGTCCTCTGAACAGCTATACGGTTCAGGCTCCTACCTTCTCATCGTACATCAACGGTTCGTACGTTCTCAATTACAGGGTTACCGACAGCAACGGATGTACCGCCAACGACGATCTGACAGTAACAGTCGACTATCCTTCGGCTGAGTTCACTCAGGATGTGGAGTACGGATGTACGCCTCTCACAGTCAATTTCAGCAAGGATATGACCGGAATAGAGGAATGGTGGTGGGATTTCGGCGATGGATCGCCTCTCGATTCATCAAATGAGAATCCTGTTCATACTTTCGTGAACAACGATCCCGGTTCCATTGAATACTTCATAGTGAAACTCAGGGTGAGATCGGCAGGTGGCTGTTTTGCCGAGCAGAGCATTATGATTACCGTTTACCCGTCAATTGATGCAAGCTTCACACCCAGCACGGATGTTGTCTGTTCGGGCAATTCAATAAGCTTTACAGCGCTTCCGGGCGCCACCAGGTACTTCTGGGACTATGGCGACGGCATATCGGGATACGGAAGCAATCTGTCAACGCACCCATATATCAATTTAACGACGGCACCCGTGGTGCATACGGTAAGGCTTACAACCACATCATTCTACAACTGTGTCGATACGAAGACTTTCGACATAACGGTAATGCCGACACCTCTGCCCGGGTTCACAGCCAATCCTGTTAACCAGGTGTTTGATCCGGCAGGAAATCCGGTTCAGTTCAGCAATACGACCAACGAAGGTGCATGGGACTGGCTCTGGAGGTTTGGCGATAATTCCACTTCCACGGAAGAGAATCCGCATCACAACTATACTGATGTAGGAACTTACACCGTAATGCTTATTGCCTCGAACGAACATTGCTCCGACAGTGTAAGTCGTGATATAATGGTCGTTCCTCCGCCTCCCGTGGCAAACTTCGATACGATACCGTCGGGATGCGCACCCTTGTATATAGATATCAACAACACATCGCTCCATACTGAAGTGCCGGGTACGACATATCACTGGGATTTCGGCGACGGAAGCGTATCGACGGCCAAGAACCCGACCTATACTTACTTCACTCCCGGTATCTACAGGATAGAGCTTGTGGTGAATGGTCCGGGTGGCACCTCGAATTATTCCCAGGTGGTTGAGGCTTGGCCTTCGCCCAAGGCTTACTTCGAGATTACCCCGCCGATGGTATATGTGAATGATGAAAGGGTGAGGTGCTTCAACCTGAGTCAGGGAGCCTCATCGTATCTGTGGCACTTTGGCGACGGCGATACCTCTAAGGTGAAGGAGCCGTACCACAGGTATATGGAAGAAGGTGTATACGACATAACCCTCTGGGCTTACTCTGAGAACGGTTGTTCGGATATGTACAAGCTGTCGCCCGGAGTGACTGTCGAGCCGGTAGGGGAGATCAGGTTTGCCACGGTGTTCACGCCGAACAAGACCGGTCCGATCGAAAGGACCGACCTCCCGACAGGAGGCATCGAGATAGACCAGTTCTTCTTCCCGCCTATAAGGCAGAAGGTGACTAACTACAAGCTGCAGGTATTCAACAGGCTTGGAGTGCTGATATTCGAAAGCCACGATATCAATATCCCGTGGAACGGATACTACAAGGGTAATCTCTGCCAGCAGGGAGTGTATGTGTGGTACGTTGAAGGAAAATATGCCGACGGACAGCCGTTCAAGATGGTGGGGAATGTGACGTTGCTGCACTAGGGGCGCAGGGCACAGGGCGCAGGGGGCAGTGACCAGGTCTTGCAGGTCGTGCAAGTCATGCAGGTCTTGCAAGTCTCTTACAATGAGGCTTTTGGCGGCACTAAACCCTGAACGTGAAGGGAAATTAATTAACCCAAACCCATTGAAATTTTATATTTTCATTTTTCTCGGGTTTTATTTCCAGCTCTATTTCATAGTAGCCGGCTTTACTGAAGTTGATAGTTCCCAAGCGGTGTGATTTGAAATTATCAATTATCCAGTCGGAGTTGGGTTCGCCAACAGTTTTCCCGGTTGCGGAAACCTTGTGCGAAATTTCTTTTCCTGCTGCTCTTAGAACTATTGTGTTTCTTTCTGTTGCACCCTGATAACTGTAAGACACATCAATTGTTTTTGAGCATGGCTCATCCACATATATATTCCACTTTAGCTTAGTCTGTTCATTAATAACAATATGTGAGGGAACTGTGCCCCCGCGCTGTTTATTGATTATTTTTAAGGGATCTCTGGATCCGGTTATATTCCAGGGCAACAAAGAGTAGCCTCCATCCATGTTTTTTGCAACCAAACCATCAGATATTTGAGGTTTTCCACTGTATTCCAAAGCTATAACAGACACAAAGGGATCGGGAGCATGATCTGGCAGGATAATAGTAGTGGAAGCCCCATTATGGGTATATTCAAGAGGTCTTTTCAAACTATCGGCAAGAATATAGATACGCGTCGGTCTGGATGTTACTCCATCAAGAAACAATTGATTACCAAGCGGATAATTAAACAGATGAAGATACAATACAGTTCCCGTATCTGTCTTCTTTGAAGTTATTTTACCCCAGTCATGAAGATCCTTTGGCAGGTCAAATGCCTTACAACCATAGATAGATTCACCATTTACTTTCAGCCATTTCCCAATTTCATGTAAGCGTTTTTCTATTTCATAAGGTACCTCACCATTGGCCCTGGGTCCTATGTTTAATAAATAATTACCATTCAGGCTTACATTATTAATTAGTGAATGAAGCAATGAAGTTGTTGATTTCCAATCAGTGTCTTTCCTGTGAAATCCCCAGGAATGAGATACGGTAGCAGGAGACTGCCACGGAAAATCCCGCATCTGATTTCCAATTTGATTATCCCCCATTTCATGAAAATCCACATCACTATCTTCATCAATTGAGAGTCCTAAACGTGAATTAATCAGGCAATTTGGCTGTAATTCGCGAATAAGTCCTTTTAATTGTATGAGCTGTTCCTTAGACACCACAGTCCTGGAATGGTGAATCCACATATCGAACCAGACCAGATCTATGGGACCATATTCAGACATTAATTCCCGCATTTGAGGAATAACTTTATCCTGCCAGTAACGATCATAATCTTCATTGGTAATCCCGGTTACTTCTTTTGAGTGGTCCCACCCGTATTCATGCTCCCAGTCTAGCCAATGTGAATAATAAATACCCATTCTCAATCCATGTTTCTGACATGCAATTGCCAGCTCTTTTAAGATATCTCTTGGCGGATTTGTATGTTCAGTGATATTATAGTTGCTTGCTTTACTATCCCAGAGTGCAAAACCATCGTGATGCTTAGCGGTCAGGACAACATATTTCATACCTGATTCCTTTGCCAGAATAACCCATTCTTCCGGATTAATCTCATTCCAGTTAAACCTTTCGAGAAGATTAAGGTATTCGTTCTTTTCAATACCATTCCTATACTGAATCCACTCCGCATAGTTATTGTCATTTCTTAAAACTTCACCTTTCCATACTCCTTCAGCACCACTATAAACACCCCAGTGGATAAACATTCCGAATCTGGCATCTACAAACCATTTAGCACGTTCATTTACAACAGACTGACCATAGCTAAAGGTAATCAATGAGAAAAAAACTGCAATTGGTATTATTATTCGAAGTGAAAAAGTTGTTTTCATCAGTATATAATTTTGATTTCAATGGTCTGATAGCCTGCCCCGCTCAAGCGGGGGAACCCACATGTTTGAAAATTATATTCATACGTGTTTGTGTATGCGATACATGTGGGTTTCATAAATAAATGAATTAGAAGTGGATCGATACAATAACGACAAAACATAAAAGAGGTACAATATAAAGGTAATACAGAAAATACACAAATGGGGTTCAGGGCTCAGGGCACAGGGCACAAAGCACAGGGCACAGAGCACAGGGCACAAAGCACAGGGCACAGGGCTCAGGGCTCAGGGCACAGAGCACAGGGAAAGAACGGCGAGCGGCATGCGGCTTGAACTCCAAACTTTGAACTTTTGCTTTGACTAGTCTCGAACTTTGAACTTTTTTACGTGAACTGCTTTGAATTTTGAACCGCTAACCGCATACCGCGGGCCGTTTTAAGCGGTCAAAAAACGTGAAAAAAGACAGTAGTTTGAGTAGTTTATTTGGACATGGCGTGTACAGTATCGTTAATTTGTTCTCTGCCAATAATATAGTCGATTCAACCTAAACGTAAATTTTTGTCATTTACATCGAAAAAACCTTCAAAATCTTTTGATTAATTCCTGACTATTTAATACATTTAGTGTTATAGAAAGTCAGTGAATTTAAATTATTTTGATCATGACAAGGATTTACAGGGAAAATCTGAAGGTCAGGATTCTTAAGTTAGCCGATATGGAAAGTACCGGCACCCCTGAAGATCTTGCGTTCAGATTCAATGTCAGTCAACGCACTGTTAAGCGGATAGTCAGCGAAATCTGCGAGGAAGGCCTGCACATCAGGTACAGTCCTGTAAAACGGTCGTATGTGACAGACAAGTTATTAAATCAGAAGTAAGTGTGTGCGATATAGTCTTTCAGGTGCGTCTCGCTGCCAATTCTCGTACCTGGATTATCCGTGCTGAACGGTAGGGTCGCCCTGACCCGTCCCCGGAGTTAGCTGATTTCCCTCCGGGGACATTTTTGTTCAGGGTACACTTAATGCCAAAAACCCTGGCATGATCAGCCAGGGTTTGGCAGCCAGAGACAGGCAACCAGTGATGGGCGGGAGGAGTGTATGCAGAGACTGTGCAGCAGAGACTAGTAATGCATAAGTACAAGTCTTAAAACTTAAGTCATAGTTCAGAACCAGATGTTGAGCCCGGCTCTCGCGGTGGCAACAACTATTCCCCTGGTATCGTTCTGGTAAACACCTTTGATGCTTATACTCGTCCGGGAGTTCGCCTTCATGACGGCGCCCAATGAAACCGTGTATCCGGGAGCGGCTACAAAATAGTCACCATGTGACCCTTCCGGCAGTTGAATATCGGTTGAAACGTACTGGACTTCGGGACCGGTAGCTACAACCCAGTGCCACCTCCTGACATAAAATCCCAGTCCGGCTTCCAGATCGACAATATCTGTCCTGACAGGATAGAAATATCCTGTCAGGTCGAGACCTGTGGATTTCACATCCTTCAGAAGTTTTATATCCTCATCATCCCTGAAAAAACTGTAAAATCCTATGGCAGGAGCCAGACTGAACCAGCTTCCAAGAGGCTGAACAAGTTCATTGTAATAGCAGAAGCCGCTAAGATCGCCTGATCCGGTAAAAGCATAGCCGGCCTCGATACGAATGGCGCTTATTCCCTCAACATTTTCCTGCGAAAAAAGGGATGTTGTCGTAAACAGGAGCAAAGCCGCCATGCAGAAATATCTGTATTTCATTTCGCTTAGTATTAGGAGTTTATAATTATTCTAACATTATGGTCGCATTAAAATCTGAATCCGAACAAAGGTGTTACTGAAAGACCTTCAAAGCCAAGAGCCCAGATAATGTTTGAATCAGCTCTCAACCCGAGGTAAAAATTGCTTTCGAACTGGTAATAATAATCCAGACAGAGGGTGAAACCGATTTCGTAGAAAACATAACTGTAATCAAGATCTAGATAATAATTACCATTACTGTATACTTCTGTAATGTCGGGCCTTAAAAAACAATCTCTTTTTAGTTTGAATCCTAAACCCGGTTCGAGGTAATTTGCTTCTCCCAGTTTTATTTGCCGTGAGAATACAACATCTACCATTTGTCTTATTTCAAATGTCTTGTAACCTTTAAATGCTCCGCCGTCCATTTCCCATTCTATGGTTGCCATGGATAATCTTCCATTGATTGATATGCCTGTATTAAATCTATAACTGCCCTCCAACCAAAGAATCGGCCCGCTATCTGCAGAAACAGCATCAAGATAATACCCAACTCCGGATTTGACTGAAATTCTTTTCTCCTGTGAATTGCTTATGAAAGTAAAGGAGAGTAATAAAATACTAATTAAAAGCTTTCTCATACTTTAAGCTGATCATTTAATAATTTTTACCTCAAACAACTTTACATATTGGTTAACAATCAATTACAAGACGTTCGAAAATCAATTTCTTTACCCCTTCCCTGGGGGGAGTAAATTGATTTTCTTCGCTCCTCCCGGATCGGAGTAAACGAAGAAAATCAATTGCAGAATTATGCCAGGTAAAATCATAATTTAAAGCAAAGTCCTGAACCAAGAAAAAAGAAACTGCCACCATTATTCATATCATGTATCCTTGAATTAAGCTGAATGCCTATGTTTTTGTAGAAATAAACAGTTATATCGATTCCGGCATGATATCCGAAATGACTTCTTCGAACATAATGATAATCAGTATAAACATAATTAAACTGCTCGTCCTCAATGTCATACTCATAATCTATATTTTTCATAAAAAAGCTTTTGGCCCTTCCCATAGATGCACCAAAGACTACATCTGTTGTTATCCATTTCTTATTAACGGGCCTGATAAAAAGAGATAAAGAGCCTAAATTCATGAAAGCTATTTCCGGAATAACTATCTCCAGGGTATAATCTAATTCATCGTAGGGAACTTTTAACGTTGAATAATATTGAGAATTCAGGTGACCATAGGAGGCTTTTACTCCAAACCATGAAAATGAAACTGCAGTTTCACCTGAAAACATACTGCCCCCTCCATATGTATCGGACATGTCAATAGAATAATTCAGAGACACACTAAGCTTTGTGGTGTCTGTAGCCATTATTAACTCTGGTTGAATTAAAATTAAGAGCAGTAATCCTGATAATTTAATAATGCAGTTTTTCATTTTCTTTTTTTAATAACCATCCCTTTGGTTAAAATATGTACCAAAGGGATGGAAAATAAACCTCTAATTATAAATACTTAGTGGTGTTGTCAGTTTGAACTTTGAACATGTTTTCCTTACAGTCAAGCCATCTTTCACTTCATCACCAGGTTCGGGATTTGAATTTGTTCTCATAAACCAAGCTCTATCCCATTCTGCCAGGCCTAAGAAGTCTCCACAGTAACTCACTTTAAATGTGGCTGTTACGGCCGGATTAACATTGTCTTTTTTGTAACTCACATTAGTGCTAATAGTACTTTCTTTGACTTTGTCATATTCGTAAACTAGTATACACTGCTGTACCTTTTCCTCCCTCCAGTTAGTATCCCAATATGTGAATTCGGAATACCATCCACCATTGGAATGAACGGTCCAACCTTTTATTGCTGCCTTTGCATACGATCTTGGGTAATCAATGGGAATTACGGTCGACATTTTTCCACTAACGACGCCGGTTGTTAGATTGTATTCGGGATAACCTCTTGCAATCTTCAGTTCAAGTTCCCCCTCAAAAAGTCCTCCACAATAATCGGCGCACCATACTTTCCCTACCTTTACAGCATAAATAGGAGACCCCTTAGCATCAGACTGTGAATCAGAATATGCTTTCCAAAGGTCCTCCCTATCCTCATCTTTCGGCATTACCATCAGCACCATATACTTATCAGTATATTCCTCATTTACCTTCACCTTTAGTATTCTTTTTCCATCGTAGCGATAGCCTGTATTTTCAACATCGTTGTCGATGGGATGGGCTACTACGGTATAGGATTTGTTTCCCTTCGGGTAGAAGCTCGCGGGATAGGGACAATAGATATAGCAATCGTTCTTTGCAAGGAAGCCGGCAAGGTTGGGTGAATTGCCCTTGGATTCAGAAGAGGAACAGGCATTGAGGAATCCATCCCTCAGGTTTCTGAATGAAGCTGAAAGGCTCTTTGATTCATCCATCAGCTCGCTAAAGGGAATGTTGTAAAATTCCCTGCCCTCTCTTGAGAGGACGTCCAGTTCGTTCATGACCGATTCATCCTGTATTACATCGGCAAGGATCTGCGCAGCCTGGTCGAGATTGGTTTTCAGAAGCATCTCTGAATCGGAAAGCGGCCGTTTGAAGGTCTGATCCTGCGAAACCGGTTCGGATTCATATTTCTCGCAGCTTGTCACAAGAAGACAAACCGATATTAGACAAATAAGCTTTTTCATTTGTTTGTTAGTTTTGAATTGAACTTTTGGGTTATAAGCCCTTTGTTATTTTTTTATGTTGCGGCCTGAGGAAATAAGTCCGGTGAACCGACCGCCTTATCACCGGGGGATTTAGTCAGTTCTGTTTCATAGGCACGAGGTTTAAAATGCAGTTAGACATTATATTGATTCCACAAAAATCACGTTTGGCTATGCATCCATCCCCACAAATCCGGCCAAAAAAATTGTATTGCAATAGCAATATTAAAACACCCCGGGGCCAGAATAAAATTTTTTTGCAATTATTTTCGGAAAAAGTGAAAAATTTTTTTGAGTGGGGATATATAATAATAAGGTATGGGGGAAATGGTTGGCGGTTAGCAGTTCAAGGTTCGGGGGTTAAGGTTTGTTAAGCGTTCAGAGTTAAGTGTTTAGCATTTATTATGTATTATAGGCGATAGATTATAGGCGATGTGCCGCATTGGAAGAGACTGCAAGACTGCAAGACCGCAAGACTGCAAGACCTGCAAGACCGCGACCGAAGGGAGCCAGACAGCATGGCGTAAAGACAATTGAATATTATCGAGCATCAAAATAGCTATCTTTACACAGATTAAAACTGCCCGCCGGATGAAATGGTACAAACTTGTTGCAAGGATGTCACATGCTTCCTTCAGGTTTCTTAAAAAACTTACCTTGTTTCTCGATGCCTTGTTTTCCGGATTCTGGCTGGGAATTATGGGCAGGAAGAGCCTTGTATATTCCGATGAGCTATATCACAGTTGCGCTCCCTCTTATTCTGATGAAAAATACAATGAATCAGGTTTCTTTGACTGGGAGAAACCATATATTGAGAAATACTTTTGTGATGCAAAGAATGTTTTACTGATTGCGGCAGGAGGCGGGCGCGAGGTTATTGCGCTCAGTAAAATGGGGATTAAGGTTGACGGGTATGAGTGTAATCTCAGGCTTGTAGAATTCGGCAATTCATTGCTTAAAAAGCACGATATCAACAGTAGTATAAAATACCTTGTAAGGAATTCAGTTCCGGATGATATAAAGCAATATGACGGTATTATTATCGGCTGGGGTGCATATTCATTAATCCGTGGCCATGAAACCCGGATAGGGTTTCTTAATTCCTTAAAGCCATTCTTTAAACCAGAGACATTATTAATGGCTTCGTTTGTTTATTCCACCCGTAGACGCAGAAAAGATAAGATAATAAAAAAGATTGCCGATTTTTTAAGCTTTTTCCACAAAAAAGACAGAACAGAAATTGGAGACAGGCTTGTACCTTATTTTATACATTATTTCTCAGAGGATGAAATCAAATCGGAGTTTGCTCAGGCCGGTCTTGATGTAATTGATTATTCAGGTGCCGGTTACGGTTGCCTGATCGCGCGATGCTGACCAGGCCCGAAAAAGAAAGAGCGCCCTGAAAGCGCTCTCATTATCAAACTATTATATAGAAGTCGTTACCGGATCAAAAATTTAAACTAACTGAAAGGTTTATCATCAAAAGGACTGGCGAATGGTGTATCCGAGCCTTTTGAACCTGATCGCGGCATTGGATCCTCGGGAGGTGTCATTGGCGAAGCCAGCTGTAATGAAAACAAATTATCAATAACAACTTTAGTAACCTCAGGTTTTATATATGGTCTTTTCTTCATATGCTGCAAAAGTAAACAAAGTTTACAAAAAACAAGCTAATAAGCAACTATTTTAGATTTAAAACGTCTAAGATCTACATTCAAATCAATGAAGTATAAACCCTTTTGGAAATTAACAGGAATCTGTATGGTTTGTTCAGGAACAACCTGCAGATTATTATCCCGGTAAACCTGCCTTCCATAAAAATCAAAGACTGCCAGTTGGCCTTTTACAGATTGAAGGTTGGAAGGAAACCTGATATAGAGATAATTATTGCTGTACCATGTTTTGAGTTCAGAAAGTTCTGTTGTCTCAACATCAGTCGTTATCATTTTAAATTCAAGCTCAAAATCTGAATAGGTTCCGGCGGTCAGATTTATGGTGTAAGTTGAATTATTAGTCAGGGGAACCTCAACATTACCGTGCCTGAGGATTACATTATAACCCTCCATATTTTCCAGTTCTGTGACATTAATTGAATGATCTCCCGTTTCCTTTATAATAAGCTCAAGAGGCACAACAACCGAATTTGTCCCGGGACAGGCAACTGCTTTCATAAAGTAATCAACCCCGTTAAGCTTGCTATAAATAAAAGGTTTGGAACTACTGCCGGATAAGAGTTTAAATCCATCATAACTCTCATTGAACTCATTGGTGGAACCTTCAACAAGCAGAATCAGAGTTTCATCAGCTTCTGAACCACTGTTTAAGGTCAGGCGGGCTAATTTTAAAGGCGTTTTTTTGCCGTCTGCAGAACTTCCTTTTTTAAACCTTTGCTGGGCTGGATTAAATGTCTTTGAGCCCACAGGTAAAGTCAAAGAACCTGCTTCCGTCGCGTAAACGAAAAATCCCTGCATCGGACGAATAATTGAAGTTGCGTTACTAGAGCCTTGTTCGGATAGCGGATTATAATATTCAAAGGAACCATTATAAGTATAATATATTGTATTGGATATGCCATCATCGACAAGCGAATTTAGTTCCTCTATTCCGGTAAGATTATAATTGACAGGGTAGGGATTTCCTACCAGGTTCCATCCTGACCAGTCATCTGTATTTGCAACATAATCAATATCGAATGTGTGATCGGAAGAATTCAGGATGCCGTTGAATGTTAAAGTTCCATCCGATCGGAGGTAAATGTTATAACCTCGTCCGGATGTGAGTGATGAAAAGCCGGTGGTGCTGTTATACCCATCAAAATATTGCCATCCCTGTCCCATGCTGGTCAAAGCTTTCGAGCCATCATAAAGCACCAGGTCTCCGTTGAAGTTGGCACTTGTAAGTCCCAGGGCAGCTCTCGCCGATGTTACATCAGAACCGATAGCCATTGATGCAACGGGAGGAACAAAATAGTGGTAGCCTGATCCGCCGGGAAGAAATAATTCGACATTTACATCACCTGTTTTTGTCGCTGAATTAAACATAAGCATTCCTTCCTGGATTGAAGATGACTGTATTGTAAAATCAGCTCCGTCTGCAACAGTCATACTTCCATGCACCGTTGCCCTACCGCCGGGTTGAATTGTCAGTGAGGCGCCGGATTCAATTGTGATATTATTGCAAATGGCTGCTGTGCTGCCTGAAATAACCGGATAGTTTTGCGATAAAGAAGGTATGACAACATTGACTGACGAAGTAGGAACCGTCCCTCCGCACCAGTTATCTCCATTGCCCCAATCGGAACTGGTATTACCGAACCATCTGCCAGGGGTACAGGAAGCTTGTACTAACAAGGTTCCTGTTGTACTGCTTCCGAAATATGTTGCGCTTTTCCATCTGGCTGATGAGGTTGAACCGCCCCATATGCCTGGTTGCTGGTAATAATCATTGATAATTAAGCTTCCGGTTTCGCATTGTACACCATCATTGATTATGGCTTGTGTTTCACCATTGCCTTCAATAGAAAGATTATCATTGATTGTTATTTTAACTAAAAATTGTTTAATACCACTTCCGGAAAGAGTGAGATTGGAATACGTCACATTACTAAATACAGTCTGTGTGCCCAGGGCATTATATTCCACTGTGCTTCCCGGATTTAAAACATAACTGAAGTTTAAGGGGAAATTACTGCTTCCTCCCAACCTTAAAACTGTTCCATCCGCGAGTGTCATGGAACCTCCTCCGCTTACTTGCCTGTCGAACGTATAAGTACTTATATCAAAAATACCTGAATTGATCGTCAGGTTTCCATTAGGAGATCTGTTCCGGTCTAAAGTTAAAATCTCTCCAGGTTCCAGATTTATGGTAACATTATTCAACCCCGATCCGGATAATTCCCCTGTTGTTGTTTTGGATTCCCCCTGATAAAATACATGATAGACTCCAGATCCTAAGTTATCTGATAAACTGCCTCCGCTACGATAAAGAGATGCATTGTCTTTTAAAGTAAAAGCTGACGCTCCTGCTATCGGAGGTAATGTAAAATTACCATTAACTAAATTTAATCTTCCGGTGTTTGTTATAGCTTTTCTTTGTTTGATTTCTACGCCAGAAGAATTATCTATTGTCAGAGAACCGGTCAGATTATTCGGATATGCAGTCCCT